>JAGNWH010000008.1:0-29936 GCA_017986055.1 Limnohabitans sp. | reverse complement strand
AACAAACGGACGTTGCAAGTGCGCTGCACGACGTAATAAGCCGACGCAAACAAGCCGCAACCGCCAAACGCAAAAATAACCGCATTGGTGTGCAAGGGGCGCAAGCGGCCATAGCTGAGCCATGGAATGCCCAAATTCAGCTCGGGCCAGGCCAGCTGGGCCGCGATGATCACGCCAACCAGCATGCCCACCACACCCCAAACCACCGTCATGATGGCGAACTGGCGCACAACGGTGTCGTTGTACGAAGTCGCCTGCATATTGGCAAATTTCATTTTCACCTCTTCTTTTTTAAAAACTGCTTGAGAGTTTGACCCGGTGTACACCTGAAACACTTGATCAAAATCAATCGTTGCGCAAAATCCGCTCGCCTTCGGCCTCAATATCCTCAAATTGGCCTCTGTGAATGGCCCACCAGAGGCCCGCCAGGATGAAAAACACCAAAGCAACCGACAAAGGGATCAATAAATAAAGAATGTCCATCGTGCTTTCCTCATGTGGGCGATGTCTGCGATGTGTTTGATTGAAGCGCTGGAACAGGGCTCAATCCTTGCGCCAAACGCAGTGCATTTAACACCACCAGCAGGGAACTGAGTGCCATGCCCAAACCCGCCGCCCAGGCAGGCAACAAGCCCATCAAAGCCAAAGGCACACAGGCCGCGTTGTAAAAGGCGGCCCAAACGAGATTCTGTTTGACCACGCGCAAGGTATGACGGCTGCGCAACACCGTGCTCACCAAAACACCCAACTGCCCGCCCATCAGTACAAAATCAGCTTTCGACTGCGCCAATGGCAAAGCTTGGCCCAGCGCAAACGACACATCGGCACCCGCCAAGACCGGGCCATCGTTCAAACCATCGCCGACCATGGCCACTTTGTGGCCTTGCGCCTGCCAGACTTTGAGTGCCTGCAATTTGTCTTGCGGATTGCAACCGCCTTGGGCATCGGCAATGCCGACCGATTGGGCCACCTGCGTCACGGCGGCTTGACCATCACCCGACAAGATCTTGAGCGTCAGACCCATTTCTTTCAATGCCTGAACAACGCCAGCGGCTTCAGATCGCACCTCTTCTGCCAATTCAAATGTGGCCAGCCAGCCCGAATCGTCGGCCAAGCTGACTTGCAAATGGTGGCCGTTAAAAACTGGGGCTTGGCAAAAAGCAGCCGAACCCAGCCGCAATGACACCGCAGCACCGCCGTTGCTGCACAACAGACCACAAACGCCCTGCCCGGCTTGCTCAGAGACTTTTTGGGCAAGTAAAGCCTCCAATGCGGGCAATTCACCTGCTGCCTCTGCTTGTTGCCTGGCCTCAGACCACAGTGCACGGGATACCGGGTGCAAAGAGTGCCGGGCCAAACTCGATGCCCAGGCCAGCGCCTGTTCAGGCCGGACACCTGAACGGGTGTGGGTGCGCACAACCTGGAGCGCGTCACGGGTTAAGGTGCCTGTTTTGTCAAAAATGACGGTGTCGATGCTGGCCAGATTTTGCAAAGCCTCTAGCCTACGGACCAATACGCCGCTGCGGGCCAGTGCCCCTGCTGTGGCCAGCATCGCCGCTGGGGTAGCCAGTGACAAGGCGCACGGACAGGTCACGATCAGCACCGCCACTGCCACCATCAAGGCACGCGCCGGATCGGTGGGCCACCAGTAAATGGCCGAGCCCAGGGATGCCAGCAACACAGCCACCAAAAAAGGCTTGGCCCAGCGATCTACCAACAAAGCCATGGCCGGTTTGGACACCGACGCGCTTTCCATCAAAGCCACAATTTGGGCGTAGCGGGTAGAGGCACCCACCTGCTCAATCTGGACTTCCAGGGTTCCGCTCAGGTTGTGGCTGCCCGCAATGACGCGGTCACCGGCTTGCCGAGTCAGGGGCAAGGACTCACCGGTCAGCAAAGCTTCGTCCACTTGGGTCTGTCCGGACAACACGCGTCCATCGCCCGCAAAGGCTTCCCCGGGCAAGACCTCAATCACATCACCGACCGCCAGACGCCTGATTGAAATGAGCGCCCATGTGCCATTGGGCTGTCGTTTGCGGACACTGTCGGGCAGACGGTTGAGCACGGCTTCCAGAGCCCCTGCCGTGCGGTCACGCAAACGCAGTTCCAGCCAGCGCCCCAACAGCAAAAAGAAAACAAACATGGTCAGTGAGTCGAAATAGACTTCAGCACCAAATGGGCCGTTCGGTTCAAAAGTACCCAAGCTGCTGACCACAAAAGTCACCACCATGCCCAAAGCCACAGGCAAGTCCATGCTGACCTGACGCTCGCGCAAATCGCGCCAGGCACTGGCAAAAAACGGCGCGCACGAAAAAAAGACCACAGGCAATGAAAGCACCCACGAAGCCCAGCGCAGCAAATGCATGGATTCGGCCGATATCTCACCCGGTTGTGACAAATAAGCCGGGGTGGCGTACATCATGACCTGCATCATGCACATGGCCGCCACCGACAAGCGCCACACCATGCGACGCGCCTCTTGGCGGCGTCGTTCATGGGCATGGGCATCGTTGGCGGGAATGGCCTTGTAGCCAAACCGTTCCACAGATTGCATCCACTCAGAGGGTCGTGTTTGCTCTGGCGACCACACCACCCTTGCACGGTGGCTGGCTGAACTGATTTGCACCGAGGCAACACCAGGCACGGCACGCAAGGCATCTTCGAGCGTGATGGCACAGGCTGCGCAGTGCATGCCCTCGAACACCACACTCGAACTCCAGCATCCGGAGCTGTCTTGTTCAGGCAAGCTGAAAGCCGCCCATTCCTGCGGATCGTCCAAGAGCGTCAAGCGGTCTGCGCCTTGCATAGGCAACGCCGCCTGCCCAGCCAAGAAGTCAGCAGGCGCATCGGGCATGTCGGGCAAAACATTGACTTGAGTCATGTTCCAACGATACGACATCGGCAGCGAACAAAGCTTGATGTGCATCAATTGATGAGGGACGGAGGTCTTTTAAGCTGGGGTTTTACAACCCTCAGGAGCACTTCATGTACAAACGCATTCTCGTGGCCACCGATGGTTCTGCCTTGTCTAAAAAAGCCGTTGCCAGCGCCATTGCGTTGGCCGCGACTTGTGGCGCGGAATTGGTCGCGCTCAAGGTGGTGCCGCGTTACCCTCAAGCCTATTTTGAGGGCAGCATTCCCCTGTCGGCAGATGAGATCTCGCGCGTTGAAACGCAGTGGACTGAATCAGCCCGTGTGCAATTGGCTGCCGTGGAAAAAGCAGCCAAAGCCAAAGGCGTAGAAACCAAAGTGGTCACTGTCAAATCCGATGTTGTTTCGGACGCCATCATTGCCGCTGCTAAAAAGCAAAATGCCGACCTGATCGTCATGGCTTCGCATGGTCGCAAAGGCATCAAACGCTTGCTGCTGGGCAGCGAAACCCAACAGGTCTTGACGCACTCTCACACACCGGTGCTGGTTTTGCGCTGATTTCAGGCACCGCTGCCACTTGAACAGGCTTGGACTTTGGGCTGGCTTGACAAGCACGCCCAAAGCACAGATCAGCTTGTGAACAAGGTCTTGTATTGTTCACGCAGCAGGTTCTTTTGCACCTTGCCCATGGTGTTTCGTGGCAACTCGGCCACCACAAAACAGCGCTTGGGAATCTTGAAGTTGGCCAGCTTGGCCTTGAGCTCGGCCACGATCGCATCAGGCTGAAGATCGGCACCGGATTTGGCAATGAGCACCGCCACGCCCACCTCGCCAAAGTCCGGGTGCGGCACGCCCACCACCGCGCTCTCAGTCACACCGGGCATTTCATTGATGTAGCCCTCAATTTCGGCCGGGTACACGTTGTAGCCTCCGCTGATGATCAGGTCTTTGCTTCGCCCCACGATCGTCACATAGCCTCGTTCGTCGACCTTGCCCACATCGCCGGTTTTGAAATAACCGTCGCCCGTGAACTCTTCGGCGGTTTTTTCGGGCATGCGCCAATAGCCCTTGAACACATTGGGGCCCCTGACCTGAATATCGCCAATCTCGCCCACAGGCATGTTTTGCTCGTTTTCTCCGCGCACACGCAAAGACACATCGGGCAATGGAAAGCCCACCGTGCCGCCTCGCCGCTCTGACTGTTTGGCATACCGATCGTCAGCCGCATAGGGGTTGGAGGTCAGCATGGCCGTTTCGCTCATGCCGTAGCGCTCCAATATGGTGTGACCCGTGCGCGTTTGCCATTCGGTGAACGTCTCGATCAGCAAGGGCGCGGAGCCTGCAACAAACAAGCGCATGTTCTTGACAGCCGCCTTGTTCAGCGAAGCTTCGGCCAACATTCGCACATACAGTGTCGGCACGCCCATGAACACGGTGGCCTTCGCCATGTTGGCGATGGCTCGCTGGGGATCGAATTTGGCCATCCAGATCATCTTGCTGCCGTTGATCAGTGCACCGTGAATGGCCACAAACAAGCCGTGCACATGAAAAATCGGCAGCGCGTGGATCAACACATCGCCTCGGCCTTCTGGCCCCCCGGTCTTCGTCCAGCCCCAATAATCCTTGAGGGTGAGCGCATTGCTGAGCATGTTGCCGTGCGTGAGCATCGCGCCTTTGCTGCGACCAGTTGTGCCACTGGTGTAGAGGATGGCGGCCAAGTCATCGGCTTGGCGCACCACGGGTTTGTGCTGGTCGCTGTGGCGCGCAGCACGGTCGAGCAAACTGCCCGTGCGGTCTTCGTTGAGGGTGAAGACATGCTGTGTGCCCGCCTTGAACGCGATCTTGCTGACCCAACCAAAATGAGCACCGCTGCAGACCACCACCGCAGGCTCGGCGTTGCCAATGAAATACTCAATCTCGGCACTTTGGTAAGCAGTGTTCAGCGGCAAAAACACATACCCGGCGCGCAAAGTAGCCAAGTACAAGATCATGGCCTCAACCGATTTTTCGACCTGCACGGCCACCCGACTGCCCTCTGGCAAGTTGAGCGATTGCAGCAAGTTGGCCATCATGGCCGTGGCGCGGTCGAGGTCTTGCCAGCTGTAGCTCAGGCCTTCATCGGTTTCGACTGCCACCGCTGTCAGGTCTGTCGGAAAAGCGGCCCGCAGGGCAGAAAAGAGATTGTGATTGCTCATGACATCAGATCAAAACATTGAAAAAGCGGGCACAACCCGGATGGCCAGGTTGTTAAAGGTGCGTTAAAAAATCAGTCCAGTTTGGCCCCGGAGGCCTTGACCACCTGCGACCACTTGGCCAGCTCTTTTTTGATGAAGGCATCAAATTGGGTCGTGGTCAGGTTGGGAAATTCGGCCCCCTGCCCCGCCCACACGGCTTTGGCTTCGTCGGTCAGGCAAGCGCGTCGAATTTCTTCAATGGCCCTTGCTTGGGCATCAGCGGGCGTGCCTTTTGGGGCCCACACGCCATACCAAGTTGACACGGTGTAATCGGGCAAACCCAACTCGGCGGAGCAAGGCACATCCGGGAAAGCCGGGTTGCGCTTGCTGCCAGACACCATCATGGCCTTGATGCGGCCGCCCTTGATGTGCGCAGCCGAAGAGCCCAAGCCGTCAAACATCATGTCCACGTTGCCCGCAATCAGGTCTTGCAAGGCCGGGCCTGCACCGCGATAAGGAATGTGGGTGATGAAGGTGTTGGTTTGCAGCTTGAACAACTCGCCCGCCAAATGGTGCGAGGTGCCGCCCCCGGCTGAGCCGTAATTCAGACGGCCAGGGTTCTTTTTGACAAAATCCAAAAAGGCTTTGAAGTCGGCCGCTTGAACCTTCTTGGGGTTGACCACCAGCACTTGGGGCACGCTGGCCACCTGGATCAATGGAATCAAGTCGCGTTCGAGGTCGTAGTCCAGCTTGGGGTACATGCTGGGCGCAATGGTGTGGTGAACGGCACCCATGAACAAGGTGTAGCCGTCGGGTGTCGCCTTGGCCGCAATACCGGCCCCCAAGGTGCCCCCTGCGCCACCCCGGTTGTCGACGATCAACTGTTTGCCAGTCAGCCTGGAAAATTGAGCCGACATGGGCCGCGCAAAAGCGTCGGTGCCGCCACCGGCGGGGAAAGGCACCACCATCGTGACAGGTTTGGTGGGCCAAGCCGATTGCGCCCAAGTGGGCATGGCAGCACTGGCAGATGCCGCAAGGCCCCACTTGAGCCAATCGCGGCGGTCGCTGCAGGTGTGAATGGATTTTTTCATGGGTTTGTCTCCTCGGTTATAAAAATGGAAGCGGGTCTTTTTGTCACAAAAACAGCTTGTCTACATCACTGGACACAGGGGCCTTACCAGTCGCCAGCATTTGACGGTGCTTGTCAATTTTGCGCAAGTCGTACAAATAATTGACCATCAAACCCCAGGATTGTTTGAGCCCTTTGGTCGACAAATCGGCCCCCCAGTGAATGTGTTCCACTCTGGCACCATTGCCCAAGTGGAAGCGGGCCACAGGATCGGTAGGCCGATCATCGGTCAGCTCCTTGCCCAGGTATTGCGCAGCACAAGCCAGTAACCATTGACGCAGCGCTGAGCGGTCATCCAGTGTGACCACCGTGTCAAGGGCAGACAGCACATGCGCGGCGGTTGGCGGCTCGAATCCGACAGCAAGACCCAACTGGCCTCGCATTTTTTCCGGTGTCTGATCCAACATGCGGGCAGCGTTTTTCGTGAGCCAGGAGCGCAATCCGGGAATGGGTGACAAAGTGGCAAAGACTTTGAGTTTGGGAAAATCTGCCCGCAAAGTTTCCACCACCCGCTTGATCAGGGAGTCGCCAAAGCTCACCCCTTTCAAGCCCGTCTGTGTGTTGCTGATGGAATAAAAAATGGCTGTCGTGGCGCGACTCAGATCAACCGCCGCCGCCGACTCGTCCAGCAGCGGGCTGATGCTGGAGGCCATCTCGTCCATGAACGCGACTTCCACAAAAATCAGCGGTTCATCGGGCAAGCGTGGGTGGAAGAATCCGTAGCAACGGCGGTCTGAATCAAGCCGATTCTTGACGTCGCCCCAGCTCTTGATGTCGTGCACCGCTTCGTACTTGATCAGTTTTTCGACCAGACTGGCAGGCGAATCCCAGCTGATGCGGCGCAACTCCAAAAACGCCACATCGAACCAAGTGGTGAACAGGTTTTCCAACTCGGCCTCAAGGGCCAAAAGCCGCTTATTGCCTTTGAGCACGGGCAGCAGTTGCGCCCGCAGATCCACCAGAAAACGCATGCCTTCGGGGAAAACCGCAAAACGTTGAAGCAAACGGGTCCGTGGCGACACCAGGGCCTTGCGCAAACGGATCTCGGCAACACCTTCGTCGGGTGTACCCACGGCCGCTTCGTACTGCTCACGCGCAGCCTTGACCTTGCTTGCATCTGGCGCAAACTGCTCGCTCATCAGCAGCCAGCAGTCCTCCCGCTGCTCGGGCGTGGCCTTGCTGTACCACTGGGCCACACCCCGCGCCCGTTTGCCGCCTTCGACCTCGCTGACACTGGGGTCCACGATCGCCTGTAACTCGATCAAGGTTCGGCGCAAAACGCGGGGCGACAAAGCCTCTTCTTTTTGGCGCAAAGTGGCATTGAGCCGCTCGCGTGAGGAGCGAACAAGCGCTTCCTTGCCGACTGCGGGCTTGGTCGTGCGGCTTTCTGGCTTGTTGTCAGTCGTTGGTGCCTTGCTGGCACCTTGGCGCTTGCCTGCAGGCAGCCAACCCGCCACCGTTCGGCCGATCCACTCAGATGTGTTCATGTTGAAACCCCGTGCTTGTCGTGTTCTGTGTTGGCGGCGCTGATGCGGCTTTTGCTCTGGCGGGCGAGCAAGCGCAAAGCCTCGCGCTGTCTCGTCAAATGGATGCGCAT
Organism: Limnohabitans sp.; assembly: GCA_017986055.1. GTDB lineage: Bacteria > Pseudomonadota > Gammaproteobacteria > Burkholderiales > Burkholderiaceae_C > Limnohabitans_A. The sequence continues at coordinate 22,165 of JAGNWH010000008.1, read as the reverse complement.
GGCCGCGTCGGCCCCTTCGGCGTCCCGTGCTTTGAGGGCTGCAAAAATTGCCATGTGCTCTTCGAGAGACTGGCTCAAACGCCCCGGCGCATTGAGCTGTTGCAAACGGGCCAGCTTGAGGATCTTGCGCAAATCGCCGATCACCTGGGCCAGCCATTTGTTGCCCGCCATGGCGATGATGGCCTCATGGATCGCGTAGTTGGCCGCGTAGTACTGGGGGATCAAGCCTTGTGCCGCGCTGTCTTCAAGCTGCTGGTGCAGCTCTTCGAGCGTGGCAATGTCGGCGTCGCTGGCCTGCTGCGTTGCCTCGAAGGCGCAGCGTCCTTCAAGCAAGGCAATGACCGGAAAGATCTCGTCCAGATCCTGCTCGGTGACTTGGTTGACAAAACAGCCGCGCCGGGGCTCGTGACGGATCAGACCTTCGGCCGTCAGCACCTTGAGGGCCTCTCTCAGCGGGGTTCGCGAAATGGCCAGCTGCTCACACAGCCGGGTTTCGTCCACAAAGGCACCCGGCGACAGCTCACCACCAAAGATCAGGTCGCGCAGTTGCTGCGCCGCTTGGTCATGCATGGAGTTGACGTGTCCGGCCATCAGTGCCTTTCTGTAATTTCCGGTAATTATGGGTAATTACAAGCAATCCGACGAACCATGTCGGCGAAACGCCACACTTTTAAGCCTCAGGACTTACCCTGATCCAAAGCCGATAAAACCGTTAAAGCAGTGAATGCTGCCTCAGGCCCCGCAGTTTCACGGCCCCTTGCTGCGAACCATCCAAATGGGTCACATCGAACGGCACTGACGGCCAGCTTGAAGGCGCTCAACCGAGCCAGCCCGCGTGGCTTGTGCTCAGCGTGCACCGTAGCGCCCCATGTCGAGCCCGTCGGTGCGGATGGCCGGCTGGCGCCCCGAGATCTGATCGGCCAGCAGCTGTGCACTGCCGCAAGCCATGGTCCAGCCCAAGGTGCCGTGACCGGTGTTGAGGTAAAGCCCACGCAGCGGCGTTGCACCCACCAGCGGTGTGCCATCCGGCGTCATCGGACGCAGCCCGGTCCAGAACTGGGCTTGGCTCAGATCACCGCCTGGGAACAGTTCGCGCGTGACCTTCTCCAGCGTGGCGCGGCGTTTGGGGTTCAGACTCAGGTCAAAACCAGCCAACTCGGCCATGCCGCCCACACGCAGGCGATCGCCCAAACGGGTCAATGCAATTTTGTAAGTCTCGTCCAGCACGGTGGACTGCGGGGCCAGCGAGGTATCGCGCAGCGGCATGGTCAGAGAGTAGCCTTTGACCGGATAAACCGGAATGTCCAGCCCCAGCGGGAGCAGCAAATCACGCGAATAACTGCCGGCGGCCAACACCACCACGTCGGCTTGCAACAATTCAGACCCGCCGCCATCCACACTGGCCAGGCGAACCCCTGTCATGCGCTGACCATCGCCCTCCAGCGCCTGCACGGTGCAAGCGCTGCGCAGCGTCATGCCCTGAGCACAGGCCCGTTGTGCCAACTGGCGGGTGAACAAATGACAATCGCCGGTTTCGTCATTGGGCAGGCGTAGACCGCCGCTGATGGGCGCGTTGGCGAATGCCAAGGCCGGTTCGGCAGCGATCACCCCAGCAGCATCCAAGAGCTCAAAGGGCACGCCGCATTCCTGCAACACAGCCACATCGCGGGCAGCGGCATCCAATTGGGCCTGACTGCGAAACAGCTGCAACGTGCCTTGGCTGCGGGCATCGTAGTCAATGCCGGTTTCGGCGCGCCAGGCCCGCAAGCAATCGCGGCTGTACTCGGACAGGCGCATCATGCGCTCCTTGTTAATGGCATAGCGACTGGACGAACAATTGGCCAGCATGGCCACCATCCAGCGCATCTGAAACAGGCTGCCATCGGGTCGGATGGCCAGTGGCGAATGGGCCTGAAACAGCCATTTCAGGGCTTTGAGCGGGATGCCCGGAGCCGCCCACGGCGTTGAATAGCCCGGCGAGACTTGGCCCGCGTTGGCAAAGCTGGTCTCCATCGCCACGCCATTCTGCCGGTCCACCAGGGTGACCTCTGCCCCTTGGCGCAGCAGCGCCCAAGCGGTGCTCACCCCGATCACGCCACCACCCAACACCACAACTTTCATGTCAGCCTCGCTATTGACTTGAGATCTGGTGATGGTATGGATTGAAGACAGAATTAATTTCTGATTTAGTGTTTAATATCAGCAAAATCAACTGCGAAACTGGCCTGATTGCAGGTCTTCACAACACAATGTCTGAACCCGACCGCACCGACCTCAAAATCCTCGACCTGCTGCAACGCCATGGCCGCATGTCGGTCACCGAAGTGGGTGAACAGGTGGGCCTGTCCACCTCGCCTTGTTCAGAGCGCATCAAGCGGCTCGAACGTCAAGGCCTGATCACCGGTTACCACGCGCGGGTGGACGCGGTGCAACTGGGCAAACCCTTGTTGGTGTTCATCGAGATCACGCTGTCACAAAAATCACCCCAAGTGTTTGAGACCGTGCGGCGCGAGGTGGGCCTGATGCCCGAGGTGCTTGAATGTCACTTGGTCTCGGGCAGCTTTGACTACCTGGTCAAGGCGCGGCTGCGGGCCATGAGCGATTACCGTCAACTGCTGGGCGATATCCTGGACAAGATCCCGGTACCCGCGCAGTCGAACAGCTATGTGGTGATGGAAGAAATCAAGGAAAGCACGGTCCTGGCACTGGACCGCTGAAAACCGCTTGGCACTGAGCCCTCAGGCCGCCCGGCGATCGCACCACAGCCACAAGACAGCGCCACCCAAAATCATGGGCACACACAGCCACTGTCCCATGCTCATGCCCAGGCTCAAGAGGCCCAGATGGGCATCGGGTTCGCGGAAGTATTCAGCCACGAAGCGAAACACGCCATAGCCGAACAAGAAAGCAGCCGCCACCTGCCCTTGCTGGCGCGGCTTGCGGGCATAAAGCCACAGCAGCACAAACAACAACAGCCCTTCCATCAGGAACTGGTAGATCTGCGAGGGGTGGCGCGGCGCATCGCCCGCGCCGCGAAACAGCATGGACCAAGGCAAGGACGGGTCGGCCACCCGGCCCCACAGTTCCCCATTGATGAAATTACCGACTCGGCCAGCGGCAAGTCCTGTGGGCACGCAAGGTGCCACCAAGTCCATGACCTGCAAAAACGGCCTTTTACGCGAGAACGCAAACCACAGCATGGCAGCGATCACGCCCAGCATGCCGCCATGAAAACTCATCCCGCCTTGCCAGACCGCAAAAACCTCCAGCGGGTTGGCCAGGTAATAAGCCGGTTTGTAAAACAGGCAATAGCCAATACGCCCACCGAGGATGACGCCCAACACCCCCAAAAACAGGATGTCTTCGATGTCACGCTTTTGCCATTGCGACAGGTTTTTGAAGGGCAGATGCCCCAGACGACGCGTGCCCAGCCAGTAAAACAGGCCGAAAGCTGCCAAGTAAGTCAAGCCATACCAATGCACGGCCAATGGCCCCAACTGCAGGGCGACAGGGTCAATTTGAGGGTGAATCAGCATGGGGTTTGCGCAGATGCGGCATGACAGACCAATCGCCGGTCATGCCGCGGGGCTGTATCAATCGAGCAGCGACAAGTCGCGCACAGCACCTTTGTCAGCCGATGTGGCCAGTAAGGCATAGGCTTTGAGCGCCGCCGAGATTTTGCGCGGGCGTGGCAGCGCGGGCTTCCAACCCAACTGGTCTTGCTCGACACGGCGCTTGGCCAGTTCTTCATCGCTCACCAGCACGTTGATGCTGCGGTTCGGGATGTCGATGCGGATGCGGTCGCCGTTTTTGACCAAGCCAATGGTGCCGCCCGCTGCTGCTTCGGGAGAGCAATGGCCGATCGACAAACCCGATGTACCGCCCGAAAAGCGGCCATCGGTCAGCAAGGCACAGGCTTTGCCCAGACCTTTGGACTTGATGTAGCTGGTGGGATACAGCATTTCTTGCATGCCAGGGCCGCCTTTGGGGCCTTCGTAGCGCACCACCACGATGTCGCCCGCCTTGACCTTGTCGCTCAAGATGTTTTCAACCGCTTCGTCTTGCGACTCCACCACATGGGCGGGGCCTTCAAACACCATCAGGCTGTCGTCCACACCCGCGGTCTTGACCACGCAACCGTCCAGCGCGATGTTGCCGCGCAACACAGCCAAGCCGCCTTCTTGGTTGAACGCATGGGGCAATGAACGGATGCAGCCTTCGGCACGGTCGGTGTCCAGACTCGGCCAACGGGTGTTCTGGCTGAAAGCCACCTGAGTCGGGATGCCTGCTGGGCCGGCCATGTAAAACTTTTTGACCGCCTCGCTGGGGTTGCGTGCAATGTCCCATTCGTCCAAGACTTCCTTCATCGTCTTGCCCAGCACAGTGCCCACATCGGTGTGCAGCTTGCCGGCACGGTCCAACTCGCCCAAGATACCCATGATGCCGCCCGCGCGGTGCACGTCTTCGATGTGGTATTTGTTGGTGTTGGGTGCGACCTTGCACAGCTGGGGCACGATTTTCGACATGCGGTCGATGTCGGCCATGGTGAATTCAATTTCAGCTTCCTGGGCAATCGCCAGGATGTGCAGGATGGTGTTGGTGGAGCCCCCCATCGCGATGTCCAGGGCAATGGCGTTTTCAAACGCTTTGAAACCCATGGAGCGCGGCAAGACCGAGGCGTCCTCTTGCTCGTAATAGCGTTTGCACAAATCGACAATCGTGCGGCCCGCTTGCTTGAACAGCTCTTCGCGATCGGCGTGTGTGGCCAACACCGTGCCGTTGCCCGGCAGGGCCAAGCCCAGCGCTTCGGCCAAGCAGTTCATCGAGTTGGCGGTAAACATGCCCGAGCACGAACCGCAGGTCGGGCAAGCCGAGCGCTCGACTTCGGCCAAATCGGCATCGCTCACTTTGTCATCGGCCGCCATCACCATGGCGTCGATCAGGTCGAGCTTCTTGAATTCCATGACCTGCGTCTGTGGGTTGGCCAGGCGCACTTTGCCCGCTTCCATCGGGCCACCCGACACGAAGATCACGGGGATGTTCAAGCGCATGGCGGCCATCAGCATGCCGGGGGTGATCTTGTCGCAGTTGGAGATGCAGACGATCGCATCGGCACAATGCGCGTTGACCATGTACTCGACCGAATCGGCAATGATGTCGCGGCTGGGCAGCGAATAAAGCATGCCGTCGTGGCCCATGGCAATGCCGTCGTCCACGGCAATGGTGTTGAACTCTTTGGCCACACCGCCTGCTGCTTCGATCTCACGCGCCACCAGCTGGCCCAAATCCTTCAAATGCACATGGCCCGGGACAAACTGGGTGAACGAGTTGGCAATGGCGATGATCGGCTTGCTGAAATCATCGTCCTTCATGCCCGTGGCACGCCACAAAGAGCGGGCACCCGCCATGTTGCGGCCGGCAGTGGATGTCTTGGAACGGTAAGCGGGCATCAAAGGCTCCTGTCAGGAATTCATGAAAAAAGTCACAGGATTATGGCCCACACCCATAGACCGGGTCGCGCATCAGGCCAAGACAAGTCGACCTCTATACAGCAAGGGGATCCGGCTACACTCCACCGTCCAGCGCCTTGACGGCCACTGATCGACCCCTTATCCAACTCCACAAGGAAACGACATGAAAAAAATCGTACTTGCCCTGACCCTGACTGTGGCCAGCGCAGCCCCCGCTTTGGCCGATTTGGCATTGGCCACATCCAAAAACTGCATGGCTTGCCATGCGGTTGACAAAAAATTGGTGGGTCCCAGCTACAAAGATGTTGCGGCCAAATACAAAGCAGACAAAGCGGCTGTGGACAAGCTGGCCGCCAAAATCATCAAAGGCGGCTCTGGCGTCTGGGGCCCGATCCCCATGCCCGCCAATCCTCAGGTCAACGAGGCCGAAGCCAAGAAACTGGCCGCTTGGGTATTGAGCGCCAAGTAATCGCGCCGCCCCATAGAAAAAGCCCGCTGTGCTCAGCGGGCTTTTTTGCATTTTGACATCCGTTCAAACAGGCCTGGGCCTGTCTGAACCGGTCAAACGGTCACAGGCCAATGGCTGCGATGCCTGCTTTGGCGATCTGGGCATCTTCATTCGATTTGACGCCGCTCACGCCCACAGCGCCCAAGCAGAAACCGTCTTTCATGATCGGCACGCCACCTTCGAGCATGCCCTTGATCGTGGGCGCAGACAAAAAGGAGGTGCGGCCACCGTTGATGACGTCTTCGTAACCTTTGGTTTCGCGGCGACCCAAAGCGGCCGTGTGGGCTTTGGCCGGGGCGATGTGCGAGGACACAGGGGCTGCGCCATCCAGACGGGCAAAGTGCAACAAATGGCCTCCCGCGTCCACAATGGCGATGCTGACTGCCCAGTTGTTCTTAAGGGCTTCGGCTTCGGCCGCTGCAGCAATGGCTTTGACATCGGACAGTTCGAGGGTGGCTTGGGTTTTCATGGGTATTTGCGAGGCTGAGTTGAAAGACGGCAAGGATACACGGCCAAGGCCAGACCGATTGCACACCCCCAGCGCAAAACTGCTTCACCTGGATAACCCCATCATCTGCCGGAAATTACGGGGGCAAGCTGATGCCAACCACCCTCACCCTACAATGCAATTGCCCTGAAATCAGGGTTTGAACAGGAGACATTCATGAGCGACCTTCGCACACTCAACACCACCGACTGGGGCCACGGCACCGATCTGGCGACGCGCAACCGCGTTCTGCGCAACACGTATTGGCTGCTGGCCTTGAGCTTGCTGCCCACCGTTTTGGGGGCCTGGCTGGGCGTGAGCACCGGCATCACCCGTTCGCTTTCCGGCGGTGTGGGTCTGGTGGTTTTCATGGCAGGGGCCTTCGGCTTCATGTTTGCCATCGAAAAGACCAAAAACTCGGCTGCGGGCGTGCCCGTGTTGCTGGCATTCACCTTCTTCATGGGCCTGATGCTCTCGCGCATGATCGCCATGGTGCTGGGTTTCAAAAACGGCGCTGACCTGATCATGACCGCCTTTGCCGGCACGGCGGGCGTGTTCTTTGTCATGGCCAGCTTGGCCAGCACCATCAAACGTGACATTTCGGGCATGTCCAAATGGCTGTTTGTGGGGGCCTTGGCCATCATGATCGGCGGCGTCATTAACGTCTTTGTCGGCTCCACAGTCGGCATGATGGTGATCTCTGTCATGGCCATTGGCATCTTTAGTGCCTACATGTTGTATGACTTGAAGCAAATCATCGACGGCGGCGAGACCAACTACATCAGCGCCACTTTGGCCTTGTACCTGGACATCTTCAACGTGTTCCAAAGCCTACTGGCCTTGCTGGGCATCATGGGCGGCGAACGCGACTGACCTCGGTCATATCCCCCTCAAAACAAAGGCTCCCTCGGGAGCCTTTGTTGTTGGTGCGGTGCAACTCAGCGCAAGCTTGTAGGCCAGTGACTCATGCCAGCTCGAACACCGCCATGCTTTCCACGTGCGCCGTGTGCGCAAACATGTTGATCACCCCGGCATTCACACAGCGATAACCCGCGCGGTGCACCAGAATATCCGCGTCACGGGCCAAGGTCGCCGGGTTGCAACTCACATACACAATCCGCTGAGGAGGCGTCCAGCCTTGGCGCAAATCGCGGTTCTCGTTCAGCTCGGCCAGTGCTTTGCTCAAGGCAAAAGCGCCTTCACGCGGTGGATCCACCAGCCATTTATCGGCTGTGCCATCGGCCACCAGCATCTCGGGCGTCATGTCAAACAGGTTGCGGGCCACAAATTGGGTCGGCGCCAATGCCTGGCCTTGCGGGCGATTGGCCTGGTTGCGGGCGTGGTTGTCACGGGATCGAGCGACCAGCGTCTCGGCACCTTCAATGCCCAGCACCTCCCCCGCTTGCGTGGCGATGGGCAAAGTGAAGTTACCCAGACCGCAAAACCAGTCGATCACGCGTTCGTGCTTTTGTGCGTTCAACAAACGCAAGGCACGGGACACCAAAACCCGGTTGATGAAGGGGTTGACCTGGGTGAAATCGGTGGGCCTGAAGGGCATGGTGATGCCAAAGTCTGGCAGACCGTAACTGAGCTGCGGGCCGCCCTCGTCCAGCAGCTGCACCGTGTCGGGCCCCTTGGGCTGCAACCACCATTGCACATTCTGCTCAGCAGCAAACGCGCGCAGCAAGGTTTTGTCGCCTTCGCTCAAGGGCTCTAGATGGCGTAAAACCAAAGCCGTCACCTCATCGCCGCAGGCCAACTCCAGCTGAGGCAGGGTTTCGCGGGCCTCCATTTGGCTGATCAGCGCACGCAGCGGCAGCAACATTCGACTCACATGGGGCGGCAACACCGGGCACACCTTCATGTCAGCGATGTAACGGCTCTTGCGCTCGTGAAAGCCAATCAGCACTTCGCCCTTTTTGATCACATAACGCACCGACAAACGGGCACGGTAACGGTAACCCCAAGTCGGCCCCTCAATGGGGCGCAGCATGGTTTCAGCTTTGACTTTGCCCAAATGCCACAAGTTGTCTTCAAGCACGCGTTGCTTGATAGCCACTTGGGCGGAGACCTCCAGGTGCTGCATTTTGCAGCCGCCGCAAGAGCCTGTGTGCAGACCAAAGTGGGGGCAGCCAGGCCGCACGCGTTGCGACGATTCGTGGTGAATCTCGGTCACGATGCCGTGCTCAAAGCTGCTTTTCTTGCGTCCGACCTGGACCGAAACCACCTCAAAGGGCAAGGCACCCTCAATAAAAACCACTTTGCCATCGGGCCTGCGGGCGATGCCCTGGGCATCCATGTCCAAAGAGTTGACTCGCAACCAGCCTTCTGGCAAGTCGGGGCTGCAATGGTTTTCTGTTGCTAGAGGGGATGGGGAAAGGGGTAGGTCATGTTCGCTCATGCCCCGATTGTCTCAGCATGTCGGGCCAGGCTTGGCGTGACGCCTCACCCTTTGGGTTGAAAAACTCAGTTCCAGGCTTGCAAATATTCCTGCCAATGAGGTTCTTGCGCAGCCAAGGCGCTGACATTTTCTTTGACGAAGCGAATTTCCTGATCGTATTCAGCCTCGGTCAAGCCGCCGCGCATCTTCTGAAAGCGGCAATACAGCAAATAGGTGTTCATCACATCGGTCTCGCAATAGCGCCGAATGTCTTCGGTTTTACCGGCCAGAAACTGCGCGTGCACTTGCGAGCCGTCCATGCCCAACTTGCCGGGAAAGCCGCAAAGTTTGGCCATTGCGTCCATGGGCGCGTTGTTTTTGGGCGTGTATTTGGCCAACAAGTCCATCAGGTCCAGGTGCCGCAGGTGGTAACGCGAGATGTAGTTGTTCCACTTGAACTCGCGGTCACTGGCGTTGCCGCCCTCGCCCATGTCCCAGTATTTGTCAGCGACCACGCCATGCTGCAAGCCACGGTAATGCAGCACAGGTAAGTCAAACCCGCTGCCATTCCAACTGACCAGTTGAGGTTCGTGCTTTTCGATGGTGTTGAAAAACGTTTGGACAATGCGGCCTTCGCTTTGGCCATCGCGGTCGACAAAAGAATGAACGCGCAGCCCCTCGGCATTGCGGAAGACGCAGCTGATCACCAAAATCCGCTGCAAATACAAAGGCATGAAGTCGCTTTTACCCAGCTCGGCCCGCTCTGCCTTCCATTGGGCATGCACCTGCGCATCGGTCAAATCAGGCGATGCCGGGTTGAGCCTGCGCCACCCGGCCACATCCGGCAAGGTTTCGATGTCAAAAACCAGGACGGGCCAGGCCATTGCTTGGGCGCCTCAACGGGCTGGCAACAACTTGGCGGGGTCCACGGGCTTGCCTTGCCGGCGCACCTCAAAGTGCAACTTGACTCGGTCCGAGTCGGATTTGCCCATTTCGGCGATCTTCTGGCCTTTGCGTACTTTTTGGTCTTCCTTGACCAAAAGCGCCTGGTTGTGCGCGTAAGCCGTCAAGAAGGTGTTGTTGTGCTTGAGGATGATCAAGTTGCCGTAACCCCTCAAGCCTGAACCGGCATAAACCACCTGGCCGTCTGCAGCGGCGCTGACGGGATCACCGGCTTTGCCGGAGATGTCCAAGCCTTTGTTTTTGACTTCGTCAAAGCCAGCAATCAGCGAGCCGCTGGCAGGCCAGATGAAGCCCAAACCTTCGTCATTGGCCGCACCCGTTGAAGCTGGGGCGGATTCTATTTTGGCCGGTGTGGCATTGGCCGATGAATTCGCCGCTGGTGCAATCGGGCGAACCACCACGCCAGCAGTTTCGACCGCACCGCCCGGTGGCGCAACACGCAAGACTTGGCCCACTTCGATCACATCGGGGTTGGTCAGGTTGTTCCAGCGAGCCAGATCACGCGCCCCTTGCCCATTGTCCAAACCGATGCGGGTCAAGGTGTCGCCACGTTGCACGGTGTAATAACCTGGTTTTCCTGCGTTTTCGCTGCCGGGCATGGGCTTGGCAAGCTCTGCCGCTGGCGTTGCCTGGGTTGAAGAAGACGAACGGCCCATGCCAGTCCGGTCCTCCACCGGAGCAGGTACACGCACCGCAGAAGAGCATGCGCTGAGCAGCGCCACAGCCATAGCCATCAAAACCAAGGGACGAGAATGAAAAGATGTAGTCATCGGTATTTACTTGTTCAGGCAACACCTGATTTTAGAGGCACAAAATGCACAGCTTCGAGAACCTGGCGTTCGAACCCTTGTGCCGTTTTCAGAATAACCACCAAGGCTTGGTGCCCTGCAGGTGTGATGGTCGGCGCAATCAAGCGACCACCCACAGCCAGTTGTTCCAGCCACGTGTCCGGCACAGCGTCTCCGCCGGCTGCCGAGATGATGCCCGCATAGGGTGCCCCTTTGGGGTAGCCGAGCATGCCATCCCCAAAAATCAAGTGCACATTGTGCAGCCTGAAAGGCCGCAAGTTGGTTCTGGCCTTTTCGTGCAAGCCGCGCAGGCGCTCGATGCTATAGACCTCGGTGGCCACATGGCTGAGCACGGCGGCTTGGTAGCCACAGCCCGTACCAATCTCGAGGATGCGTCCCAATTTTCCGGGCGCGTCCTGACAAAGCAGTTCAATCATGCGCGCCACCACATTGGGCTTGGAGATGGTTTGTCCCAGGCCAATCGGCAAGCTGGTGTCTTCATAGGCTTGGTTCACCAAGCCGCTTTCGACAAAACGATGCCGCTCCACTTGGCCCATGGCATCGAGGACACGGGTGTCTTTGACGCCCTGCTCTGCCAATTTTCGAACCATGCGTGCGCGAACAGCCCCGGAGTCCAAACCCAGGCCGGACACAGCGGATGCGGTTCTGGGCAAAAGCATGGACGTGGGCGTGGACACGGTCGATGCAACGCGGACAGGTGCCGCCGAAGCCGAAGGTTTGGCGGTGCTAGGCCCAGATGCCCCTGTTTGAGACAACTTGACCGGAAACCCTGGGCGTTGGCTCATGCAGCGCCTTGGGCGGCTAAACGGTCCAGCGTGTGTGACCAGTGGTCGAGGTGCGCGTGATCGGTCAAGTCGACCTTGAGCGGCGTCACCACCACATGGCCCAAACCCGCAGCATGAAAGTCAGTGCCTTCACTGTCGTCCATTGCAGGGCCCGCGTTGCCGATCCAGTACATGGTCTGGCCACGAGGATCCACCTGGGTAATCACGGGATCAGCCGCGTGACGCCGGCCCAAACGGCAAAGCTTGGCGGCTTTGATTTGCGCCAAGGGCAAGTTGGGAATGTTCACATTCAACAGCCACGGCTTGGTCGCCACCAGATCACCCGCCTGCATTTGTTGAACGAGTTCTTTGACTTTGGCGGCTGCAGAGTCGACGTGCGCCCAACCTTTGTCGATTTGAGACACCGCCATGGCAGGAATGCCGAACAGATAGCCTTCCATGGCCGCGCCCACGGTGCCCGAATAAAGGGTGTCGTCACCCATGTTCGCGCCGTTGTTGATGCCGGAAATCACCAGGTCGGGCCGATAGCCCAACAAGCCGGTCAGCGCAATGTGCACGCAATCAGCGGGCGTGCCATTGACGTAGCGAAAGCCATTCTCCGCACGGTGCACATACAAAGGGGTGTGCAAGGTCAACGCGTTGGATTTGGCACTGTTGTTGTGCTCGGGCGCAACCACTTCCACTTCGGCAATGGTTTTCAGCGCCTCATAAAGGGCCACGATCCCTTCGGCGCGAAAGCCATCGTCGTTGGAAATGAGAATTTTCATGCTGTGTCCCGTTCAATTGTTTTGATTGTAGGCGGCAGCCCCCGCCTTTTGGTCGATCATTGGCCGTTTTTGACAGTCTGGAATTGGTCGCTCGGGAGACATGGCCGAGCCACGTCGGCTGCCTAAGATGCATGCCATCAAACAAAGAACCCAACAAGGAGAAGTTGCATGCACGCTTGGCTTTGCGAGAACCCGGTCGGGGTTGACGCGCTCACCTGGAAAGAACTGCCCACGCCAACGCCGGGGCCTGGTCAAGTCCTGATTCAAATTGAAGCCGCTAGCCTGAATTTTCCGGATTTGCTGATCGTTCAAAACAAATACCAGATGAAGCCCGAGCTGCCTTTTGTGCCGGGCTCTGAATACGCGGGCGTGGTGCAAGCCATTGGCGACGGGGTTACGCACCTCAAAGTGGGACAAAGCGTGGCCTGCCTGTCGGGCACAGGCGGCTTTGGCACCCACACCTTGGCACCCGCCAAGCTCTGCATGCCCTTGCCCGCAGGTTTTTCGGCCGTCGATGGTGCCGCCTTCATCATGACGTACGCCACCTCTCACCACGCGTTGGCGGACCGTGCAGCCCTGAAAGCCGGTGAAACGGTGCTCGTGCTGGGCGCGGCTGGAGGTGTGGGCACTGCCGCCATCCAGATCGCCAAGGCCATGGGGGCCATAGTGATTGCAGCGGCGTCAACCGACGAAAAATGCGCCCTTTGCAAGTCACTTGGCGCTGACGCCACCCTCAATTACAGCCGCGAGAACCTGCGCGAAGCGCTGAAAACACTCACCGAAGGGCGTGGCCCGGATGTGATCTATGACCCCGTGGGTGGCGATCTGGCAGAGCCAGCGTTTCGCGCCATCGCCTGGCGCGGGCGCTACCTGGTGGTGGGTTTTGCGGGTGGCCCCATCCCCGCCCTGCCCTTGAACCTGCCTTTGCTCAAAGGTGCATCCTTGGTAGGGGTCTTTTGGGGTGATTTCGCCAGGCGCGAACCACAAGCCAATGCGGCCATGATGGGCGAGCTGGCGCAGTGGTACGGGCAAGGCAAGATCAAACCCGTCATTGACCGCACGATGCCCATGAACGACTTGAAGGCGGCCTACACCTTGATGGGCTCGCGCAGCGTCAAAGGCAAGCTGGTCATGGTCAATTGACCTGAGTGCACACAACGCGGCACCGCGTGTTGCGCGAAGCTCAAGCGTGAGCGTGAACGCCTTCATGCCCGGCGCATAAAAAAAGGAGGCCATTAGGGCCTCCTTTTTTGTTGCCTTGCGGCGCAGACCGACAGAGGGTCAGTTGGCCGTGGCTTCCTCGGGCTCTGTGGGCTCAGACCGTGAAGCACGGCTTTCCTTCTTGGGGGTGGGCGTGATGTCCAGCAACACCTCGTCCTTGTCGTCGATGTCCACCGTCAGACGACCGCCATCGGTCAGACGTCCAAACAGCAGTTCGTCAGCCAATGCCTTGCGGATGGTGTCCTGAATCAGGCGCTGCATCGGGCGTGCACCCATGAGCGGATCGAAGCCTTTCTTGCCCAAGAACTTGCGCAATTTGTCGGTGAAGGTGACCTCCACTTTCTTCTCGCTCAGTTGCTGCTCCAGTTGCAACAAGAACTTGTCCACCACACGCAAAATGATCTGCTCGTCCAGCGGCTTGAAGCTGACCATGGCATCCAGGCGGTTGCGGAACTCGGGAGTGAACAGGCGTTTGATGTCGCCCATCTCGTCACCTGCCTGGCGCGGGTTGGTAAAGCCAATGGTGGCCTTGTTCATGGTCTCGGCACCCGCGTTGGTAGTCATGATGATGATCACATTGCGGAAGTCGGCCTTGCGTCCGTTGTTGTCGGTCAAGGTGCCGTGGTCCATGACCTGCAAGAGCACGTTGTAAATGTCCGGGTGGGCTTTTTCGATTTCGTCGAGCAAGAGCACGCAATGCGGCTTCTTGGTCACGGCCTCGGTCAGCAAGCCACCTTGGTCAAAACCCACATAACCCGGGGGCGCACCGATCAGGCGACTCACGGCGTGGCGTTCCATGTACTCGGACATGTCGAAGCGGATCAGGTCAATGCCCAAAATGTAGGCGAGTTGTTTGGCCGCTTCTGTCTTGCCCACGCCTGTAGGACCAGAGAACAAGAAAGAACCAATCGGCTTGTCGGTCTTGCCCAGGCCCGAACGGGCCATCTTGACAGCCGACGCCAGCACTTCGAGGGCTTTGTCTTGGCCGAACACCACCGACTTGAGGTCGCGCTCGATGGTCTGCAGTTTGCTGCGGTCGTCGTTGGACACGTTGGCTGGCGGAATGCGGGCGATCTTGGCCACGATGTCTTCGATCTCGGCCTTGCCAATGGTCTTTTTGCGCTTGGATGCGACCTGAATGCGTTGGGCGGCACCGGCCTCGTCGATCACGTCAATCGCCTTGTCGGGCAACTGACGGTCATTGATGAACTTGGCGGACAACTCGGCCGCAGCTTGCAAAGCAGCAATCGTGTACTTGACGCTGTGGTGGTCTTCAAAACGGCTTTTGAGGCCTTTGAGAATGTCCACAGTCTCGGACACGGTGGGCTCGACCACGTCCACTTTCTGGAAGCGGCGGCTCAAAGCAGCGTCTTTTTCAAAGATGCCACGGTATTCGGTGAAAGTGGTCGCGCCAATGCACTTGAGCTGACCGCTGGACAGCGCAGGTTTGAGCAAGTTGGAGGCATCCAAGGTGCCACCCGAAGCAGCCCCTGCACCAATCAGCGTGTGAATTTCGTCAATGAACAAGATGCCATTGGGCTTGTCCTTGAGCGACTTCAAAACGCCTTTGAGGCGTTGCTCAAAATCACCGCGGTACTTGGTACCCGCCAGCAATGCGCCCATATCGAGCGAATACACCGTCGCTTCGGCCAGGATCTCGGGCACGGTGCCTTGGGTGATGCGCCAGGCCAGGCCCTCGGCAATCGCGGTTTTGCCCACGCCCGCCTCGCCCACCAGCAGCGGGTTGTTCTTGCGGCGGCGGCACAAAATCTGGATCGTGCGTTCGACTTCGTACTCGCGGCCGATCAGGGGATCAATTTTCCCTTCCTTGGCTGCTTGATTCAGGTTGTTCGTGAACTGTTCCAAAGGCGATGCTTTTTCGCTGCGTTCACCCCCAGCACTGCCCTCTTCGCCTTCGTTACTGGTGGGGTTTTCGGCCGATTTGGCAGCTTCTGGCGGGTCACTTTTGCGGATGCCATGGGCGATGAAATTGACCACATCCAGGCGGGTGATGCCCTGCTGGTGCAGGTAATAAACCGCATGCGAGTCTTTTTCGCCAAAAATGGCCACCAGCACGTTGGCGCCATTCACTTCTTTTTTGCCGCTGCCTGTCGACTGCACATGCATGATGGCGCGTTGAATGACCCGCTGAAAGCCCAAGGTAGGCTGGGTGTCGACCTCTTCTGTCCCAGCGACCTGGGGCGTGTTGTCCTTGATGAAGTTGCTCAAGGCTTTGCGCAGATCGTCGATGTTGGCCGCACACGCACGCAAGACTTCCGCTGCACTGGGGTTGTCCAGCAAAGCCAAAAGCAGGTGCTCAACGGTGATGAATTCGTGGCGCTGCTGACGGGCCTCTACGAAGGCCATGTGCAAGCTGACTTCCAATTCTTGGGCAATCATGTGATTTCCTTTTTGCCTTGCTGAGAGAGATAAAGACGATGTGGGGGGTAAGCCCCACTATTCAATAGGTTCACTGACGCATTGCAGCGGATGGCCGGCCTGTTTGGCAGCATCCAGCACCTGGTCGACCTTGGTCGCCGCCACGTCGCGGGAATAAACCCCGCAAATGCCTTTTCCGTCCAGGTGGATCTTGAGCATGATTTGCGTAGCCGCTTCGCGGTCTTTGCTGAAAAACTCTTGTATCACCATCACCACGAATTCCATGGGGGTGTAGTCATCGTTCAGCATCGCCACCTGGTACATCTGGGGCGGTTCAATTTTTTGGGCGCGTCGTTCGAGCACCACCGAATTGCCACCATCGGGCGTTCGGGGTGTCACGGTCGGCAGCGTGGGATTTGCAGGTTTTTTCGTTGCCATGATTTCATTCTATCGAGCCTTTCAAGCCCTTTGAGACCGGGGTCTGAAAAGACTTTGATGCCAGCAGTCCAAAATCTGCCTCCCCCGGGAAAACCTCACATTGACAAAATTGACAAGCGCGATTCACACTGAGGCCAACAATAACGGAGACATCGTATGCCCAGTGGTACGGTTAAATGGTTCAACGATGCCAAAGGTTTCGGATTCATCCAGCCCGATGGGGGCGGCCCTGACGCCTTTGCCCACTTTTCAGCCATCCAGTCTGAAGGGTACAAAAGCCTGAAAGAAGGCTCCAGGGTCAGTTTTGAGCTAACGGAAGGTTCAAAAGGGCTGATGGCTGCAAACATCCTGGCTGAAAACGCCAATCCAGAGGCGGCTTTGCAGACCGATGGAAAAAGCCCAGACCCTGGCGCATGAAAATTCATGGGCTTGGTGGCAGACCCCAAGGCCAAAAAGCACCGCCCAGCCGTTATCCTGTGAAGCTTGTTATACGGACCAGCTTGCTTCTCAACATGAACCTCACTGCTCTATTTGCTTTATTGCCCGGTCGCAAATTGCATCGCACATGCGCCTTGGCCTTGGCCTTGGCGTCGCTGACTTTGTCCGTCTTCGCCCAACAAACGCCACAGCTGCAATTGCCTCGGACCAAGCTGAATGCGGGCATGCACGTGCTGGATGTGCAGCTTGCCCAGACCAACGAACAAAGACAAATTGGCCTGATGTGGCGCAAGGAAATGCCCCAGCACGAAGGCATGTTGTTCGTGTTTGAACAGCCGGCCACGCAGTGCTTCTGGATGAGAAACACCTTAATTCCACTGTCTGCGGCCTTTGTCGCCGACGATGGCACCATTGTGAACATCGCCGACATGAAACCCCAAAGCGATGACTCTCACTGCTCGGAAAAGCCCGTGCGCTACGTTCTGGAAATGAATGTGGGCTGGTTTGCCAAACGCCAACTCAAAGCGGGCTACAAATTGAGCGGCGCTGCCTTCACACGCTGACCCTCAAAAACGATGGGCCGGGTCTGGGGTCTTGTTCAAACGCCCCAAACCACGTCAGACTTTTCTAGCAAACAGCGCTTGAGCAGTTTGAGCATGGGTGCTGCACGCTGAGCCAAGCTGACGGTGTTTAAAGGCACGGATTCATCGTCCTCACCAGAAATCAGGGTCTGGGCCTTCTCTGCGCCTTGTTTTCTGTCAGACTCATCTTGCGCCACCGCCGATTCGAGTGCCGCGATCGCTCGCGACAAGTCGTTAGATTGAACAATCCCTTTGACAGGGTCATCACCAAGGATGATTTTGAGCAAGCGGCGGGCATCGGCTTCCAGCATGATGAGGTCGCTGGTCGCCTGAGATTTGAATTTGAACAACATGCTGAGCTCCTGATGTGAGGGATTCAGCGGCCCACCATCTCCACGCCTTCGTCTTCATCGGTATCGCCCTGAATCAGGGCTTTGAGTTTATGGCTGGCATGGAAGGTGGCGACACGACGTGCATCAATGGGAATCAATTCTCCGGTCCTTGGATTGCGTCCGGGACGTGCTGCCTTGGTACGGATCTGGAAGTTGCCAAACCCGGAAATCTTGACGTCATCACCCGAGATCAGGCTGTCCACAACCAAGTCAAAGAACGCATCGACCATGTCCTTGGACTCGCGCTTGTTCAAACCGATCTGCTCAAACAGCAAATCGGCGAGGTGCGCCTTGGTCAGCGCAGGGGTTTCCAGCGATTCAAAACTGATTTGCATGGTGACCTCAGGAGCGCAATCGGGCAGCGACTTGCTGCGTCAACTGAGCCAGCACGGCGCTCATGACCGATTCGATCTGTGCCTCAGTCAGTGTGGCCTCGTCGCTGTGCAAGCTCAGGCGCACAGCCAGGCTTTTCTCACCCACGACCAAACCACCAGCCGATTCGGCTTTGGGGCGGTAGATGTCAAACAAAACAGCATCACGCAGCAAGCCTTGTGTCGGCGCCGTGTGGATGGCCTGCATCAGTTGGGCGTGCGTCACTTGTTCGTTCACGATGACCGCGATATCACGTTCGACCGATTGGTGCTTGGCCACCGCCTGGGCCACAGGCACAAGGCGTGCAATGACCGCATCCAGCGACAACTCGAAAACCACAGGTGCGCTGGGCAGTTCCCACGCCTGACGCCACCGGGGGTGCAATTCGCCCACATGGCCAACCAGCTCGCCATCCACCAGCACCTGGGCCGAGCGGCCGGGGTGCAGTGCGGGGTGTTCAGCGGCCACAAACTCTGCTTTGCGCGGGGCCAACAACTTTTCCACATCGGCCTTCACGTCGTAAAAGTCGACGTTGCGGGACTTGCCTTGCCAACCCAGAGGTGCCTCGGGGCCCCAGGCCATACCAGCCACGCGCATGGGTTGATCAAAACCTTCCACGGTGGTGTCGGTGCTTTGCATGGCCGCGTTGCGCAGGAACACACGGCCCAGCTCGAACACGCGCACGCGGTCAGCCTTGCGGTCGGCATTGAACTTGACGACCTGCAGCAGCGAGCCGATCAGGCTCGAGCGCATCACACTCATCTGACTGGCAATCGGGTTGAGCAATCGGATCGGGCTGGCATTGCCCGCCAAATCACGTTCCCAGTTTTCTTCGACGAAGCTGTAATTGATGGTTTCTTGGTAGCCCAAAGCCGCTATAGCGCGGCGCACAGCAGACGGGCTGCGCTCGGTCTCGCGGCGCACCTTGGCGGTGATGGGGGCCAGCGGGGGGTTGGTGGGCAGGTTGTTGTAGCCCACCATGCGGGCGACTTCTTCGATCAGGTCTTCCTCGATCTGCAAATCAAAGCGGAAGCTCGGCGGCGTCACGGTGACCGTGCCCTCGCCTTCGCTCACTTGCAGGCCCAATCCACGCAATGCGTCAGCGCATTGCGCTTGGGTCAAGGGCATGCCGATGACCTTGACCGCACGGGCCACGCGCAGCGTGACGGGGGTGGTCGCAGGGATGTTCAAGATCTGGTCGTCGATGGGGCCGACCTTTGTCTCTGGCGTGCCGCAAATGTCCAACACCAGTTGGGTGATGCGCTCGATGTGCTCCACCGTCAGCTGCGGGTCAACCCCGCGCTCAAAACGGTGCCCAGCATCGGTCGAAAAGTTGTAGCGGCGCGAACGGCCGGCGATGGCGCTGGGCCACCAAAAAGCGGCTTCGATGTAGATGTTTTGCGTGTCATTCGACACCGCAGTGGCGTCACCACCCATGATGCCAGCCAGTGACTCGACCTGGCTGTCGTCGGCAATCACGCCCACTTGCCCGTCCACGGTCACGGTATTGCCGTTGAGCAGCTTGAGCGATTCACCCGACTTGCCCCAACGCACTTGCAGACCGCCATGGATTTTGTCGAGGTCGAAAATGTGCGAGGGACGCCCGAACTCGAACATCACGTAATTGGAGATGTCGACCAAGGGACTGACGCTGCGCTGGCCACAACGGGCCAAACGGTCGACCATCCATGCAGGTGTTTGTGCTTGGGTGTTCACGCCCTTGACCACGCGGCCACTGAAACGACCACACAAGTCGCTGGCTAGTACCTGGACGCCCAATTTGTCGTTGATCTGACTGGCCACAGCCGGGAAAGTCGGGGCTTTCAACGGCGCACCGGTCAGTGCCGCGACTTCACGGGCGATGCCATACACGCTCAGGCAATGCGCCAAATTGGGCGTGAGCTTGAGCGTCATCAGCGTGTCGTCCAGATTCAGGTACTGGCGAATGTCTTGCCCCAAGGGCGCGTCTGCGGGCAGCTCCAGCAAGCCCCCGTGGTCATCCGCAATTTTCAGTTCTTTGGCCGAGCACAGCATGCCCTGGCTTTCAACGCCACGCAGCTTACCGACCTTGATGACAAAAGGTTTGCCGTCTTCGCCGGGAGGCAATTCAGCGCCCACCATGGCGCAAGGCACGCGAATGCCCACGCGGGCATTGGGTGCGCCACAAACGATGTTGAGCAGACTGCCCTGCCCCACATCCACCTGGCACACGCGCAGGCGGTCGGCGTTGGGGTGCTGCACGGCTTCCTTGATTTCACCAATCACGATCTTGGTGAATGGCGGGGCCACGGGCTCAAGCTCTTCCACTTCAAGGCCGGCCATGGTCAGGGTGTCGGCCAGTTGCTGGGTCGTCAGGGACGGGTTGCAGAACTCGCGCAACCAAGATTCAGGAAATTGCATTTTCAGAACTCACTTCGTTTCGCTGCCTTGCACTCACCAGGTCAGCGTTCGGGAATAACAGGAAGAGGCTTACTGGAATTGGCTCAGGAAACGCACGTCGCCGTCAAAGAACAGGCGCAAATCGTTCACGCCGTAGCGCAGCATGGTGAAACGGTCCATGCCCATGCCAAAGGCAAAGCCGATGAACTGCTCGGGGTCGAGACCCATGTTGCGCACCACGTTGGGGTGCACTTGGCCAGAGCCGCCCACTTCAAGCCAGCGACCGGCCAATGGACCGTTTTGGAACTGGATGTCGATCTCAGCGCTGGGTTCGGTAAAGGGGAAAAAGCTGGGGCGAAAGCGCAAAACCAGATCGTCGCTTTCAAAGAAAGTGCGGCAGAAATCGGTGACCACGACCTTGAGGTCCTTGAAGCTCACGTTCTCGCCGATCCAAAGGCCTTCACACTGGTGGAACATGGGCGAATGGGTGGCGTCGCTGTCCACACGGTAAGTGCGACCGGGTGCGATGACGCGTATTTCAGGCATGCCCTGGCCCGCATCAAGTTGGTTGCGGTAATGCTTAACGTGCTGCACCGCGTGGCGGATTTGCATTGGGCTGGTGTGGGTTCGCAGCAAGTGACCGCCTTCGACGTAGAAGGTGTCGTGCATGGAACGGGCTGGGTGGTCTTCGGGCGTATTGAGCGCGGTGAAGTTGAACCAGTCGGTTTCGATCTCAGGGCCTTGGGCCACTTCAAAACCCATGGAGCCAAAAATTTGCTCCACGCGTTCGAGCGTGAGTGAGACGGGGTGCAAACCGCCCACATTGCCGCTGCGGCCTGGAAGTGTCACATCCAGCGCTTCGGCCTTGAGCTGCGCCTGCAGTTCGGCGTCGGCCAAGGCTTGGCGGCGGTCGTTCAACGCGCCCTCAATCGCCTGCTTGGCGATGTTGATGGCCGCACCACGGGTTTTCTTATCTTCCACGCTGAGAGCAGCCATGCCCTTCATCAACTCTGTGATGCGACCGGATTTGCCCAAAAACTGGGCTTTTGCGTTTTCGAGGTCAGCAGGTGTCAGTGCCTGCGCAAAACTCTGGCGTGCAGATTCGACCAGGGTGTCCAGCTCGTTCATGGTGTGGGAGATCGGTGATTGATCTGTGAATAGGGGAATAAAAAAGGGATTGAAGCTTTTGTGAGCCCCAATCCCTTTGATCGAGTGCGTGACATGAGCCCGAAGGCCCATCTCACTCATGGACTCAAGCTGCAGCCAGTTTGGCCTTGACTTGGTTCACGATGCCAGCAAAAGCGGCCTTGTCGTGCACGGCGATATCCGCCAGCATCTTACGGTCGATTTCGATAGCCGCCTTCTTCAGGCCGTTGGCGAACTGGCTGTAGGTCAGACCGCATTCACGCGCAGCGGCGTTGATACGGGCAATCCACAACTGACGGAACACACGCTTTTTGGTGCGGCGGTCACGGTAGGCATATTGGCCAGCCTTCATCACCGCCTGTTTGGCGATGCGGAAGACATTACCGCGGCGACCGCGGAAACCTTTTGCAAGGGCCAGGACTTTCTTGTGACGGGCGCGTGCCGTTACACCACGTTTAACGCGAGGCATATTTCTTCTCCTTGTTCGTCAGTAATTACAGGCCAGCCATGGGCAGCATTTGTGCGATGTGACCCATATTGGTCTCATGCACAGCCACTGCACCGCGAAGGTGGCGCTTGTTTTTGGTGGTCTTCTTGGTCAGGATGTGACGTTTGAAGGCTTGGCCGCGTTTAACGGTTCCACCGGGAC
>JAGNWH010000058.1:0-13217 GCA_017986055.1 Limnohabitans sp. | reverse complement strand
GCTATAATCGCAGGCTTCGCCTTGCCGCACCCCGACAGACGCTGGGGGCGGCTTTTCCAACCTTTTGGGTTAACCGCAAGGAGTCTCAATGCGTCATTACGAAATCATTTTGCTGATCCATCCCGATCAGTCCGAACAAGTTCCAGCCATGCTGGAGCGTTACAAAGGCATGATCACTGCCGGCGGTGGCAATATCCACCGTGTTGAAGACTGGGGCCGCCGTCAGTTGGCATACCAGATCAACAAGCTGGGCAAAGCCCACTACCTGTGCGTGAACATTGAAGCCGACCAAGCCGTCATGGCTGAACTGGAGCATGCCTTCAAGTTCAACGATGCTGTTTTGCGTCACCTGACTGTGCTCAAGAAAAAAGCCGACACCGCTCCTTCATCGATGATGAAAACTGTTGAGCGCGAAGAAGCCCGCAAGTCACAACAAGCCGAATTCGCCGCTTGATACTGACCTGTTGAGGAGTGAACCTTACAGAACTGACCGCCTGTATTGCCGAGCAAGCCGCTTTGCGATACACACCCGCCGGTTTGCCCGCTCTGGACTTGATTCTGGAGCATGCCTCTGAAGTACAAGAGGCAGGACAAGCCCGCAAAGTCCAGCTTAAGCTTCGTGCCTTGGCCTTCGGGTCTTTGGCAGAAACGCTGGTCAAGCAAGCGGTAGGCAGTGTCTGGACGTTCAAAGGCTTTTTGGCCACCCCTCGACAAGGCAAAAGTGTCGTGTTGCACATTCAAGAGTTTCAGCAAGATTAATTTCAGGAGGCCCCATGGCCACGTTCAAAAAATTCAACAAAGACAAGCGCCCTAAGCGCAACACCCAGTCACTGCTGTTCAAGCGCAAGCGCTTTTGCCGCTTCACTGTGACCGGCGTCGAAGAAATCGACTACAAAGATGTGGACACATTGCGTGACTTCATCGCCGAAAACGGCAAGATCATTCCTGCACGCCTGACTGGCACCCGTGCCATTTTCCAGCGTCAGCTCAACACAGCCATCAAGCGCGCACGCTTCCTGGCCATGTTGCCCTACACCGACCAGCACAAAGTCTAAGGAGTCCAACCATGCAAATCATTCTGCTCGAAAAGGTTGTGAACCTGGGTAATCTGGGCGATATCGTCAAAGTCAAAGACGGCTACGCTCGCAACTTCCTGATCCCACAAGGCCGTGCACGCCGTGCTACCGAAAACAACAAGGCCGAGTTCGAAGCTCGCCGTGTTGAACTCGAAAAAGCAGCTGCTGCCAAGTTGGCTGAAGCCCAAGCTCAAGGCGAGAAATTGTCTGGTTTGGTCGTCAAGTTGTCGCAAAAAGCTGGCGTCGATGGCCGTTTGTTTGGTTCTGTGACCAACCACGACATCGCTGAAGAGTTGAACAAGCAAGGCTACAAGCTGGTCAAGTCCCAGATCCGCATGCCTCATGGCCCCATCAAAACAGTGAGTGAGTCCGCAGTGTCTGTGGCTTTGCACACCGACGTGGTGGTGGACGTGACTGTGACTGTGTTGGGCGAAACTGCCTGATCGTCGACAGACCTTCCCATAAAACCGCCGGGTGCCTCACCCGGCGGTTTTTTTTCGTCTGAAATCAGCGGTCAGCGGCGGCGGCTTGAACCCAACAAACTGCCCAGCACACCGCGAACAATTTCACGCCCAATGGCCGATCCCACAGTGCGTACCGCGCTCTTGACCACCAACTGGGCCACGCCATCGCGTTGTCCGCCTCGGGGCCCTGAGCTGCCAAACAGCATGTCGGACAAGCCGCCCATCAGGCTGCCTTCCTTGTCGGCAGGTGCTGTGGCCTGACCCGGTAGCGCGGGTGCTTCGCTGGTCTGACCCTGAGACGCGCCTGCCTTGATCTTCTCGTAGGCTGAATCCCGGTCATGGTGGTTTTCGTAAACGCCTGCCACCAAGGAATTCTGGATCAAGGCTTGCCGTTGTGCGGGTGTGATGGGCCCCAGTTGGCTGGCTGGCGGCAGCACAAACACGCGTTCGGTCTCGCATGGGCGTCCCTTTGCATCCAGAAAGCTCACCAAGGCTTCGCCTACCGCCAGCTCGGTGATGGCTGCCTCGATGTCGAGTCCGACCTTGGGGCGCATGGTCTGCGCCGTGGCGGCCACGGCTTTTTGGTCGCGTGGGGTGTAGGCGCGCAAAGCATGCTGCACCCGGTTGCCCAATTGACCGAGCACGCTGTCCGGGATGTCCAATGGGTTCTGGGTGACAAAGTACACCCCTACGCCTTTGGACCGCACCAAGCGCACCACCAGCTCGATGCGCTCGACCAGCGCCGCAGGAGCGTCCTTGAACAACAAGTGCGCCTCATCAAAGAAGAACACCAGCTTGGGTTTTTCGGGGTCGCCGATTTCGGGCAGCACTTCGAACAGCTCGGACAGCATCCACAACAAGAAGGTGGCGTACAAGCGGGGCGAGTTCATCAGCTTGTCGGCCGTCAGAATGTTCACGACCCCCAAGCCTTGGGCGTCGGTCTGCATGAAGTCTTCTATGTTGAGCATGGGCTCGCCAAAGAAACGGTCGCCGCCCTCGCTTTCGATCTGCAGCAGACCGCGCTGAATGGCCCCAATGCTCGCAGCACTGATGTTGCCGTATTCGGTGGTGAACAGCTTGGCGTTGTCACCCACATACTGCAGCATGGCCCGCAGGTCTTTCATGTCCAGCAGCAGCAAGCCGTTGTCATCGGCGATCTTGAACACCAGGTTCAGCACCCCGGCTTGGGTGTCGTTCAGGCCCAGCATGCGGGTCAACAGCAAGGGTCCCATGTCAGAAATGGTGGCGCGCACCGGGTGACCTTGTTCGCCAAACACGTCCCAAAGGGTTGTGGGGCAGGCCATGGGCACGGGCATGGCAATGCCCCGGTCCTTGAGCACGGCGGCCAGCTTGTCTCCTATTTTTCCGGCTTGACTGATGCCGGTCAGATCGCCTTTGACGTCGGCCATGAAGACGGGGACACCCATGCGCGAGAAATTCTCGGCCAAGGTTTGCAGGGTCACAGTTTTACCTGTGCCTGTGGCGCCTGTGATCAGGCCATGGCGGTTGGCCAGACCCGGGAGGAGGTGACATTGCACCTGGGCATTTTGCGCAATCAGCATGGGTTCAGTCATGTTCGTTTTTCTCCCGCTTGTGAAAAGTAAAATCCAGACTGTAGGTTAAATCAACATTCAAGGAATTCCCGATGGCTGGCCACAGTAAATGGGCAAATATTCAGCACCGCAAGGGGCGGCAAGACGAAAAACGTCAGCGCATCTGGACCCGGGTGGTTCGTGAAATCATGGTGGCAGCCCGAACCGGAGGCGGCGATGTCAGCGCCAATCCGCGCTTGCGCCTGGCCATTGAGAAAGCCAAAGCGGCCAACATGCCCGCCGACACCATCAAGCGCAACGTGGACAAAGCCACAGGCAACCTCGAGGGTGTGAGCTACGAGGAAATCCGCTACGAAGGCTATGGCATTGGGGGCGCGGCCATTATTTTGGACACCATGACCGACAACCGGGTGCGCACCGTGGCCGAGGTGCGCCACGCCTTGAGCAAGCATGGCGGCAACTTGGGCACCGAAGGGTCTGTGGCGTTTCAGTTCAAGCATTGCGGCCAACTGATTTTTGCGCCGGGCACGAGCGAAGACAGGGTCATGGAAGTGGCCCTTGAGGCCGGTGCCGAGGACGTGATCACGGACGAGGAGGGGGCCATCGAAGTCCTGACATCCCCGACTGATTTTGAATCTGTCAAAAATGCGCTGGAGACCGCCGGGCTGGTCGCTGAGATGGCCGAAGTCACCATGCGTGCAGAGAACAGCATCGCCCTTGGTGGTGACGATGCGGTCAAAATGCAAAAATTGCTGGATGTGCTGGAAGACTTGGACGATGTGCAAAACGTTTTCCATAACGCCGAATTTGAAGATTAAGGAAGTTTGATGAAAGTATTGGTAGTCGGCAATGGTGGCCGTGAACACGCCATGGCCTGGAAATTGGCGCAATCGCCACGAATTCAACAGGTTTATGTGGCCCCTGGCAACGGTGGCACAGCCAAAGACCCTGACCTGATCAATGTCCCGGTTACCGATTTGGCGCAACTGCGCCAGTGGGCCATTGACAACGACATTGGCTTGACCTTGGTCGGTCCGGAAGCGCCCTTGGCCGCAGGCATCGTGGACGATTTCCGTGCCCACGGTTTGCGGATTTTTGGCCCCACGCAAGCGGCCGCCCAGCTCGAAAGCTCTAAGGCATTTTCCAAGGCCTTCATGCAACGGCATGGCATTCCCACGGCCGAGTTTGAAACCTTCACCGATGCTGCCCTGGCGCACGCCTATGTGGACCTTAAGGGGGCACCGATCGTGGTCAAGGCCGATGGCCTGGCTGCAGGCAAAGGCGTGGTTGTGGCCATGACGCTGACCGAGGCCCACGAAGCCATCGACTTCATGTTGCTCGACAACACTTTGGGTGTCGCCCACAACGCAGGGGGTGCACGGGTGGTGATCGAGGAGTTTTTGCAAGGCGAGGAAGCCAGCTTCATGGTGCTGTGCGATGGCAAAAATGTGGCGGCACTGGCCACCAGCCAGGACCACAAACGCCTGCAGGACGGCGACGAAGGCCCTAATACAGGTGGCATGGGCGCGTATTCGCCCGCACCCGTGGTCACGGCCGAAGTGCATGCTCGGGCCATGCGCGAAGTCATCTTGCCCACCATTCGGGGTATGGAAAAAGACGGCATCAATTACACCGGCTTTTTATATGCGGGCTTGATGATCGACCCTCAAGGGCGCGTTAAGACCCTCGAATTCAACTGCCGCATGGGTGACCCTGAAACCCAACCCATCTTGATGCGCCTGAAATCAGACTTTTTTGAAGTTCTGTTGGCGGCCACATCAGAAGGCCTTGAGAGTTTTGAAATGGAATGGGATCGCCGTGTCGCCTTGGGCGTGGTGATGGCTGCAGCTGGATACCCCATGAACCCGCGCAAAGGTGACGTCATCGGCGGCTTGCCCAAAGACGAGGACGATGCGATGGTTTTTCACGCTGGCACACTTGAAAAAGACGGCCAGATCCAGACCTCGGGTGGGCGTGTCCTGTGCGTCACTGCCTTGGCCGATTCCGTGCGTCAGGCGCAACAAAAGGCGTATCAGACAGCCAGCCCCATTGTTTTTGACGGAATGCAGATGCGCAAGGACATTGGTTATCGCGCTATCAAGAACTGAACACGGATACCCGATATGAGCGCACCGTCAACACACCCTGTGAATTTTCAAGGCTCTCGCTTGGCCCGCTGGATCTTGAAGATGCTGGGCTGGCGTCTGGAGTTTGAGGGATTTCCCACGCGCCAGGGCGTGGCCATCGTCTACCCGCACACCAGCAATTGGGATTTTCCGATCGGCATGTTGGCCAAATGGGCATTGGGCATTCCGGCCCATTTCTGGGGGAAAGATTCGCTGTTCAAGTTTCCCTTGATCGGGCGTTGGATGCGCTGGGTGGGCGGCATTCCGATTGACCGCAGCTCTTCGCGTGGCGTGGTGGGCCAGATGGTCCATCAGTTCGAACAGCACAAGCAAAATGACCAGTTGCTCTGGCTGGGGCTGGCCCCTGAGGGCACACGCAGCCTCACGCCCGGCTGGCGCAGTGGTTTTTACCAAGTGGCAGCAGGGGCCCAAGTGCCGTTGGCCTTGGTCAAACTCGACTGGGGTCAACGTTGTTTCAGTGTGGTGGACTTTTACGACCTGACAGGGCAAGTCGAGGAGGATTACGCGCACATGGCCCAAGTGTTTGCCGGGGTCCAGGGTTTTCATGCCAAGCAGATGGGGCCGATCACACCCTGGAGTCCGCAGGCTAGCCCCAAAGCGGTGAACGTCTCCTCGGCCTCACATCCTTCCTGATTTTTTTGCGTTGGTAAACCCCATGAGCACATCGTTTGAACTCGACACGGTCAAGAACTATCTTGTCGGTCTGCAGTCCCGTATCACCGGGGCCTTGACCGACATCGACGGCACCCCGTTTTTGGTGGACGCCTGGCAAAAAGAGCCCGGTGAAAAGCTACAGGGCAACGGCATCACCCAGATCCTGGAAGGTGGCCCTGTGTTTGAGCGTGCCGGTTGTGGCTTTTCTCATGTGAGCGGGCCGCAGCTGCCGCCTTCAGCTACGCAGCATCGGCCAGAGTTGGCGGGTTCGGCCTTTGAGGCCATGGGTGTGTCGCTGGTGTTTCACCCCCGCAACCCCTATGTGCCCACGGTGCACATGAACGTGCGCATGATCGCGGCCAAGCCCGAAGGCAAAGCCCCCGTGGCCTGGTTTGGCGGCGGCATGGACCTGACGCCTTACTATGGTTTTGACGAAGATGCGGTGCATTTTCACCAAACCTGCAAAGATGCGCTGGGGCCTTTTGGCGATGGCTTGCACCCCCGTTTTAAGACCTGGTGCGACGATTACTTTTGTAACAAGCACCGCCACGAGCAGCGCGGTGTGGGCGGCATTTTCTTTGACGATTTTGCCGAGCTGGGCATGGACCAGAGCTTTGCCATGCTGCGAAGCGTGGGCGACGCCTTGCTGAGCGCCTACATGCCCATCGTCCAGCGTCGCAAAGACACGCCTTATGGTGAACGTGAGCGAGACTTCCAGCTGTACCGCAGGGGCCGCTATGTGGAGTTCAATTTGGTCTGGGACCGGGGCACGCATTTCGGTTTGCAGTCTGGCGGTCGCACCGAGTCGATCTTGTTGTCCATGCCGCCCGAGGTGCGCTGGTCTTACCAGCGCCAGGACGAGCCTGGTTCACCAGAAGCACGTTTGCTGAGCCACTTTTTGGTGCCCAAGGATTGGGTTTGAGTCTGCCGCCAGTCAACAGGCTGGGTGTTTTTGGTGGGGCCTTTGATCCGCCGCACCTGGCACATGTGGCTTTGGTAGAAGCCGCGGTGGCCGCGCTGCAACTTGACCAAGTGCGTGTCTTGCCCACTGGGCTGGCATGGCACAAAACACGTACTTTGAGTGAAGCCCATCACCGACTGGCCATGACCCGATTGGCCTACCAGCACCTGCCACAGGTGGTGGTGGACGATCGGGAAATCCGGCGCTCGGGCGCCAGCTACACCGTGGACACGCTGCGCGAATTGCAGGCCGAGTTTCCACAGGCACAGCTGTATTTGTTGCTGGGTGATGACCAGCGCCGCGCCTTGCCATCGTGGCACCAGATCGACGAAATCGGGCGCATCGCTATAATCTGCGCCGCAGGGCGTGATATGGCCGTGCGTGCCTGGAACGAAGAGTTGGGTGCGCTACAGACAACTCCGCCTCTTTCTGACAAGCTGCAAGCGCGCATTCGGACTCTGGAGATGCCGCTGATGCCTCACAGTGCCACGGACATCCGTGAGCTGCTAGCCAAAGAGCAGGCCATTACAAGCCTGGTGCCCCCCGCTGTTGAGCGCTATATTCACGAACACCACCTTTACAGGCCCCATTGATGACCGAAAACGCCGCTAAAAAAGACATTCAAAAACTCCAGCGGGCCATTGTGGACGCCTTGGAGGACGTCAAGGCCCAAGAAATCCAGGTGTTTGACACCGAGCACCTGTCCTCCTTGTTTGAGCGGGTCATCATTGCATCCGGCACCTCGAACCGCCAGACCAAAGCCTTGGCCGCCAGTGTGCGCGACAAAGTACGCAACGCTGGTTTTGGCAAGCCCCGCATGGAAGGCGAAGACAACGGCGAATGGATCATCGTGGATTGCGGCCAAGCCGTGGTGCATGTCATGCAGCCCACCATCCGCACTTACTACAACCTCGAAGAAATCTGGGGCGGCACGCCAGTCCGCTTGAAGTTCGGTGCGCCCAAGCCTGTGGCGACCGCTGAAGTCAAAGGCCACATCAAGAACTCCGTGGCCAAAAAAGCCACCAAAGCCTCGGCCGCAAAAACCACAAGCGCCAAGCCTGCGGCAAAGGCCAAGCCCGCCTTGAAGGCGCCAGCCAAGCCGGCTGCGAAAACGCCGGCCAAAGCAGCCCCCAAAGCAGCGGCAAAAGCACCCTCCAAGACTGCTGTCAAAACAGCGACCAAGGCACCCGCTAAAACGGCAGCCAAAACCGCTGCCAAGCCAGCCAGCAAGTCAACGGCCAAGCCCAGTACCACCAGCAAGCCCACCTTGAAAACAGTGGGCAAGCCAACGGTCAAACCCGCTGCCAAAGCGGCTGCCAAGCCGGCGGCCAAAAAAGCACCCGCTCGCAAGGCCGTGCAAGCCACGACCCGCCGTAAAGCCGATTGATCCTGCATGAAGTTGCTGATCGTTGCGGTCGGCCTGCGTGTGCCCGACTGGGCTCAAACTGCCTGGGACGACTACGCCAAACGTTTTCCGCCTGAGCTCAAGGTCGAGCTCAAGGCCGTGAAAACCGAGCCCCGTGGCTCCAAAACCCTGCCCACGCTGTATGCCGCAGAGCGCCAGCGCATCGAAGCAGCCATTCCACGCGGCACCCGCATTGTGGTGTTGGACGAGCGTGGCACCAACCTCACCACCCAGGCCTTGGCCACACGCCTGACCAGCTGGCAGTTGGGGGGCGACGATGTGGCCTTGGTGATTGGCGGGCCGGATGGACTGGAGCCAGAGTTCAGGCAAGCCGCTCATGAGCGCATTCGCCTGTCCGACATGACCTTGCCCCACGCCATGGCCCGTGTGCTGCTGATCGAGCAGCTCTACCGCGCCTGGTCGATCAACGCCAACCACCCCTATCACCGCGAATGAGCGATTTCATTTACCTCGCCTCCCAAAGCCCCCGGCGCAGCCAGTTGCTGGACCAAATCGGTGTGGCTCACACTTTGCTGTTGGCCGGGCCGGAGGAAGACGCCGAATCGTTGGAAGACGTGCGCGGAGCCGAGGCGCCAGCGCGTTATGTGGCTCGTGTTACGGGCTTGAAGCTGGACGCCGCTGTGCAGCGCCTTCAGCGTCAAGGCCTGCCCGCAGCACCTGTGCTGTGCGCCGACACCACGGTGTGTCTGGGTCGTGACATTTTGGGCAAACCGACAGACGAAGCCGATGCCCTGCGCATCCTTCAATTACTCTCGGGCCAAACCCACCGGGTGTTGACGGCGGTGGCGCTGCAAAAAGGCAGCCGGCGCGTGTCTGCCGTGTCGGCTTCCTGGGTGCGTTTCGCGCCGATGACCCTCACACAGATCAAGGCCTATGTGGCCACCGGCGAGCCCATGGGCAAGGCCGGCGCCTACGGTGTACAGGGCAGGGCGGCTGCCCACATTGAACAGATTCGAGGCAGTTATTCAGGCATCATGGGCCTGCCGCTTTTCGAGACGGCCCGTTTGCTGCGCACGTTAGGCGTTCGCTGCTGAGCTGTTGACGGGACGCTTTCGAGGCCCTTGCCCCGTGCCTTGTGTGTTGACATGCTGTGAGCAGCCCCCCATTTTTCAACCTGATTCCATCCATGCAACAAGATATTTTGGTCAATTGGTCGCCCCAGGAAACCCGGGTCGCGGTGGTCGAATTTGGTGCCGTGCAAGAGCTGCACGTCGAACGCACGCTGGAGCGCGGTCTGGTGGGCAATGTGTACTTGGGCAAAGTGGCCCGGGTCTTGCCCGGCATGCAGTCGGCTTTCATCGACATCGGTCTGGACAAAGCGGCCTTTTTGCATGTGGCCGATGTGTGGCAAAAACATGCCGAAGGCGAGGCCGCTGCTGCACGCACAGGCCAGCCGCTGGTACCCATTGAAAAACAGGTGTTTGAAGGCCGAGCGATCTTGGTGCAGGTCATCAAGGACCCGATGGGAACCAAGGGCGCTCGTTTGTCTACGCAAATCAGCATTGCGGGACGTCATCTGGTGTTTTTGCCCCAAGACGACCACATTGGCGTGTCGCAAAAAATCCCTTCTGACCAACGCGATGCGCTGCGCAAAAGGCTCCAGGCGCTGGTGGGCCCTGCGGGTGGCGGCTTCATTTTGCGCACCAATGCGGAAGATTCGAGCGACGAAGAATTGCAAGACGACATCGCTTATTTGCGCAAAACCTGGACCCGTATCAAGGAAGCCTCAATGCGCTTGCCGCCCGCGTCCTTGTTGCACCAAGACCTCACACTGTTGCAGCGTGTGTTGCGCGATCTGGTGGGCGAGGTCACGCAAAGTATCCGCATCGATTCACAAGAGCAGTTTGCCAAACTGCAGTCCTTTGGTCTTGAGTTCATGCCCAAAGCGGCCGAGCGCCTGCAACTCTACAAAGGAGAGCGGCCGATTTTCGACCTTTACTCGATTGACGAGGAAATCGCCAAGGCACTGGGCCGTCGGGTGGACCTCAAATCAGGTGGCTATCTGATCATTGACCAGACCGAAGCGCTGACCACGGTGGATGTGAATACGGGAGGTTATGTCGGGGCGCGCAATTTTGAAGACACCATCTTCAAGACCAATCTGGAGGCGGCTCAGGCCATTGCCCGTCAGCTGCGTCTGCGCAACCTGGGTGGCATTGTGATTGCCGACTTCATCGACATGTCCCGCGCGGACCATCAGGATGCCGTGTTGGCCGAGTTTCGCAAGCAATTGGCACGGGACCGTGTCAAAACCATGGCAGGTGGCTTTTCGTCGCTGGGCTTGCTTGAAATGACCCGTAAACGCACCCGCGAGTCATTGGCTCACATGCTGTGCGAGCCATGCCCCAGCTGCCAGGGCAAGGGCATCGTCAAGACGCCACGCTCGGTGGTGTACGACATCTTGCGAGAAATTCTGCGCGAAGCGCGTCAGTTCAACCCCCGAGAGTTCCGCATTTTGGCCACCTCGGCGGTGATCGATTTGTTGTTGGACGAAGAAAGCCAGCACCTGGCGGGCTTGTCGGACTTCATCGCCAAGCCAATTTCGCTGCAAGTCGAGCCCGCCATGGGGCCTGAACAATACGATGTCGTGCTGCTCTGAGCTTGGCTGAGCTGGGCTGTTAAGCGGTCTCGTTGGCCCATTCGCCACGGTGGTGCAACCGCGCATAAGCGCCACCCGATGCCAGCAAGTGGGCTGGTGCACCTTGTTCCACAATTCGGCCCTGCTCCATGACCACCACACGGTCTGCATGCTCGATTGTGGACAGGCGGTGCGCCACGATCAAGGTGGTCCGGCCTTGCATGAGTTTTTGCAAGGCATCCTGAACCAACCGTTCAGACTCGTTGTCCAGCGCCGATGTGGCTTCGTCGAGAATCAAAATCGGCGCATCTTTGTAGAGCGCCCTGGCAATGGCCAGTCGCTGGCGCTGACCGCCAGACAGCTGGCTGGCGTTGTGGCCCAACAGCGTGTCCATGCCTTGGGGCATTTGAGACACATGGCTCCACAGGTTGGCCGCTTCCAGGCTGGCCTGAATCCGATCCCTGTTCGCGTCATGACCCAGGCAGACGTTGGCGGCCACTGTGTCGTTGAGCATGACCACATCCTGGCTGACCATGGCGATTTGCCGCCGCAAACTGTCCAGCGCCCAATCCTGAATGGGCACGCCATCGATGCACACCTTGCCAGAGCTGGCTTGCACGAACCTGGGCAGCAATTGGATCAAGGTGGTTTTGCCGGCCCCTGATGCGCCCACGAGGGCCACGGTTTCTCCAGGGCTGACCTCGAGGTTGACCCCTGACAGAGCCGGTTGCCCCTCAGCGGTGAACTTCAAATGCACCTCCTGCCAAGACACTGCACCCTGGGCTCGGGTGCTGGTGTAGTCACCTTGCGTTTCTTCCTTGGCCTCATGAATCAACGTCAGGCCTCTTTCGAGGGCTGCCAGCCCCCGGGTGATGGGGCTGGAAATCTCAGCCAAACGCTTGATGGGGGCGACCAGCATCAGCATGGCGGTGATGAACGCCACAAAGCCGCCCACGGTTGCGCCTGATGCGCCGTTTTGACTTTGGTACAGCGCCAACACCAGCACCATGGACAGTGACAAAGCCGCCATGATTTGGGTCAATGGTGTCATGGCTGCAGAGGCCACGGTGGTCTTCAGGGCCAGACGGCGAAGCACCTGGGCCAGTTGGGAAAAACGCGCAATTTGGTGGGCTTGGCCCCCTTGCAGTCGCACAACACGGTGGGCCAAGACGTTTTCTTCGACCACATAGGCCAGGTTGTCGGTGGCGTTTTGGCTTTCTTTGGTCAATTTGTACAGTCGCCGAGACAGGGCTTTCATGATCCAGCTCAAGCCTGGGGCCACCGTAAACACCACCAGGGTGAGCTTCCAGTTCAGCCACATCAAGTAACCCAACAGGGCGATCAGCGTGAACCCGTCACGCGCCAATGCGATCACTGCGGACACCAATTGCGAAGAGCCATTCTGGACCTCGTAAACAAGGGTGTTCGACAGGGCGCTGGCTGATTGCTTTGAAAAGAGGGATAGATCGGCCTTCATGAGTTGTGCAAACAACTGTGAACGGAGCTTTTCCATACCGTCATTGGTCAACCTGGAGAGGGCGTATTGCGCGACGAAGTTGGCCATGCCGCGGACCGTGAACAAGCCGACTACAGCCGCCGGGATGGCCCACAAAGGCAGTTTGTTCTCAGAAAACCCTTTGTCCAGCAAAGGCTGAAACAAGGCCGGAATCATCGGCTCGGTCAATGCGGCGATCAGGGTCGCCAAAACGGCTATGGCCCAAATCCCGCGCTGATTCCCAAAATAAGGCGCCAGTCGTCGCAAGCGTTCCCGAATACTGGACTGAGAAGTGGGAGGGGTGGAGGGCAGGCTCATGGCCTAGATTGTAAGTAGAGCAGCGGGTCCAAGGGCCGTAAATGGGTTTCTACGGTGTACGATCACGGGTTCCGCGATTTCACTGATCACCCCACCGACATGAAGCTTGTTTTTTTGCGCATTGGCCTGTTGTCCTGCTTGCTAAAGCTGCTTGTTTTGAGTGCGCTGGCGGTGCCAGCTTGGGCGCAATTCCGTGTGGAAGTGACCGGCGTGGGCATGACCCAATTGCCGGTCGTGATTGCACCCTTCAAAGGCGAGGCGGCTGCCCCGCAAAAGCTGGCCAGCATTGTCCAAGCTGATCTGGAGCGCAGTGGGCAGTTCAAGGGCTTGGCTGCGGGTTCTGTCTTGCTGGACGAAACCAGCCGGCCGGATTGGTCGCCTTGGCGCCAGTTGTCCGCCGAGGCCTTGGTTGCCGGCTCTGTGACCCGATTGGCCGATGGTCGTTTTGATGTCCGCGCCCGCTTGTGGGATGTGGTCAAGGGCCAGGAAAAAAGCGATTTCAAAGACACCGTTTCTGCGGGCGAGTTGCGTTTGTCGGCGCACCG
>JAGNWH010000057.1:0-13587 GCA_017986055.1 Limnohabitans sp. | reverse complement strand
TACTCTTCGAGCACCATCACACCAGCACCTTCACCCAGCACAAAACCATCACGGTCTTTGTCCCAAGGACGCGATGCCGCCGAGGGGTCGTCGTTGCGGGTCGACAAAGCGCGCATAGCTGCAAAGCCACCCACACCCAGCGGCGACACGCAGCCTTCAGATCCTCCAGCGACCATCACATCGGCATCGCCGTATTCGATCAAACGACCGGCTTCGCCAATGGAATGCAAACCTGTGGTGCAAGCGGTCACGACGGCCAGGTTAGGGCCTTTGAAACCACTGCGCATCGATACATGGCCTGAGATCATGTTGATGATCGAGGCCGGCACGAAAAATGGGGAAATTCGACGCGCACCGCGCGCCGTGTATTCGGTGTGGGTGTCTTCAATCAGCGGCAAGCCGCCGATACCAGAACCAATCACCACACCCATTCGGCATGCAGCTTCTTCATCCAGTGCATCGCCCGTAGGCAAGCCCGAATCTTGAATGGCCTGCGCGGCAGCAGCAACGCCGTAATGGATGAAACGGTCCATCGTCCTGGCCTCTTTAGAGGACATGTAGGACTCGAGGTCAAAGTTTTTAACTTCACCCGCTATCCGGCAGGACATGGCTGAAGCATCAAAACGAGTGATGGGACCAATGCCGGACTGACCGGCAAGCAAGTTGGACCATGCATCAGCGACCGTGTTGCCCACGGGGCTGATACATCCCAAACCCGTGACAACAACGCGGCGCCGGGTCATCTTCGATCAGGCCTTCTTGCTTTGGGCGTAGTCGATCGCCGCTTGCACTGTCGTGATTTTCTCTGCGTCTTCGTCAGGAATTTCGATGCCAAACTCGTCTTCGAGTGCCATCACCAGTTCCACCGTGTCCAGGGAGTCGGCACCCAGATCGGCCACAAAGGCTTTTTCGTTGGTAACTTGTGACTCTTCAACGCCGAGTTGTTCAGCAATGATTTTCTTGACACGTGCTTCGATATCGCTCATGGGGTCCCTCTGAGGGTTGTGAAAAATGAAGATTTTACCTGTCCGGAAGGGGTTTCCGAAAATCAGGCCATGAACATGCCACCATTGACATGCAATTCTTGTCCAGTGACATAGCCCGCGTGGCTTCCGGCCAGGTAGGCCACCGCGTGAGCGATGTCATCGGGTTTGCCCAGATGGCCCAGAGGAATCTGGCCCAGCAAGGCTTTTTGTTGTTCTTCGGGCAGGCTGGCGGTCATGTCGGTTTCGATGAAACCGGGGGCCACGCAGTTGACCGTGATGTTGCGACTGCCCAGCTCACGAGCCAACGCACGGGTCATGCCTGCCACACCCGCCTTGGCGGCAGCGTAGTTGGCCTGGCCGGGGTTACCAGAGGCACCCACCACGCTGGTGATGCTGATGATGCGGCCATAGCGCTGCTTCATCATGGGACGGATCACGGCGCGGCTCATGCGGAACACCGCCTTGAGGTTGGTGTCCAGCACCGCATCCCAATCGTCGTCTTTCATGCGCATGGCGAGCTGGTCACGGGTGATGCCCGCGTTGTTGACCAGCACCTGCAGGCCGCCGTGCTCTTTGACAATGGCGTCAATCAGGGCTTCGCCTGCAGCAGCATCATTGACATCCAGATTCGCACCACGACTTGCGGGATACGCGGCAAGGGCTTGGCTGATCTTGGCGGCACCGTCATCGCTGGTGGCTGTGCCGATCACGACATAACCCGCTTGGGCCATATGCAGGGCAATGGCTGCACCGATGCCACGGGAGGCACCCGTGACCAGCGCGACCTGTTTATTTTCAGATTTTTGTACTTCGCTCATGCGAGGAGTCCTTTTACTTCGGCCAAAGTGGCCGGATCGTACAGAGCCACACCAGTCAGTTCGGCATCTATGCGCTTGGTCATGCCAGCCAACACCTTGCCGGGGCCACATTCGACCAATGTCATCACGCCTCGGGCCTTGATGGCCTGCACGCACTCGACCCAGCGCACCGGGCCAAAAGCCTGACGGTACAGCGCGTCCCGGATGCGGTCAGCATCGGTTTCGATGGCCACGTCGATGTTATTGAGCACCGGGATCTGCGGCACCCCCAAAGTCAGGGTGGCCAGTTTTTCACGCAGCTTTTCAGCAGCGGGCTTCATCAGGCTCGAATGAAAAGGGGCCGACACCGGCAACAGCAACGCGCGCTTGGCGCCCATGCCCTTGAGCACTTCGCAGGCCTTGTCGACCGCTGCCTTGCTGCCTGCGATCACCGTTTGCGCTGCGTCGTTGAAGTTCACAGCCTCAACCACCTCAGCGCTGCCTGCCGCAAATGTGGCCTGCGCCTCTTTACAGCCTGCAATGACTTTGTCTGAGGCCAGCCCCAAAATGGCGGCCATGGCCCCCACACCCACGGGAACAGCTTCTTGCATGGCGGCGGCACGCAAGCGCACCAATGGCGCTGCTTGTGCCAGCGTCAACACGCCGGAAGCGACCAAAGCGCTGTATTCACCTAACGAGTGACCAGCCACCACGGACGGCTTGGCACCGCCTTCGGCCAGCCAGGCGCGATAGGCCGCCACGGCCGACACCAGCATCACAGGCTGGGTGTTGGTGGTCATGGCCAGCGCTTCCTTGGGTCCTTCGTGGATCAGTTGAGCCACGTCTTCGCCAAGGGCTTCAGAGGCTTCTTTCAGGGTTTCGAGCACCACGGGGTGGTCACCCCAGGCATCAAGCATGCCCACCGACTGGGAGCCCTGACCGGGAAAAACAAAAGCAAATGTGTTCATGTGCAAATTCTGTATCTGGAAAGATTCCGGATGAGCGTGCCGCGCATCGCTGACCCGGGCCTGTCAAATCAATAGCGCGTCAATAACGCAAGAGCACCGAGCCCCAAGTGAAGCCGCCGCCCACGCCTTCGAGCATGAGAGTCTGGCCGCGCTGAATGCGGCCATCGCGCACGGCGGTGTCCAGTGCCAGTGGGATTGATGCGGCCGAGGTGTTGCCGTGCTGATCGACTGTCACCACCACTTTGTCAGCGCTCATTTTGAGCTTCTTGGCCGTGCTTTGCATGATGCGAATATTGGCCTGGTGAGGGATCAGCCAGTCGATATCGGCATCGGTCAGGTTGGCTTTTGCCAAGCTGGCACGGGCAGTTTCCTCGAGCACGCCCACGGCGAGCTTGAAGACGGCTTGGCCGTCCATCTTGAGTACCGGGTCGCCCAGAATACCGCCCCGGTTCACATGACCAGGCACACACAAAATGTCTTTGTACTTGCCATCGGCATGCAAATCGGTGGCCAAAATACCGGGCTGGTCAGCAGCCTCGAGCACCACAGCGCCTGCGCCGTCACCGAACAACACGCAGGTTGTGCGGTCCTTGAAATCGAGGATACGGCTGAACACTTCGGCGCCGATCACCAAGGCGCGCTTGGCCGAGCCGGACTGGATCATCGAATCGGCGATCGTCAGGGCATAAATAAAGCCGCTGCAAACGGCCTGCACGTCAAACGCGGGGCAGCCTGCGGTGCCCAGCTTGTGCTGCACCATGGTCGCCACAGACGGAAAGACCATGTCAGGTGTTGATGTGCCCACGATGATCAGATCAAGTTCATCGGCGGAAATTCCGGCGGCGGCCAGCGCTTTACGGGCTGCTTCGGTCGCCAAATCGCTGCAGCCTTGGCTGTCGGCTGCAAAGTGGCGGGCACGGATGCCCGTACGCTCCACGATCCAGTCGTCGGAGGTTTCAACACCTTGCTGCGCCAGTTGGGCGGCCAGATCGGCGTTGGTCAGGCGGTTTTCCGGCAGGTAGCTGCCGGTGCCCAAAATGCGGGAATAAATTCTCATACGGGTGTGACCGCTGGTTCAGCCCGATCGGCCTGCGCGCCCATCAACAAAGGGGCGGCATGGGCGATGCGTTCACGAACGCGGTCCAGCAATTGATTTCGAGCTGCATCATAAGCCCGGTTCAAGGCGGTCTCAAAAGCCACCTCGTCAGCCGAACCGTGGCTTTTGAACACCAAGCCACGCAAACCCAGCAGGGCTGCGCCGTTGTAACGACGGTGGTCTACACGATCTTTAAAGGCAGAAAGGACCGGATAAGCCAAGATCGCGGCAATTTTCGTGAAAATATTGCGCGAAAACTCGGTTTTCAAAAAACCACCAATCATGGTTGCCAGCCCTTCGCTGGCCTTCAAGGCCACATTACCGACAAAGCCATCACAGACCACGATATCCACCGTGCCCTTGAAAATGTCGTTGCCTTCCACATTGCCGTGGAAATTCAAATCACCCGAACTGGCCGCAGATCGCAGCAATTCGCCCGATTTTTTGATGATTTCATTGCCCTTGATCGCCTCTTCGCCGATATTGAGCAGGCCCACAGTGGGATTTTGTTTGTTTTGCAGCACCGAGACCAGCGCCGACCCCATGACAGCAAACTGCAACAAATGCTCGGGTGTGCAATCGACATTGGCCCCCAAATCGAGCATGGTGGTGCCGCCGCCTTTGAAGTTGGGCATCTGGCCTGCAATGGCGGGACGGTCAATGCCGTCCATGGTTTTGAGCACATAACGGGCAATCGCCATCAAGGCACCCGTATTGCCTGCTGAAATGGCCGCCGCAGCTTGGCCATCCCGCACTTGCTCGATGGCAATGCGCATAGAGGAGTTTTTTTTCTTGCGCAGGGCGATTTCGAGCGAATCGTCCATCTCGACCACTTCAGTCGCAGCCACCACAACGGCTCGGGGATCGGCAAAACCGGCCAGCGCTTCTGCACGCCCCACCAGCAGCAGCCGGGCATCAGGGTGAGTGGACAAAAAACGGCGGCATGCCCCCAGCGTGACGCGGGGACCGTGGTCGCCGCCCATGCAATCGACAGCCAGGGTGATCGGGGTGGGCGAGGTCATGGAATCCTTGAGCTCAAAACCGTAGAGAAAAATTCAAAGCCACAAAAACAAAAGCCCGATGCTACTTATAAAGTAGCGCCGGGCCTCTTCAGGCTTGAGGGCTGACGCCGATCAGGCTTCTGACTTGTTTTTCAACACTTGGCGGCCACGGTAAAAACCGTTGGGGCTGATGTGATGACGCAGGTGGATTTCGCCTGTTGTTGGCTCGACAGCGATGCCCGGCACGTTCAGGGCATTGTGCGAACGGTGCATACCACGCTTGGAAGGCGACTTTTTGTTTTGCTGAACAGCCATGATGGCTCCTTGGAAGCTTGGATGCCGCGCTAATCAAGACGCAGCTTCTGGTTGATGAGAATGTCACCCAGAAAAAACTGGGCGAAGCCATAAATTATAGCCTAAGCCGAAGACCTTTGGAAGGACTTCATTGAGCACTTACTTGGAAATGCCCGTTTTAAGGCCCGCCAAAACACCAAACGGGTTAGGACGTTCGGCAGCCACTTCAAATTCAGGGTCGACTGCGGACATGGGCACTGTTTCAGGGCAAACCTCGTGCAAAGGCACCAACGGCAAAGACAAAATCAGCTCATCCTCGACCAAGGCCAATGCATCGAAGTCACGGCTGATGACCAAAATATCTTCCTCTGCTTCGTCATCCAGGGCCGCCGCAGTCGCCTCATCGGCCACAAAGCGGAACGAACGCTCGGCCTCCACAGTCTCGAGCACAGGCGTCAGGCAACGCTGGCACTGCATGGGCAAATCAACCGAAGCTTTCAAGTCAAGCCAAATTTGGTCAACGCCATCAGGCTGAGGGACTGATCGGCCTTGCAAATGCCAAACTACCGGGCCAGCAGGGAGCACATCACCGTATCGTTCATCGGCCAAACGAAGCCAATCGGCCAAGTGGCCCTCGCCCTTGAGGCTGATGGCATCACGGGCAAAAGACACCATGTCCAGGTGTTGGGGGTCCAATTTTTTTTCCATGGCTGCAGTGTAAGAGAATCACCCATCCGAATTTCAACCTGGGTTTGCGCTTTGACAACGACTTTTGCCCCTGCCCTCTCTCTCAATACACCCAGCCGCCCGGTCGTGCTGGGCTCCACCTCGCGCTATCGGCGCGAATTGCTGGAGCGTTTGCGCATCCCCTTCAGTGTGACCGCGCCCGACGTGGACGAAACCCCGCAGGCAGGCGAAACTCCTAAAAATTTAGCCCTCCGGCTGGCTTTGGCCAAAGCCAAGGCCGTGGCGACATTGCATCCCGAGGCGGTCGTCATCGGTTCAGACCAAGTGGCCGATCTGGCGGGTCAACCCTTGGGCAAACCCGGTGAACACAGTCGCGCCGTACAACAACTGCGCCAAATGCGCGGCCAAACCGTGATTTTCCAAACCGCGCTGGCCGTGGTTTGCCTGGCCACCGGCTTTGAGCAGGTCGATTTGGCCGAAGTTCGGGTGGTGTTTCGCGATCTCAGCAACGACGAGATCGAGGCTTATTTGCAAGCCGAAAAACCTTACGACTGCGCAGGCAGCGCCAAAAGCGAAGGCTTGGGCATTGCCTTGCTGGAATCCATCGACAACGACGACCCGACCGCCTTGGTCGGCTTGCCCCTCATCCGCACAGCCCGCCTGCTGCGCCAAGCTGGAGTGAAACTGCTGTGAACGCCCCCCGACCTCAAGGCCGTCTGTTTCTGGTGCCCACGCCACTGGACTTTGGCTGCACCGAACAAGCTCCGATCACCCATGTGCTGCCAGAAGCCAGCTTGGCCTCGGCCGCAGGCATTCGGCATTGGGTCTGCGAAAACGCCAAAACCACACGCGCCTTTTTGAAACGCGTGGGCGAAACCCACCCGCTGATCGCGCCACTGCCTGAGCAAACCATCACCGAGTTGCCGCGCCATGTGCACAAAAAAGGCGACCACCAATCCGGCTTTGACGGCAAACCGCTGTTGACTGCTGCCTTGCAAGGTCACGATGTGGGCCTGATCAGCGAAGCAGGCATGCCGGCCGTAGCCGACCCTGGCAGCTCCGTGGTGCGTGCGGCGCACGACCTGGGCATCACCGTGGTGCCATTGGTCGGGCCTGTGTCCCTGCTACTGGCCTTGGCAGCCAGCGGCCTCAATGGTCAAAATTTCGCATTTGTAGGCTACTTGCCGCAGGACGCCGCTGAACGCGGGGCACGCCTGAAACAACTGGAATCACTGGCACTGAAAACCGGCCAGACCCAGCTGTGGATCGAAACGCCCTACCGCAACGCCGCCATGCTCAGCGGCCTGCTGCAAAGCCTGCAGGCCAACACACGCCTGGCGATTGCCAGCGGGCTGACACTGCCTTCGGCCCACATTCAAAGCCACACTGTGGCGCAATGGAAAAAGGGCCTGAAAGGCCCTGACGGTCACACGCCCGCGGTCTACGCCATCGGGCCTTAAAGCACTGAACAGCGCAGGCGGCTCAGCGCAGTCCGGTGCTTGCGCGCACGGCGCGGACAGAACCTTCGCCCACTGCCGCACCAAAGCGCTTGACCAAGCGTTCGGCCACGTTCTCGCGCTGGGTGTAATCAATGACATCCGGCGCCTTGACCACTTCGCGCGCCACGCCATCGAGGCTGCCCAAACTGTCGGCCAAACCCAGGTCCACGGCCTGTTGGCCGCTCCAGAACAAGCCGCTGAACATCTCTGGCGTTTCCTTCAGGCGGTCACCCCGGCCTTTTTTGACCACGTCAATGAACTGGGTGTGGATTTGGTCAAGCATGGCCTGAGCGTGTTTGCGCTGCGCCTCGGTTTGTGGGCTGAATGGGTCCAGAAAACCCTTGTTGGCGCCAGCCGTCATAAGGCGGCGCTCCACACCCAGTTTGTCCATCAGGCCCGTGAAGCCGAAACCGTCCATGAGCACACCAATGCTGCCCACGATGCTGGCCTTGTCCACATAAATCTGGTCAGCGGCAGCCGCAATGTAATAGGCAGCAGAAGCGCAAGACTCTTCCACCACAGCGTAAATGGGCTTGTTGTGCAAAGCCCGCAGGCGGATGATTTCGTCGTTGATGAGACCCGCTTGTACAGGGCTGCCACCGGGTGAGTTGATCAACAACACCAAGGCCTGCGAGCCGGAATCTTCCAGTGCCAAGCGCATGGAAGACATCACATTTTCTGCACTGGCTTGGGTTTCCGAGCCGATTTCACCCACGATGGACACCATCGCCGTGTGCGGCAAGCTGGGGTTACTGGTCGGTGAGTTGAAGCTGAACGCCTGCCAAAACACCAACGCCAGCAACAACAACCACGCCATGCGCAAGCCCACCTTCCAGCGGCGGGCGGTTTTTTGCTCGTTCAGATTGGCAAAGGCCAACTGCGCCAGCGTGTCACGCGCCCAGCCTTCATCGAGGGCGGCAGCAGCAGCTTTCACAGATTCATTGGAGGCCGAGGCGGACGTGTTGTCCAGAGGGTCTTGCATGGTCAAAATTCAAGGGGTTTCAAGTTGTAGGCAGTATGCCAGTGAACCACGCCGTCCCGCTCTGAAAGGTCTATTTGCACAAGGCCTCCGCGGCAAGGACCACCCGAGCAAGCGCCGGTATCGGGCTGGTAAGTGGCACCGTGTGTGGCACACATCAACCAGCGCCCGGTGTCGTCAAAAAAACGGTCGGGCTGGTAATCCATTTCCATCGCCACATGGGTGCAGCGGTTCAAGTAGGCATGCACCTGGCCTTGGTAACGGATGGCGAATGCGCGGCAGGTCTGCCCGGCATAAACGATGTCGAAAGGCACAGCACGGCCACCATTGACCAAATCTGCACTGTTGCACAAAGGGACTATTGGCTCCATGAAAAGCTCCTTTTCAGGCGTTTTGCAGCAACCAGTCGTGCAAATCACGCACGCTGTGCGCCACATGGCGCGGATTCAGGGCGTGGAAGGCGTCGGGCTCGTGCGCACCGTAACTCACGCCCACACTGGCACAACCGGCGTTCACAGCCATCTGAAGGTCATGCGTGGTGTCGCCGATCATCAGGGTGCGCTCGGGGTCCAC
Source organism: Limnohabitans sp. (assembly GCA_017986055.1). Classification (GTDB taxonomy): domain Bacteria; phylum Pseudomonadota; class Gammaproteobacteria; order Burkholderiales; family Burkholderiaceae_C; genus Limnohabitans_A. The sequence goes on along the minus strand of JAGNWH010000057.1, from coordinate 4,707 downwards.
GCCAAACTCGCGCATCAGTTCATGCAGCATGAGCGGATGAGGCTTGCCTGCCGTTTCATCGGCGGTGCGAGAGCCGTCAAAGCGGTGGCGCAGCTCAACCGCCTGCAAGGACTCGTTCAGGCCTTGGCGGCTTTTACCGGTGGCCACCGTCACCCAATGGTGTCGGGCTTTGAGGTCGTCCAACAATTCGAGCACGCCATCAAACAGGCTGATGTCGTTTTGGTGTTGGATGTAATGGTGGCGGTAACGCTCACCCAAAGCGGGGTACTTGTCTTTTGGCACATCCGGCGCAGCATGGGCCAAGGCAGGCATCAAGGCCATGCCAATCACATAAGAGGCGGCTTCGCGGGTCGGCTCCTGCCCGCCCACATCCACTACGGCCCGCTGGATGCAGCGGGTGATGATGGCCGTGGAATCGAACAGCGTGCCGTCCCAATCAAATGCGATCAGGTCAAACTGGCGAGGCCGAAATTCATTCAGATGGGCTGACATGGTCAACATACGCTTTCAATTCAGGGGGCAAATCGGCTTGCAAGGCCACGCGCTCGGCAGTCACCGGGTGGTTGAACTGCAAGCGCCAGGCGTGTAAAAACATGCGTTTAAGACTGGGGCTGGTGCCTGGCTTTTGAAGCTGGCGATTCCAGTCAAAGTCACCGTATTTGTCATCACCGGCAATTGGGTGACCTTGCGAAGACAAATGCACCCTGATCTGGTGGGTGCGCCCGGTCTTGATGGTCACCTCCAGCAAGGTCGCCCCCGGCAAACGCTTGGACACCTTGACCAAGGTAATCGAGCGCATGCCCTCCGGGTCTTCTGGCGTGGTTACTTTGACGCGGCGCTCACCGTTGGGCAGCAAAAATTTGTGCAGCGGCTGGTCGATCACCTTCAATTTAGCGGGCCACTCGCCTTTGACCAGCGCCAGATAAGTCTTGCCTGTTTCGCGCTCACGAAACTGATCTTGCAGCTGCTTCAAGGCACTGCGCTTTTTGGCCACCAACAAAATGCCGCTGGTGTCGCGGTCCAGGCGATGCACCAATTCCAGTAACTTCGCCTGAGGTCGCGCCTGCCGCAATTGCTCAATCACACCAAAGCTCACCCCCGAGCCACCGTGCACCGCCACACCCGCCGGTTTGTTGATCGCCATCAGGCTGTCATCTTCCAGCAACAGCGGAAATTCACGCCCAGGTGCAGGATGCGCGGCCTTTTCGGCTACTTTTTCAGAAATGCGCACGGGCGGCAAACGCACTTGGTCGCCGGTCTCGACCCGCGTTTCAGCGGAAGCTCGTCCTTTGTTGACGCGAACCTCGCCACTGCGAATGATTCGATAAACATGGGTTTTGGGCACGCCCTTGAGATGCCGTAGCAAAAAGTTGTCCAATCGCTGACCGGCAGACTCTTCGTCTACCAACAACCATTTGACGGCGGGCACCGCGGCAGCGGTTTGGGCCCCTATAATGTGATTCACTGGCAATTGGCTGTAAGTGGTTGATTCAAATGGAAATGAATTCCTGAAGACAGGAGTTTAGTCCACCACCACCGCGCCAAACCAGATGGTCGATGCCACCCTCGGCACGATTTGCAGACTGAAGGCCAACGCCAACAGTGGCCAATCGCCCCGGAGGTTGGGCCGACGTCCAGAAACCCAGATACGGAATACCCCAAGTCCAATAGCCCTTCAGGCTGTTGGACGGATCAAAGCGAGATGGTTGTGTTGTTCGGAACTTTGCTGATGTGTTTGGAGTGGCTCACGAAGCCGGGCTCCACAGTCACGCCTTGTGCCCAACAGTTTGTCTTGGACACCGGGGGAAGCCCCCGGCAGTGGACAAATCTTTACACGCCTTTTGCCTCGCCCCATCCACGCGCCACGATCCCCATTCCTGTGCTCACGCACGGCTGAATGGCGATCACCTTCGGCAATTCCCTTCGTTTCAGGCGTCAGCTCCGGCAACGGAGGCTTTGAGGTTCCCAGGAATCCAAAGCCAGTTGTGTAAACAGGCTCCAGGCCGCAGACATTTCTCTGCAACTGGACCACGCTGACAAGAGAAGGAACGCATCATGAAACGGATGCTGATCAACGCCACGCAAGCTGAAGAGCGCCGCCTGGCCATCGTCGATGGACAAAAACTCCTCGACTACGAAATCGAAATCGAAGGCCGCGAACAGCGCAAGGGCAACATCTACCAAGCGGTGGTGACCCGTGTCGAGCCCTCGCTCGAAGCCTGCTTTGTGGACTACGGCGAAGACCGCCACGGCTTTTTGCCCTTCAAGGAAATCTCCCGCCAATACTTTGCTGAAGGCGTGTCCGTCAGCCAAGCACGCATCCAGGACGTCATCAAAGAAGGCCAGTCCCTCTTGGTGCAGGTCGAAAAAGAAGAGCGCGGCAACAAGGGTGCAGCCCTCACTACCTTCGTCAGCCTGGCTGGCCGTTATGTGGTGCTCATGCCCAACAACCCGCGTGGCGGTGGCGTCAGCCGCCGCATCGAAGGTGACGACCGGGCCGAGCTCAAAGAAGCCATGGACCAGCTTGAATATCCCAAAGGCATGTCCATCATCGCGCGCACCGCAGGCATTGGCCGTTCCGCGCCCGAACTGCAGTGGGACCTGAACTACCTGCTCAAGCTCTGGACCGCCATCGACGGCGCATCCAAAGGCGGCAAAGGTGCATTCCTGATTTACCAGGAATCAAGCTTGGTGATCCGCGCCATCCGCGATTACTTCAACAACGACATCGGCGACATCCTGATCGACACCGATGACATCTATGACCAGGCTCAGCAGTTCATGAGCCACGTCATGCCTGAGTTTGCGAACCGCGTGAAGCGCTACCGCGACGACGCACCGCTGTTCAGCCGCTTCCAGATCGAACACCAGATCGAATCGGCCTACGCCCGCACCGTGCAACTGCCTTCTGGCGGCGCCATCGTGATTGACCACACCGAAGCCTTGGTGTCGGTGGACGTGAACTCGGCCCGCGCCATCAAGGGCGGTGACATTGAAGAAACCGCCACCCGCACCAACCTCGAAGCCGCTGATGAAGTAGCCCGCCAGATGCGCCTGCGCGACCTGGGTGGCCTGATCGTGATCGACTTCATCGACATGGAAGAGTCGAAGAACCGCCGCGAAGTGGAAAACCGCTTGCGCGACGCACTGCGCCAAGACCGTGCCCGCGTGCAGTTCGGCACCATCAGCAAGTTCGGCCTCATGGAAATGAGCCGCCAGCGCTTGAAGCCAGCCCTGTCAGAAGGTGCGTCCATCCCCTGCCCACGTTGCGGCGGCGCTGGCCACATTCGCGATACCGAGAGCTCGGCATTGCAAATCCTGCGCATCATCCAGGAAGAGTCCATGAAGGACAACAGCGCCGCTGTGCACGCCCAAGTGCCGGTCGAAGTGGCGTCTTTCCTGCTGAACGAAAAGCGCTCAGAAATCGCCAAGATCGAACTGCAGCAACGCATCAACGTGCTGCTGGTGCCCAACAAGTCGCTGGAAACGCCGCATTACAAACTCGAGCGTTTGAAGCACGACGATCCACGCTTGGACCGCATCGAAGCCAGCTACAAGATGGCCGAAGAGATCGAAGACGCCACCACCGTGACGCGCCGTTCGCAAGAGCCTACCAACAAGCAAACGCCAGTCATCAAGGGTGTTTTGCCCGATGCGCCAGCGCCGATCGCGCCAGTCAAGCCAGAAGCTCCGGTGGCCGCAGCCAAACCTGCCCGTAAGGCTGCAGCAGCACCCGTGGCCGCTCCAGCAGCCACAGGCGGTTTCTTCGGCTGGCTGAAAAACCTGTTCGGTGGCAGCGCCACTGAAGCAGCGCCAGCCACCGTGGGCAAAAAAGACGACAAGGCACGCGAAGGCCGCAACGGTGAACGCCGCAATGAAAGCCGCGAAGGTGGTCGCGATGGCGAACGCCGTGAAGGTGGTCGCGATGGCCGCCGTGGTGGTCGCGATGGCCGCCGTGGCGAACGCAGCGAAGGCACCGCAGGCGAGATCCGCGCACCCCGCGAAGGCGGTCGCCGTGGCGAAGGCCGCGGTGAACGCAGTGAAGGCCGATCAGAGGGTCGCAATGAATTGCGCGAAGGCGAAGCCCGTCCCGCACGCGGCGAACGTTCTGAGCGTGGTGAACGCGCAGAGCGGCCTGCTGGCGAGCGTGCGCCCCGCGAAGGCCGTCGTGATGGTCGCAGCGATAACCGAAATGAAAGCCGAAGCGAAGACCGCAGCGATGCGCAGCCTGAGCTGAGCGCCGATGGCACCGAAGTGCGCAATGAACGTGCACCCCGTGGCGAAGGTCGCCGTGAACGTGGTGAGCGCGGTGGTGAAGGCCGTCGTGAACGTGGCGAGCGTGGTGGTGAACGCCGCCAGGCAGACACCGCTTCCAGCGATGCCAATGCCCCAGAGTCAGCAGTGATCGCCACCGAAGGGCAAGATGCGAACGCGCCTCAAGAAGGTGGTGCCGCGTCTGAAAACAACGGCGAACGCCGTGAGCGCCGCTCGCGTGACCGCTACGGCCGTGACCGTCGCGAACGCGCAGGCGAGCCACGCCAGGACAGCACTGGCGAGGAAACTCAAGGCAACTTGAATACCGACACCACAGCCGCTGCGCCAGCCGCACAAGCCACTCAAGCCACGCAAACCACTGGTGAAGACCGTCCTGCACCACGCTCTTACTTTGAGCGTGCACAGCAAGCCGCAACCACACCAATGGCCGCA
>JAGNWH010000056.1:0-13618 GCA_017986055.1 Limnohabitans sp. | reverse complement strand
AAGCTGTCCCCGCCCCGCACGCAGGCATGAGATTCGTGGCAAAGTCACGCATCGTTTGATTCCACCCATTCAGGAGAATTTCCCCATGAGCCTTGCAGTCCAGATCGACCAAAACGGCGGCCCCGAAGTCATGAAACTGGTCGATGTGACCGTGGGTGAGCCCGGCCCCGGCGAGATTCGCATCCGCCACAAGGCCATCGGCTTGAACTTCATTGACGTGTACCAGCGTGGTGGTTTGTACCCGCTGCCCATGCCGCTCAAGCTGGGCATGGAAGCCTCGGGCGTGGTCGAGGCGGTGGGCGAGGGCGTTACGCATTTGAAAGTGGGTGACCGCGCAGCCTATGCCAGCCAGCCGCCCGGCAGCTATTGCGAGGTGCGCGTGATGCCTGCCAAGTGTGTGTGCAAATTGCCCGATGCGATCTCGTTTGAGACGGGCGCGGCCATGATGCTCAAGGGCCTGACGGCGCAATATTTGCTCAAGCGCACGCTGCCCCAGGGTGGCCTGAAGGCCGGGGACTTTGTGCTGTTTCATGCCGCTGCCGGTGGTGTGGGCCTGATCGCTTGCCAGTGGGCCAAGGCTTTGGGCTTGCGCTTGATTGGCACAGCGGGCAGCGATGCAAAGTGCGCATTGGCCAAAGCCAACGGCGCCGAGTTTTGCATCAATTATTCGACCGATGACTTCCAGGCTCGGGTGAAAGAAATCACGGGCGGCAAAGGTGTGAAGGTGGTTTACGACTCGGTGGGCAAAGACACTTGGGACAAATCACTCGACTGCCTGGCACCGTTTGGCCTGATGGCCAGCTTTGGCAATGCTTCTGGCGCGGTAGCCCCGTTCTCGCCGGGCATTTTGGGCCCCAAGGGTTCGGTCTATGTGACGCGCCAGACTTTGTTCAGCCACATCACCACGCGTGAAAGCACGCAAGAGATGGCCGATGATTTGTTCGAGGCGGTGACCAGTGGCAAGGTCAAGATCCACATCGACCAGACCTTCCCCTTGGCCAATATCCAGGATGCGCACATCGCCCTGGAAGCCCGCAAGACAACGGGTTGCACGATCATAACGCTGTAAAACGAGTCTGAATTGAAAAAGCCCGCTTCGGCGGGCTTTTTTGTGGGCGGATGCGAATCAGCGACCGCGTCTCACCCGCAAGATTTCATCCAGGATCAGCAAGGCTGCGCCCACGCTGATGCCGGCATCGGCCACGTTGAAAGCCGGGAAGTGCCAAGCGCCCCAATAAAAGTCCAGAAAGTCGACCACGTAGCCGTGCAGCAGGCGGTCCACGACGTTGCCAATGGCCCCGCCCAAAATCAGCGCGATGGCCAGGCTGAACAGTTTTTGTCCCGCATGTGAGCGCAGCATCCAGACCATGAACAGTGCAGCGACTACGCCGATGCCCGTGAAGAACCAGCGCTGCCAGCCGCCTGCACCTGCCAGAAACGAGAAGGCCGCACCGTGGTTGTGTGCCCGTACCAGGTTGAAAAACGAGGTGATCGGCGTGCTGTCACCCAGCTGAAAAGCGCCCAGCACCAGCACCTTGGTGAACTGGTCTAGCAAGAGCACCAAGAGGGCAATGCCCAGCCAGAGCGCCATGCCCTGGCTTTTGCTGGAGCCACCATTGCCGAATTTTTTGGAGCTGGCCATGGGCTTGCCTTGTCTTTTAGGAGGGGGTGAAATTCAGGCGATCAAGCGCGTTTCGCCCGCGCCGTGCAGGTTGCTGACGCAGCGGCCACAAATCGTGGGGTGAGCGGCGTCGTGGCCCACGTCGTCGGCGTAGTGCCAGCAGCGTTCGCATTTGGTGGCTTGGCTGGCGGTCACTTGCACCGCCAGAGTTTCGCCTGCCTGCAAAGTCACTTTGGAGGTGATGAACACGAACTTGATGTCTTCGCCCAGGCTGGCCAGCAAGGCATGGTCAGCGGCAGGCGCTTGCAAGGTGATATCGGCTTGCAGCGACGCGCCCACTTGGCCTGCGGTGCGCAAGGTTTCGATGTCCTTGTTGACCAGATCGCGGATTTCGCGGATACGGGCCCATTTGGCCAAAAGCGCGGTGTTTTCTGCCGCATCTGCCGAGCCGAAGTCGCTGAAGGTTTCCATGAAGATGGATTCGGATGTGCCGAAAGTGCCCCAGGCTTCTTCGGCCGTGAAGGACAGGAAAGGTGCCATCCAGCGCAGCATGCCGTGGGTGATGCGGTAGAGCGCTGTTTGCGCACTGCGGCGGGCCAACGATTTTGGGGCCGTGGTGTACAGGCGGTCTTTCAGCACGTCGAGATAAAACGCGCCCAGGTCTTCTGAGCAATAGATTTGCAACTTGGAGACCACGGGGTGGAACTCATACGCGTCGAAGTGGGCGCGGATATCGGCTTGCAACTCGGCCGCACGGGCCAGGGCAAAGCGGTCGATTTCCAGCAGCTGGTCATCGGGCACGGTGTCGGTGGCCGGGTTGAAGTCGCTCACGTTGGCCATCAAAAAGCGCAAGGTGTTGCGGATGCGGCGGTACGCGTCGACCACGCGGGCCAGGATCTTGTCGTCGATGTTGAGGTCACCCGAATAGTCGGTGCTGGCCACCCACAGGCGCACGATTTCAGCGCCCATTTTGGAGTTGATGGTTTGCGGCTCAACGGTGTTGCCCAGCGACTTGCTCATCTTGCGGCCTTGGCCGTCGGTGGCAAAACCGTGGGTCAACAGGCCCCGGTAAGGGGCGCGGTCGTAAAGGGCGCAGCCCAGCAGCAGCGAGCTGTGGAACCAGCCACGGTGCTGGTCGTGGCCTTCCAGGTACAGATCGGCCTCCGGGCCTTGGCCATGGAAAGGTGGCACGCCGTACGCGTCTTTGTGGCTGCCGCGCAGCACATGCTGGAAGGTGCTGCCCGAGTCGAACCACACTTCCAGAATGTCGGTGCTCTTGGTGTAGCTGGGGGCGTCGGTCGCGCCCAAAATCTCTTCGACCGTGACACGGCTCCAGGCTTCGATGCCGCCTTTTTCGACAATGTCAGCGGCCTGGTCCAGGATGGCCATGGTGCGCGGGTGCAGCTCGCCACTGTCTTTGTGCAAGAAGAAAGGCACGGGCACGCCCCACGAGCGCTGGCGCGAGATGCACCAGTCGGGTCGGTTGGCAATCATGTCGCGCAGGCGGGTTTTGCCGTTTTCGGGATAAAACTGGGTTTGCTCAATGGCGTCCAAGGCCAGCTGGCGCAGGGTCTTGGGGGCTTTGTCTTGGGTGAAGACACCCTCGCCCTCGTCCATGCGCACAAACCACTGCGCCGCAGCGCGGTAGATGACGGGGGTTTTGTGACGCCAGCAGTGCGGGTAGCTGTGGGTGATTTCGACTGTGGCCATCAGGCGGTCGCTTTGGCCCAGCACCTCGATCACGCGGGCACAGGCTTTCCAGATGTGCTGGCCACCGAAGAAGGGCAGCTCTTCGGCATACACGCCGTTGCCTTGAACCGGGTTGAGGATGTCGTCGTATTTCAGGCCGTGGGCCACACAGGAGTTGAAGTCGTCCACGCCATAGGCTGGGGCCGAGTGCACGATGCCGGTGCCGTCGGTGGCGGTCACGTAGTCGGCCAGGTACAGCGGCGAGGTGCGGCGGTAGCTGTATTCACCGCCTTCTTCGGCGGTCACGGTGTCGTGCAGCGGGTGGCGAAACACCAGGCCGCGAAGCTTCTCACCCACGGCGGTGGCGATCACGGTGCCTTGCAACTTGTAGCGCTCAAGGCATTTCTCGACCAAGCTGGCGGCCAGCAGCAGCACGCCACGGGGCGTGTCCACCAGCGCGTATTCCAGCTCGGGGTGGGCGTTGAGCGCCTGGTTGGCTGGGATGGTCCAAGCGGTGGTGGTCCAGATCACGGCAAAGGCTTTTTTGCCGCCTGTGGCCAGTGATTCGGGCAGTGCGCTCAGGCCAAAGGCTGCAGCCAATGCGGCGGTGTTGTCGGCTTCAAAGGCCACGTCCAGCGTGTCGCTTTTCTTGTCGGCGTATTCGATCTCGAATTCGGCCAGAGAAGAGCCGCAGTCAAAGCACCAGTAAACGGGCTTGAGGCCGCGATAGACAAAGCCGCGCTCAATCACGCGCTTGAAGGCGCGAATTTCACCGGCTTCGTTGGCCGGGTCCATGGTGCGGTAGGGGCGTTCCCAGTCGCCCAACACGCCCAGGCGCTTGAAGTCTTCGCGTTGCTGGTTGATTTGCTCAGTGGCAAAGGCGCGGCTTTTGGCCTGCATGTCGTCACGGCTCAGCTTGCGGCCATGCAGTTTTTCAATGGCGTTTTCGATCGGCAGACCGTGGCAGTCCCAACCGGGGATGTATTGCGCATCAAAACCAGCGAGCTGCTTGGACTTGACGATCATGTCCTTGAGCACTTTGTTCAGCGCGTGGCCAATGTGCAGTTTGCCGTTGGCGTAGGGCGGGCCGTCGTGCAGCACAAACAGCGGGGCACCTTGACGGGCTGCGCGCAGTTTTTTGTACAGGCCGCCTTCGTTCCAGTCGTTCACCCAGCCTGGCTCGCGTTTGGGCAGGTCACCGCGCATGGGAAAGGGCGTGTCGGCCAGATTGAGTGTGGCGCGGTAGTCGGTGCTGGCTGGGGTTGTGGCTTCGGTCATGGTGCTTCAAGTCGGGAGGGCTTCGACAAGCTCAGCCCGAGCGGCGGGCCGTTCGGAGAGATCAAAAGGAGGTGGGCCGTTGAGGTCGTTCGCCCTGAGCCTGTCGAAGGGCAGCAAACGAGGGCCGGATCGTCAAATTCGGTCGCGGGTGGTCTGGCGGCTCAAAGACTGGGCATTGTCGCCACGGCGTGTCGCAAACCACGCTTGTGCGTCTTCGCAGTCTTTGGCAATGCCCTTTGTCAGGGCGTCCAGACCGTCGTATTTGAGTTCGTCGTGTAGTTTGTGCAGCAGATCCACGCGGATGATTTTACCGTAGCCCCCCTCGGGGCCCAGATCGGCGGGCCAGTCGAAGGCGTGGGTCTCCAGCAGCACCCGGCCACCGTTCACATCGGTGGGGTCCAAAGAGGGCCTGATGCCCAGATTGGCCACGCCTTTCAATGGGCTGTGAGTCAAGCCATGCACTTGCACCACAAAGATGCCGCTGGCAGCAGGTTTCCAGTGCGAAAAACGCAAATTCAGGGTCCGAAAACCATCCCCCGCGCCTTCTGCGGTGGCAGCCAGTTCGCGCCCGAGCTTGCGCCCATGCACCACATGGCCGCTGATGCTGTAGGGGCGACCCAGCAGGGCTTGCACATCTTGCAGGCGACCCTGACCCAGGGCATCGCGCACGGCCGAGCTGGATACACGCAGGCCATGCACTTCGTAGCTGTTCATGCGAGCCACATCAAAGCCCAGACGCTGGCCCGCAGCGTCGAGCATGGCGTAGTCGCCCGCCCGCTTGGCCCCAAAGCGGAAATCGTCGCCGACTTGCACATAGCGCACGCCCAGGCCCTGGAGCAGCACTTGCTGGATGAAGTCATCGGGCGATTGGCTGGCCAGTTCGGCATCGAAGGGCAAGACCACCACTTGGTCTACGCCGCAGCGCTCCAGCTCTTGCAGTTTGTCGCGCAGTGTGGCGATGCGGGCAGGGGCCAGTTCGGGCTTGTTCAGCGCCTTGGCAAAGTAATCGCGCGGGTGCGGCTCGAAGGTCATCACGCAACTGGGCACGCCCCGGTGGGCCGCTTCGCTGCGCAACAGCGCCAGCATGGCCTGATGCCCGCGGTGCACGCCATCGAAGTTGCCGATGGTCAGGGCGCAGGCGGGGGCCAGGTCAGGGTGATGGAAGCCGCGGAAAACCTTCATGTCGCTTGGGTGTTGCCCGCCTGGCCAGCAAAGCGCCAGCATTCACGGGATTGTCAAAGTAAGAGGGTATATTGTGACTGAGCCCGATCCTCTAGGCGGTGGCCTTTTGCAGCTTTGAAGTGAGACCTTTTTTCAAGCCATGCAGGACAGGATCGAGACGGAACTTTTCGTGTCAGTGGTTTTTGAACTGTTGAATGGAGGCGTCTGTGAAGGTTTTGAAACTCTCGGCCCAAGGGCTGCCGCAATCTTGGATTTCACTCGAGCAGGCGGTCACCCACTACGCCGCAGACGAAGTGCGTTGGGAAGCAGGGCAGCAAGTCGCTGTTTTTCGTGGCGGGCACAACGCGCTCACGGGTCAGCAATCCATCATCACCGTCAACAGCATCATCGGTACCCAGGGCGTGCCCCGCATCAACCCGTTTGACATGCGTTCGGGGCTGACCAATCCCAAACTGTTTGTGCGTGACCGCAATGTGTGCGCTTATTGTGGTGGGCATTTTCACGAATCGGTGCTGACGCGCGAGCACATTGTTCCGCTGTGCCAAAACGGCCCCGACCACTGGATGAACGTGGTCACGGCCTGTCGATCTTGTAACCACCGCAAAAGCAGTCGCACCCCCGAGCAGGCCCGCATGCCGCTGCTGTACGCACCTTATGTGCCCAGCCTCTGGGAAGACTTCATTTTGCGCAACCGCCGCATCTTGTCGGACCAGATGGCGTTCTTGATGGCGCATGTACCCAAGAATTCGCGTTTGATGGTTTGAGTGTGCCGGACCAGTGAGGCTGCTTGCACAGTGCGGGTGCTTGCACTGTCAGGCCAACAGCCGCATGATGTCTTTCTGAATACAAAAGGCCAAAATTAAAGGCCTTACACCCTCAGGGAGACACGCCATGCAGACACCGACATTTGTCCAGGCCTTGGGCACTGAACTGTTCTACCCACAAGACAAGCCCCGGCACCCGTCGCTTGCCGTTGCCCCGACGCATGACCCGGTCTATGACGCGGTTAATGGCCCGGTTAATGGCCCGGGCTTGAACCGGCGGCAGACTTTGTTCGCGCTGTGGATGGGTGCATGGCTGGCCCCTGACGCTGAGGCCAAAGATGACAGTGCGCCAGAAGCCCCGGCGCAAGTTCAAGTGCAAGTTCAAGTGCAATTGGCCACCTCCTGGCCCCTTGGTCGATCACCGCAAGGCTTTTCGGTCAGTGAAAAATTCGACGGTGTGCGCGCCGTCTGGGACGGTCGGGTTTTGCGCTTTCGCAGCGGACGTTTGCTGGCTGCTCCAAGCTGGTTTGTGTCGGCCTTGCCTGCCACCCCGTTGGACGGCGAACTCTGGATGGGGCGAGGGCAGTTTGACCGTTTGTCGGGCGTGGTGCGCCAAGCGGTGCCCGATGATGAGGCCTGGCGTGCAGTGAAATACCTGGTGTTTGACACCCCTCAAAATACCGCGCCGTTCAAAGACAGGGTGCGCCTTGTTCAATCAGCCGTGGCGACTGCGCGAGTGCCTTGGTTGGTGCCGGTGGGACAAGAGCTTGTCAACGATGCTCCGGCTTTGCAGGCGCTGTTGCAAGAGACCGTGCGCAACGGTGGTGAAGGCTTGATGTTGCACCGGACCGACGCCCTTTGGCGAGCCGGGCGATCAGATGCGCTTTACAAATTCAAGCCAGAAGCTGACGAAGAGGCTCGGCTGGTGGGATACCAGCCGGGCAAGGGGCGCTTGCAGGGGCAAACCGGGGCATTGCTCTTGCAAATGCCCTCAGGGCAGCGGTTTGCCTTGGGCGCAGGCTTAAGTGATGCGCTGCGGCGAGATCCGCCGCCGGTTGGCGCTTGGGTGACTTACCTCTACCGTGACCGCACCCCGTCGGGTTTGCCGCGTTTTGCCAGCTTTGTGCGGGTCCGAGATCCTGAATGAACAAGGGCTCCTTGCGGAGCCCTTGTTGAAGGTTGCAAGCCGGATCAGGCAAACACGCCTGCGGTTTCTTGCATGCGTGCCGACACCTCGCCCAGTTGGTGCAATGTGTCGCCAAAGCTCATGTCCAGCTGCGTCAATTTTTTGAAGTAGTGGCTCACGATGTATTCGTCTGTGACGGCAATGCCGCCGTGCAATTGCACCGCTTGCTGCCCAATGAAGCGCATGGACACACCCAGCTGGTATTTGGCACGGGCCATGGCGCGACGGCGTTCATCGGCAGGGGCATGCAATTTCAGGCTGGCGTAGTAGCTCATGGAGCGGCCCAGTTCCAGTTGCATCTTCATGTCGGCTACGCGGTGGCGCAAGGCCTGAAAACTGGCGATGTTCACACCAAATTGCTTGCGCGTGTTCATGTAGTCAACGGTGATGGCCAAGGTCTTGTCCATCACGCCCACGGCTTCGGCACAAACGCAGGCCATGCCGATGTCCACTGCTTCTTCAAGGGCAGTCAGGCCATTCAAGGTGATCAGCTGTGCCGGGGCTTGGTTCAGCATCACTTCGGCGGCGCGTGAACCGTCTTGTGTGATGTAGCCCTGGGTGCTCACACCACTGGCGCTGCGTTCGACCAAAAACAGGGCGATCTGGCCGTTCACAGTGGCAGGCACCACAAAGGCATCGGCTTGGTCGCCCACGGCCACCACGCTCTTGGTGCCGCTGACCGACCATGAGCCGTTGGATTCGCTGCCTTGTGCAGCGCAGCGGCTCAGTTGGTAGCGTGCGCCACGTTCTTGGTGCGCCAAGACCACGATCGCTTCGCCAGCCGCCATGCGCGGCAGCCACGCCGCTTGCAGTGCGGCAGGGGCATGGGTTTGCAGTGTGGCGCTGGTGATCAGGGTCTGTGTCAGAGGTTCGAGCACAATGCCGCGACCGAGCTCTTCCATGGTCACCATGGCTTCGGTGGGGCCCATGCCCATACCGCCGTGCTCTTCGCTCACGTACAGGCCGGTCAGCCCCAGCTCGGCCAGCTCGCCATAGGCAGCGCGGTCAAAACCGCCCGCCGCCACGATGGCCCGGCGACGGTCAAAGTCGTAACCCTTGTCCACCCATTTGCGCACCGCGTCGCGCAGTTGTTCTTGATCGTCAGAAAAATCGAAATCCATTTTGAAATCCTTTCGGGTCAGCCGAGCACGGTTTGCGCGACGATGTTGCGTTGCACTTCGTTGCTGCCACCATAAATGGTGGTCTTGCGCATGTTGAAGTAGTTGGCCGCCAAAGGCGCATTGGCGACCACGCCACCGGGGAAGTTGCCTTGCCAGCCAGCGTCCATGGCTTCAAAGATGTAAGGCAGGGCAAAGGGCCCTGCGGCTTGCATCATCAGCTCGGAGTAGCGCTGCTGGATTTCGCTGCCCTTGATCTTCAACAGGCCCGCGATGTCGAGCGAGTTCTTGCCCGATTTTTCGGCAGACAAGACGCGCAGCACCAGCATTTCGAGGGCGACGATGTCCACTTCGAGTTTGGCAATTTCGTCGCGAAAGCGCAGGTCGTCGTACACACCTTCGGCTTTGGCAATGCGCTTGAGGCGCTCCAACTCGCGCTTGGCGCGGTTGACATCGGCGATGTTGGTGCGCTCGTGGGCCAGCAGATGTTTGGCGTAGTTCCAGCCCTTGTTTTCTTCACCGACCAGGTTTTCGGCGGGCACTTCGACGTTGTCAAACCAGACTTCATTGACCTCGCATTCGCCGTCGAGCAGTTTGATGGGGCGCACAGTGATGCCGGGCGACTTCATGTCGATCAGCAAGAAAGAAATGCCGGTTTGCGGTTTGCCTTCGGTGCTGGTGCGCACCAGGCAAAAAATCCATTCGCCATATTGGCCCAACGTGGTCCAGGTTTTCTGGCCGTTCACGATGTATTTGTCGCCGACGCGTTCGGCTCGGGTTTTCAACGAGGCCAGGTCTGAGCCTGCACCGGGTTCGCTGTAGCCCTGGCTCCACCAAACTTCGCCGCTGGCGATGCCCGGCAAAAAGCGTTTGTGCTGCTCGGCATTGCCAAAAGCCATGATCACGGGCGCGACCATGACGGGGCCAAAAGGCACCACGCGAGGCGCTCCGGCCAGGGCGCATTCTTCTTCAAACAAATGTTTCTGAATGGCATTCCAGCCCGGACCGCCGAATTGTGTGGGCCAGCCCCAGCCTAACCACCCCTTTTTGCCCAAAATCTTGGCCCAGCGCTGCATGTCCTCGCGTGTCAGACGCATGGCGTTGTGCACTTTGTGTGAAATGTCGGCGGGCAAGTTGTCCTTGACCCAGGTGCGAATTTCGTCGCGGAAAGCGAGTTCTTCGGGTGTGAATGCCAAATCCATGGGGGACTTTCTCCGGTGGGGTGGGGCTGCTCGAATGCGCAGCTCAAGCAAAATCAAACGGTCGTGCTTTTTATCACGGCCCATCGGCGGGGTGCTGTCTTGGGTGCGACAAAACAGCCGCGCTCAGGTGTCTGAGGCGTCTGACGCTTTCATTCGGATGGCGCAGCGGTGCAGGGATAATTGGGCGCAAACCATGAAAAACATTGTCATTTTGATTTCCGGCTCGGGCTCCAACATGGCCGCCATCGTGCGTGCAGCAGAGCAAGGCCGTTGGGGTGAGCGCTTGCACGCTCGCGTGGCTGCGGTGGTGAGCAACCGGGCCGATGCGCAAGGGCTGGCCTTTGCCAAAGACCACGGCATCCCCACGGCGGTGTTGGACCACAAGGCGTTTGCCAGCCGTGAAGATTTTGACGCCGCGTTGATGGCGCAAATCGATCGTTTTTCTCCAGATTTGGTGGTGCTGGCGGGCTTCATGCGCATCCTCACGCCCGCTTTTGTGGCGCACTACACGGGGCGCTTGCTCAACATCCACCCATCGCTGTTGCCCGCTTTTGCCGGACTGAACACGCACCAGCGTGCCATCGATGCAGGATGCCGTTTTGCCGGTGCCACCGTGCACCAGGTCACGGCCGAGCTGGACCATGGCCAAATTTTGGCTCAGGCGGTGGTGCCTGTGCTGCCCGGTGACACCGCTCAGGCCTTGGCCGCGCGCGTGCTCACGCAAGAGCATCTGATTTACCCGCGTGCTGTCGCTGGTTTTTTCAGTCGCCAATTCGGGTGAATCGGGGCTGGACTTTTCCGTTGAACTCAGCCACATCCGCGAACATGGCCGCAGGCCTGACCCACAGGCCTTGCTCGCCATAAAGGGCTTGGTACAGCGTCATGGCTTGCAGGTCTTCGCTGTGGCGCACGGTGCCCAGCACGCGGTACAGACCGCCTTTGTAGTGCTGGTACAGGCCCTTTTGGGTTTCGATCAAGGGGGGCAGTGGCTCGGACATGGGGACTTTCTTGGAAAGAGGTCAATTGGCAAGGGTTCGGGATGGGACAATACGCCCCATGCATCCAAAAGCCCTTTTAGACGCCTGTGCCGATCTGGTCAGGCTGGTTCTCCAATTTGAACATCCCGCCGACGCTGTGGTGTCGCGTTATTTCCGTGAGCACCGCTCGCTGGGTCCCCGTGAGCGGGCCACTCTGGCTGAAACGGCCTTTGCCGTTTTGCGCAAAAAATTGCTGTTTGAGCAATTGGCCCGATCAGGCTCTGGCGGCAAAGAGCGCAAGCTGGCGATTCTGGGTTTTTTTGGCCCACGCGACTTTTTGGCCGCAGCCCTGAACGACACCGAAAAGCAGTGGTTGGCCACTTGCGATGCCATCCCGGCTGACGCCTTGATGGCCCCACACCGCCACAACCTGCCTGAGTGGATGGCGCAGGCCCTGCAAGCCCAATTGGGCGAAGATTTCTGGGCCTTGGCCGAGCATTTGCAGCAACCAGGCACGCTCGACTTGCGGGTCAATATGTTTCAGGCCAAACGCAGCGATATCCAGAAAGAACTGGCGCAAGCGGGCATTCCGTCCAAAGTCACGCCTTACTCGCCTTGGGGTTTGCGCCTCGAAGGCAAACCCGCCTTGCAAAAGACCGATGCCTTCACCCGGGGTGCCATCGAAGTGCAAGACGAAGGCTCCCAGTTGCTGGCCTTGCTGGTGGACGCGCACCGCGGCGAAATGGTGGTTGATTTTTGTGCCGGTGCGGGCGGTAAAACGCTGGCGCTGGGCGCGGCCATGCGCAGCACGGGCCGTTTGTATGCCTTTGACGTGTCGGGTCATCGCCTGGACGCCCTCAAACCGCGCATGGCCCGCAGCGGTTTGTCCAACGTGCATCCTGCCGCTATTGCGCATGAGCGCGACGACCGCGTTAAACGGCTGGCAGGCAAGATCGACCGCGTGTTGGTCGATGCCCCTTGCTCGGGCCTTGGCACCTTGCGCCGTAACCCTGACTTGAAATGGCGTCAGAAGCCCCAAGCTGTGCAGGAGTTGACTGAAAAGCAGCAAGCCATCTTGCAAAGTGCCTCGCGCATGGTCAAGTCGGGTGGGCGGCTGGTTTATGCCACTTGCAGTGTCTTGCCAGAAGAGAATGAGCTGATCGCGCAAGCTTTCAGTGCCGCCAATCCTGACTTTGTGCCCTTGAACGTCGCCCAGGAGTTGGAGCGGCTCAAGGTGCCAGACGCGGCCAGTTTGTGTTCTCCAGCACCATCGGGCGATGCCAACCCCGATGCCCTGCCGGCTGGCACGTTTCTGCGCTTGTGGCCCCATCGCCATGCCACAGATGGATTTTTTGCCGCAGCTTGGGTCCGAAAGTAAATTTTAAGACTCATTATTGGCGGATTCGGTCGAAAAAGCTGTCCTTTTGAGGACGGAAAACTTAAAATCGATAAATTGCCTGAAATCAGGCGTCAGTAGAAAGACAAACTCATGTTGTTGCCTGATTGGGCCTTTTTGGATTCTGTGATTCAGTGGATGGGCCACGGCTTGTTCGACTTCTCTTGGTGGCAAATGGTGTTCATCACCTTGGGCTTGACCCACATCACCATCGCCAGCGTCACGATTTTCCTGCACCGTCACCAAGCGCACCGCGCGCTGGACTTGCATGCGATTCCTTCGCACTTCTTCCGTTTCTGGCTGTGGTTGACCACGGGCCAGGTCACCAAAGAGTGGGCGGCTATTCACCGCAAGCACCACGCCAAGTGTGAGCAAGCCGAAGACCCGCACAGCCCGCACGTGCACGGCATCAAAACCGTGCTGTTCACGGGTGCCGAGTTGTACCGCAAGGAATCCAAGAACCTGGAAACCATGAAGCGCTTTGGCCACGGCACGCCAGACGATTGGATCGAGCGCAACTTGTACACCCGTTTTTCATGGCAGGGCGTGGCCTTGATGTTGATCATTGACGTGGCTTTGTTCGGTTTTCTGGGTTTGACCGTGTGGGCGGTCCAAATGGCCTGGATCCCGATCACGGCGGCCGGCATCATCAACGGTGCGGCGCACTATTGGGGTTACCGTAACTTTGAGGCCCACGACGCCAGCACCAACATTTCGCCTTGGGGCATCCTGATCGGTGGCGAAGAGTTGCACAACAACCACCACACTTACCCCACATCAGCCAAGCTGTCGGTCAAGCCTTACGAGTTCGACATTGGCTGGCTGTACATCCGCATCCTTGAAACTCTGGGCATGGCCACCGTCAAAAAGACGCCGCCCCGTCTGGCTTATGGCGATATCCGCCCTGTGGCCGACGAGAAGACATTGGAAGCCCTGATCGCCAACCGTTACGAGGTCATGGCCAACTACGCTCGCAATCTGCACAGCGTGTTGCAACAAGAGGCCAGCAAACTCAAGGTGGATGCCAGCGTGATGCAGGCGGCCAATCGCTGGTTGCACCGTGACGCGGCCAAGGTGCCTGCTGATGCCCAAGCGCAGCTCAAGCAAGCCCGTGCAGCCAGTCCGGTCCTCGACAAAATGGTGCAAATGCGTGAAGAACTCAGCCAGATTTGGCTCAATACCTCGCATTCGCGTGAGCAACTTGC
>JAGNWH010000143.1:0-4063 GCA_017986055.1 Limnohabitans sp. | reverse complement strand
AATCACGCCCCGAAGCCCGCTGCCCCGGCGGGCTTCGTTTTGTTCAATCCCCGGGGCCATGTAGAGGACTACCATGTACAAAAACCTCGCTGCCACGCTCGTGGCCGCCTGCTTTTTCTTATCCGCCGTTCAGGCTCAAACGCCTGCCCAAACTTCGGCAAAAACGCCCACCAAATCCACCGAGCCCATCAAAGCTGGTTTTGTCTATGTCTCGCCGATCACCGAGGCGGGCTGGACCAAGCAACACGACGAGGGCCGAAAGGCTGTCGAGCGTGCTTTGGGTGATCAGGTCAAGACCACGTTTGTGGCCGATGTGCCCGAGGGCGCAGATGCCGAGCGCGTGATCCGTGATTTGGCCCAGCAGGGCAATCAGATCATTTTCACGCCCAGCTTTGGTTACATGGAGCCCACGCTCAAGGTGGCCAAAGAGTTTCCGAATGTGAAGTTCGAGTCGGTCACGGGCTTCAAAACGGCGTCCAACGTGGCGGCCTCAAACGCCCGTTATTACGAAGGCCGCTATTTGGCGGGCATTGCTGCCGGTCGCATGACCCAGTCCAACGTGGCGGGTTATGTGGCAGGTTTCCCGATCCCAGAGGTGCTGCAAGGCATCAATGCGTTCACTTTGGGCATGCGATCGGTCAACCCCAAAGCCACCGTCAAAGTGGTTTGGCTCAATGCTTGGTTTGACCCACCGAAAGAGCGCGAAGCTGCCATGGCCTTGTTCAACCAAGATGTGGATGTGATCGCTTTTCACACCGGATCAACCGCCGTGATGGCCGCAGCGCAAGAGCGCGGCAAGATGGCGGTGGCCTACCACTCCGACATGCGCAAGATCGGCCCCGATGCGCAGATCATTGCCGTGACGCACCAGTGGGGTGATTACTACGCGGCAAGGGTCAAAGCCGCCATGTCAGGCACTTGGGCTTCGGGCAGTGTGTGGGGTGGTGTCAAGGACGGCATGATCCGCGTCGGCGACTTTGGTCCTAAGGTGCCGAAAAAAGTTCAGGATGAAATTGTCGCCAAACAAAAGGCCGTGGGTGCGGGCAAATTGTTCCCCTTTGCCGGTCCGATCATGGACAACGAAGGCAACGTGGTTTTGCCTGCCGGTCAAAGCCTGAGCGATGCCCAGATTTTGGGCATGAACTACCTTGTGCAAGGCGTGGTGGGCAAAATTTCGCGTTAAAGCGGGTCGGAGCCGTGTAGCCACTGACCGGCGGGGCCCTTGGATCGCCACTAAAATCATGTCCATCATCAAAGGACGCACCATGAGCATCAAGAGCGACAAGTGGATCCGCCGCATGGCCGAGCAGCACGGCATGATCGAGCCGTTCGAGCCCGGTCAGATCCGTCAAAACGCCGCAGGCCAGAAAATCGTGAGCTACGGCACCAGCAGCTACGGCTATGACATCCGCTGCGCGCCCGAGTTCAAAGTTTTCACCAACATTTACAGCACCGTGGTGGACCCTAAAAACTTCGATGAACGCAGCTTTGTGGACATCGAAGGCGATGTTTGCATCATCCCGCCCAACAGTTTTGCATTGGCCCGCACGGTCGAATACTTCCGCATTCCGCGCAATGTGCTGACCATTTGCCTGGGCAAAAGCACTTATGCCCGTTGCGGCATCATCGTCAACGTCACGCCGTTTGAACCCGAGTGGGAGGGTTATGTGACCCTCGAATTCAGCAACACCACACCGCTGCCTGCCAAAATTTATGCGGGCGAGGGCTGTGCCCAAGTGTTGTTCCTCGAGAGCGATGAAGTCTGTGAAACCAGCTACAAAGACCGTGGCGGCAAGTACCAGGGCCAGGTGGGCGTGACCTTGCCTAAAACGTGATTTTGGGCGCGTCAGCCAAAATGCGACAATAGCAGGTTAATGACCGACTCTTTTTCAAATTTATCGCTGGCGCCCACGCTGGCACGAGCCGTAGCCGAAATGGGCTACGAATCCATGACCCCTATCCAGGCCCAAGCCATTCCAGTGGTGTTGACGGGCCAGGACGTGATGGGCGCGGCCCAGACCGGCACAGGCAAAACGGCGGCATTTTCGCTGCCTTTGCTGCAGCGCCTGCTCAAACACGAAAACCCCTCCACATCGCCCGCCCGTCACCCGGTGCGCGCCTTGGTGCTGTTGCCTACGCGCGAGCTGGCCGACCAAGTGGCTCAGCAGATCAAGATGTACGCCAAGTACACCCAGCTGCGCAGCGCTGTGGTGTTTGGCGGCATGGACATGAAGCCCCAGACCCTGGAGCTGAAAAAAGGCGTTGAGGTGCTGGTCGCCACGCCGGGCCGTCTGCTGGACCACATCGAAGCCAAAAACGCGGTGCTTAACCAAGTTGAATATGTGGTGCTCGACGAAGCCGACCGCATGCTGGACATTGGCTTCTTGCCCGATTTGCAACGCATTTTGAGTTTCTTGCCCAAGCAGCGCACCACCTTGCTGTTCTCGGCCACGTTCTCTCCCGAAATCAAGCGCCTGGCTGGCAGCTACCTGCAAAACCCGGTCACCATCGAGGTGGCCCGCCCCAACGAGACTGCATCCACCGTCGAGCAGCGTTTTTACGCCGCGCAAGACGATGACAAGCGCCGCGTGATCCGCAAAGTACTGGACGACCGGGGTATCAAGCAGGCGTTCATTTTTGTCAACAGCAAGCTCGGTTGCGGCCGCCTGGCCCGCTCGCTGGAACGTGAAGGTCTGCGCACTGCGGCTTTGCACGGTGACAAGAGCCAGGACGAGCGCTTGAAAGCACTGGAAGCCTTCAAAAAAGGCGAAGTCGATTTGCTGGTGTGCACCGATGTGGCCGCGCGCGGTCTGGACATCAAGGATGTGCCTGCGGTGTTCAACTTCGATGTGCCTTTCAACGCCGAAGACTATGTGCACCGCATTGGTCGCACGGGCCGCGCTGGTGCGTCGGGCTTGGCGGTGACTTTGGTCAGCCCATCTGACAACCGCTTGGTGGGTGACATTGAAAAGCTGATCAAGAAAAAGCTGGAGGTGGAAACCCTGCAGCTGGACACCCGTCCCGCAGGTCCTGCGCCTGAAAAGTGGGGCGAACGCGCCGAAGACCGTCCCCGTTCGCGTGCCCCCGAAGGCCGTCGTCGGGAGCACGACCCGCGCGATGCGCTGGACGCACCTCAAGAGCGCCGTGGCGGCTTCCGTCCTGCGCCGGTCAACCGCGATCCGTTTTTCCAAAAGCCCTACGAGGCGGCGGCTACCGACACCGCACCGAGTTGGGAGCCCAGTGGCCCTCAAACTGTGCGTTCGTCGATTTCGGCCAACATCAAACCCAAGCGCAAGGTGGCTGCCTTGTTCAAGTCGGGCGAGTAAAAGCATGAACCAAGGCTTGCCCATCGGGCGAGCGCTTGTCTGATTGATCGGGTTTCAGTCCCGGTCTTTCATGGGGCTTCAAACGGGTGTCATTTGAGGCTGTCAAAATCGGCAAATGCGCGACACCAGCTCCACCCCTTCATTTCCCTCGTTTTTCATGCCTCTGACAGGGCCTTCGATGCCTCTGTCGCGGGTCTTTGCGGCATCGGCGGCAGTTTGTCTGGCCGTTCCTGTTGCCCTGGCGCAAACCCCATCGACCACGCCCGCAGTGACCGATCTCGGTCAGGTTGAGATTCGTGGCAATCGCAACAACGACACCGAAGTGCGGCGGGAGTCTACGGCCTCCAAAATCGTGATCGGTCGTGAAGAGATCGAGAAGCAAGGCGATGCCACCTTGGGCGATGTTCTCAAGCGTTTGCCGGGTGTGACGGTGCAAGGCGCACCGGGCCGGGGCGGGGCCATCCGCATGCGTGGCTTGGGTGGCGGCTACACACAGATTTTGCTGGACGGTGAGCGCATGCCGCCGGGTTTTTCGGTGGATTCTTTGACGCCAGAGCAGGTCGAGCGCATCGAGATTTTGCGTGCACCGACCGCCGAAACCGGGGCGCAGGCCATCGCAGGCACGATCAACATCGTGCTGCGTGAAGGGCAAAGGGCCAATCCGGACGATTTGAAGATCACCCGCAGCCAAGAGCATGGACAGGGCTCCAACCAGCTCAATTGGGTGCACAACCTCA
>JAGNWH010000055.1:0-13736 GCA_017986055.1 Limnohabitans sp. | reverse complement strand
CGCACCACATCGCCCACCGCCCAAACGCCGGGCAAGTTGGTTTTGCAGTCGCCGTCCACCACAATCGCGCCGCGCTCGTCCAGCTGCAGGCCCACAGCCTCGGTGTTCAAGCCGATGGTGTTGGGCACACGGCCAATTGAAATGATCAACTTGTCAGCGTCCAGCACCACAGCTTCGCCTTTGGCGTTGGTGTAATTGACGGTCACGCCCTTTTTGCTGTTGACGATCTCGCCGACTTTGACGCCGAGTTCGATCTTCAAGCCTTGCTTGTCGAAAGCCTTTTTGGCTTCTTTGGCGATTTGCTCGTCCACCGCGCCCAAGAAAGTCGGCAGACCTTCGAGGATGGTGACTTCAGAGCCCAAACGACGCCAGACCGAGCCCATTTCCAGACCAATCACGCCGGAGCCGATCAGGGCCAGCTTTTTGGGCACAGTGCCCACGCGCAAAGCACCGTCGTTGGACAGCACATTGACTTCGTCAAACGGCGTGCCGGGCAAAGCGCGTGCATTGGAGCCGGTGGCGATGATGACTTGCTTGGCCGTGATGGCCTCTTCGGTCTTGCCGGCCACGTTGATGGTGTAAGCGCCTTCGGCTTGACCCGCGAAGCTGCCGCGACCATGGAAGAAGGTGACCTTGTTTTTCTTCAACAGGTACAAAATGCCGTCGTTGTTTTGCTTCACGACGTTGTCCTTGCGGGCAATCATCTTGGCCACGTCCATCTTCACGTCTTTGGCGCTGATGCCGTGCTCTGCGAAGTGGTGATTGGCGTGGTCAAAGTGCTCGCTGGACTGCAGCAAGGCCTTGGAGGGGATGCAACCCACGTTGGTGCAGGTGCCACCAGGCGCTGGGCCACCAGCTGCGTTTTTCCACTCGTCGATACAGGCGACTTGGAAACCGAGTTGCGCAGCACGAATGGCTGCAATGTAGCCACCGGGGCCACCGCCGATGACAACGACGTCGAATTGTTTGCTCATGGGATAGGTCTTCTGGATGAAAAACGCCCCCTGGGCAGGGGGCATTCAAAACAAGGGAATCAGATGTCGAACAGCAGGCGGGCTGGGTCTTCCAGCGCCTCCTTCATGGCCACCAAGCCCAGCACGGCTTCACGGCCGTCGATGATGCGGTGGTCGTAAGACATCGCGAAGTAGTTCATGGGGCGAACCACGACTTGGCCGTTTTCCACCATGGCACGGTCTTTGGTGGCGTGAACGCCCAAAATGGCCGACTGGGGTGGGTTGATGATGGGGGTGGACATCATCGAGCCGAAGGTGCCACCGTTGGAGATGGAGAAGGTGCCGCCGGTCATTTCTTCGATGCCCAGTTTGCCGTCACGGGCTTTGACGCCGAACTCGGCAATCTTCTTCTCGATGTCGGCAAAGCTCATTTGGTCGGCGTTGCGCAAGATAGGCACCACCAAACCGCGTGGCGAACCGACCGCGATACCGATGTCGAAGTAGCCGTGGTAAACGATGTCGTTGCCGTCCACCGAGGCGTTGAGCACGGGGAATTTCTTCAGGGCATGCACTGCGGCCTTGACGAAGAAGCTCATGAAACCCAGCTTGACGCCGTGCTCCTTCTCGAAACGATCTTGCATGCGCTTGCGCATGTCCATGACCGGGGCCATGTTGATTTCGTTGAAGGTGGTCAAGATGGCGTTGGTCGATTGCGATTGCAACAAACGCTCGGCCACGCGGGCACGCAAACGGGTCATGGGCACGCGCTGCTCTGGGCGATCGCCCAATGCCACGGTGGGGGCTGCCACTTGGGCCAACACCTTGGTCGGTGCACCGGTGGGGATCACAGCGGCGGTTGACTTGACGCCACCGACCACGGCAGACAACACATCACCCTTGGTGACGCGGCCATCTTTGCCGGAACCGGCAACCGAGCCAGCAGCCAGGTTGTTGTCAGCCATCAGCTTGGCGGCAGCGGGCATGGCCACGCCAGCCATGTTGCCACCCGTGGCTGGGGCAGCGGCCACAGCAGCAGCGGGGGCTGCGGCCGGAGCGGCGGCGGCTGGTGCAGCGCTGGCGCCTGCTTTGCCTTCGGTGTCGATGCGGGCAATCAGTTGCTCAGCCGCGACGGTGCCACCGTCAGCGACAAGGATTTCACAGATCACGCCAGCAGCAGGTGCAGGCACTTCGAGCACGACTTTGTCGGTTTCGATTTCGATCAGGATTTCGTCAGCAGCAACAGCTTCGCCGACTTTCTTTTTCCACTGCAGCATGGTGGCCTCGGCCACGGACTCGGACAGTTGGGGTACTTTGACTTCTACGATAGCCATTTTGAATTCTCTTTAAAGGTTAAACGCAAGGTTGTTCTGGAAGATCACTTGGTCAGCACGAAGCCCTTGAGCTTCGAGAAGGCCGCTTCGATCAGTGCTTTTTGTTGGTCTTGGTGCAGGTGTGAATAACCCACCGCTGGCGATGCAGACGCTGCGCGACCGGCATAGCCCAGTTTTTGACCTTCGAGCATGTTCTCGTGGATGTTGTGCTGGATGAAGAACCAGGCACCCTGGTTTTGTGGCTCGTCCTGGCACCACACGATGTCGGTGGCGTTGGGGTACTTCTTGATCTCGGCCGCGAAGGCTTTGTGTGGGAAGGGATAGAGCTGTTCCACGCGGATGATGGCGGTGTCGTCAGCGCCTTTGGCTTCACGCTGTTTGACCAGGTCGTAGTACACCTTGCCCGAGCAAGCGATCACGCGCTTGACCTTGTCGGCTTTGAGCGGCTTGTTCTCAGGGATCACGGTCTGGAAGCTGCCTTTGGTGAACTCGGACACCGGCGAAGTGGCGTCCTTGTTGCGCAACAGCGACTTGGGCGTGAAGATGACCAGTGGCTTGCGGATGTCGCGCACCATTTGGCGACGCAGCACATGGAAGATCTGGCTGGCCGTGGTCGGCTGCACGATCTGCATGTTGGTGTCGGCAGCCAGCTGCATGAAGCGCTCAACGCGTGCCGAGCTGTGCTCAGGGCCTTGGCCTTCGTAGCCGTGTGGCAGCATCAAGGTCAGGCCGTTGACACGGCCCCATTTGACTTCGCCAGAAGCGATGAACTGGTCGATCACGACCTGTGCGCCGTTGGCAAAATCGCCAAACTGCGCTTCCCAGATCACCAAAGTGCTGGGGTCGTTCGAGGCATAACCGTACTCAAAACCCAGCACGGCTTCTTCGGACAGGATCGAGTCGATGACGACAAACGGCGCCTGCTTGTCAGAAACGTTTTGCAGTGCAACGTAAGTGCCTGTGTCCCACTTTTCACGCTTTTGGTCGTGAATCACGGCGTGGCGGTGCGTGAACGTGCCACGGCCACAGTCTTCGCCTGACAAACGCACGGGGTAGCCGCTGGCCACCAACGATGCGAAAGCCATGTGCTCGCCCATGCCCCAGTCCACAGGCGTGTCGCCACGGCCCATGGCTGCGCGGTCGTCATAGACCTTCTTGACCAATTGGTGCGGTGTAACCGATTCAGGAATGGTGGTGATCTTCTCGGCCAAACGCTTCCAGTCGGCCAAGGGGATGGAGGTGTCACCCGCGTCGGTCCACTTCTTGCCCATGTAAGGCGCCCAGTCCACGGTGAACTTGGTCTTGAAGTTGGTCAGAACAGGTTCGGTCGTGTTTTTGCCAGCGTCCAATGCCGCACGGTAGGCCTTGGCCATGTCGTCGCCAATGGTCTCGCCCAAGCCTTGTGCAGACAGCTTGTCTGCAAACAACTTGCGCGTACCCGGATGGCTGGCGATCTTTTTGTACATCAGCGGCTGGGTCAAGGCAGGTGTGTCCTGCTCGTTGTGGCCCAGTTTGCGGAAACACACCACGTCCAACACGACATCTTTCTGGAATGTCATGCGGTATTCCAGCGCCAATTGCGTGGCCAGCACGACGGTCTCTGGATCGTCCGCGTTGACGTGCAGCACAGGTGCTTCGACCATCTTGACGATGTCGGTGCAGAACACGCTGGAACGCATGTCGCGGGGGTCAGAGGTGGTGAAACCGATCTGGTTGTTGATGATGATGTGGACCGTGCCGCCTGTGGAGTAACCACGGGTTTGGGCCAAGGCCAGAGTTTCCTGGTTCACACCTTGACCGCCGAAGGCCGAGTCACCGTGCACCAACACGGGCAGCACTTGCTTGCCCAGCGGGTCATCACGGCGGTCCATGCGGGCACGCACCGAACCCTCAACCACGGGGTTGACGATTTCCAGGTGCGAGGGGTTGAACGCCAGCGACAGATGGACGGGGCCACCCACGGTGTTCACGTCCGAGCTGAAGCCCTGGTGGTATTTCACGTCACCGGCAGGCAGGTCTTCGGGGGCGGTGTGGTCGAACTCGGCAAACAGGTCCGCAGGCAATTTGCCCATGGTGTTGACCAGCACGTTCAAACGGCCACGGTGGGCCATGCCAATCACGACTTCCTGCACGCCCTGAGCACCGGCGGACTGGATCAACTCGTCCATGGCAGCAATGAAGCTTTCGCCACCTTCGAGCGAGAAACGCTTTTGGCCGACGTATTTGGTGTGCAAATAACGCTCCAGACCTTCGGCTGCTGTCAAGCGGTCGAGGATCTGTTTTTTCTTGTCAGCGCCAAAGCTCGGCTTGCTGCGGATGCTTTCGAGCTTTTGCTGCCACCAGCGCTTTTCAGCCTGCTCGGTGGTGTACATGTACTCAGCACCCAGCGTGCCGCAATAAGTCTCGCGCAGCGCATTGAGCAGCTCGCGCAAAGACATGTTGTTTTTGCCGAAAAAGGTGTTGCTGGTGTCGAACACGGTTTCCTGGTCGGCGTCAGAGAAGCCGTAGAAAGCGGGGTCGAGATCAGGGATGTTGGGGCGCTCGGTGCGCTTGAGCGGGTCGAGGTCAGCCCAGCGCTGGCCCACGTTGCGGTAAGCGGCGATCAGCTGCTGAACAGCGGTGCGCTTGCGGCCCATTTCGACGTTTTCACTGGCCATGACCACTTTGGTGCCGCCGGCTTTGGCGCGTTCGGCAAAAGCGTTGATGACGGGCAAATGGGGAACGTCTTTGGCGTTGGAGCCGTCCACTGCAGGAACGTGCTGGAGGGCATCGAAGTATTCGCGCCACGAGTCGGGCACGCTGCCTGGATTGGCCAAATAGTTTTCATACATCTCTTCGACATAGGGGGTGTTGCCCCCGAAGAGATGGGTATTGCCTGAGTAGGCAGAGTAGACGGAATTTGTCTCGCTCATATTTCGCTGACCTCCGTTTCCCTCGGGGAAACATTAGTTGGTTGAGATTTACCTTCCGCGACACGGCTGAACCGGTTGGCGGATGCGACTGTGGCAGGGGAAGGGCCTGAGTACAGCGCGCATTGTGCCATGGCTTGTCCGATGTCTAACTTACAGGTTCAAGAAGCATGGATGAAAAAAGACCCCGCCAACGGCGAGGTCCTGTGTCATCACGCTTTGATCAGATCCACGATCTGCTGCAAGGCAGCGGGATCGTCCATCGTGGTCAGATCACCAGGATCGCGGCCTTCGGCCACTGCCTGAATCGCGCGGCGCAACAATTTGCCACTGCGGGTCTTGGGCAAAGCCGTGACAAACAGCACCCGCGAAGGCCGGGCCACCGCGCCCAGTTGCGAGTCCACCACTTTCATCACTTCGGCTTCGAGCGCCTTGCGTGCTGCGGCGTCCGTCAAGCCCGAAGTGTCCTTGGCAATGGCAAAAGCCATGGCCACTTGGCCCTTGAGCTGATCAGCCACACCGACCACCGCCACTTCAGCGATGTTGGGGTGGCTGGAAATGCTCTCTTCGATCTCGCGGGTGCCCAGGCGGTGACCCGCGACGTTGATCACATCGTCGGTACGGCCCAAGATGAAGAAGTAGCCATCTTCGTCCCTCACCGCCCAGTCAAAGGTGCTGTAAACCAGTTTGCCCGGCACGGTTTTCCAGTAGGTTTTGACGAAACGCTCGTCGTCGCCCCAAATGGTTTGCAAGTTGCCCGGTGGCAGTGGGCCTTCGATGGTCAACACGCCCTTTTGATTGGCGCCGGTCAACTCTTCGCCAGTCTGATCGTCGACCAGCTTGACGTTGTAGCCATAAACGGCCTTGCCGGGCGAGCCAAACTTGCTCTCGGCTTTTTCGACGCCATTGCAAATCGTCAAAATCGGCCAACCGGTTTCGGTCTGCCAGTAGTTGTCAATGATGGCTTTGCCGTTCAGGCCTTCAGAAATCCATTTGGCGGTGGGCTCGTCGAGCGGCTCACCGGCCAAGAACAGCGCTTGCAGGCTGGACAAATCGTATTTGGTCAGCAGCGCGGGGTCTTGTTTTTTCAGCACACGGATGGCCGTGGGCGCGCTGAACATGACGTTGACCTTGTACTTCTCGACCAGGCTCCACCAGATACCGCCGTCGGGTCGGATGGGCAGGCCTTCGTACATGATGGTGGCCATGCCGCCAATCAGCGGGCCGTAAATGATGTAGCTGTGCCCCACCACCCAGCCGATGTCGCTGGTGCAGAAGAACGTGCCGCCGGGCTTGCCCTGGTAAATGTGAGGAATGCTGGAGGCCAGTGCCACGGTGTAGCCACCCGTGTCGCGCTGCACGCCTTTGGGCTTGCCGGTCGTGCCCGATGTGTACAAGGTGTAACTGGGGTGCGTGGATTCAACCCACTCGCAAGGCACCACCGTGTCCATGTGCTTGGCACGCTCGGTGGCGTAATCCACATCACGGCCAGCCACAGGGGCAAACGCCACCAGCTTGCGGTCGACCATGATCACGTTGGCAGGCTTGTGGGCCGACAGCTTGATGGCTTCATCCAGCAGTGGCTTGTAAGGCACGCCTTTGCCGCCACGCGAACCGGCATCGGCGCTGATGATGACTTTGGGCGAAGCGTCTTCGATGCGGGTGGCCAGCGAGTGCGAGGCAAAACCGCCAAACACCACCGAGTGAATGGCCCCCAGACGGGCGCAGGCCAGCATGGCAAACGCCGCTTCCGCGATCATGGGCATGTAAATCAGCACGCGGTCGCCCTTGACGACACCCAGGTCTTTCAGAATCGCCGCCATGCGCTGCACCTCGGCGTGCAGGTCGCGGTAGGTGTAGGTTTTTTCCTGATCGGTTTCGGTCGAGACAAAGATCAGCGCAGGCTGATCGGCACGCTCGGCCAAGTGACGGTCTACCGCGTTGTGGCACAGGTTGGTTTCACCACCCACAAACCATTTGGCAAACGGCGGGTTGCTGTAGTCGCAGATTTGCTGCGGCTGGACTTTCCAGTCCACCAGTTTGGCCTGCTCGGCCCAGAAGGCGTCGCGGTCGTTGATTGAACGTGCGTGAAAGTCAGCAAAGCTGCCCATGAAAGTCTCCTGAATGCCTGCAAATTGAATTCCGGGAGGGTGCGCCGCAAGCCGGTCACCGCTCTTCTGAATTCATAATTATGGGCAGAGGACTTGCAACAAGCTGACTTTAGGCCACGCAAGCCTCAGCGCACGGCAGGTTTCAGTCCAGGAAACCGGCCTGCGCTGCAAGGATCACTTGAACAGGCTTTGCAGCAGCTTGAAGTCGGGGTGCTCGGCGGTGCGGACCCACTCAAAAGCCACCATCTCGGCGGTCACCAGCTCAGCCCCAGCCCCGGCCAAACGGTC
The DNA here is from genome assembly GCA_017986055.1 of Limnohabitans sp. Lineage (GTDB taxonomy): Bacteria > Pseudomonadota > Gammaproteobacteria > Burkholderiales > Burkholderiaceae_C > Limnohabitans_A. The sequence continues at coordinate 6,144 of JAGNWH010000055.1, read as the reverse complement.
ATACGCCGCATCGCGGTTGCGTTCGGTGCGCGAGCTGCAGGCGTCGGTCACGACCCAAACCTCGAACTCGTCTTCGAGCAGATCGAGCGCGGTCTGCATCAGGCAAATGTGGGCTTCGCAACCCGCCAGCACGATGGTTTTGCGCTCTTCAGCACCGGCTTGGGGCTTTTGCAAGTGGCGCGGCAAGCTGCGGGCGTTGCCACGCGGGGCCTGCACGGGTTCGGGCTGCAGCCATTCGCCCAAGCCCTCCTCCACCGCGCTGAACTGCATCTTGGCCAGCACTTGACGGCAGTGGCTGCGGATTTCGGGCGGCATCTCACCCAGTCGTGACGGGTTTTGCTCGGTGCCCCAAGTAGGCACCGCAAGCGCTTGAGCCAAAGTGGCCAAGCGGGCGGCATTGGCCCAGACCGCATCGGCGTCCAGCATCACGGGTTTCAAACGGGCCTGGAAATCCACCAGCACCAATTGGCTCTCATCTGCATCCAACAACATATCGGCATTCCATTTTGTAATGGCCGTGATTGTCGCAGGAGGCAGGGCGGGCATCCGTTATGCTCAAAGAAACCCCCAACCCCACAAAAAATGAAAACACAAATTGATCACCTGGTGGTGATGGCCTCAACGCTCGATGCGGGCGTGCAATGGTGCGAAGAAACACTCGGCATCACGCCAGGCCCAGGCGGCGAACACGAAAAATACGGCACACACAACCGCCTGTTCAAAATCGCTTCGCCCAAATTCCCCTTGGCTTACTTTGAAATCATCGCCATCAACCCGGCAGCGGTCATTCCCAAACGTTCGCAAGTACCGCGCTGGTTTGACATGGACAACAAAGCCTTGCAAAAAGCAGTGGCAGAGCAGCCACGCCTGGTTCACTTTGTGGCAAGCACCGACGATGTCAAGGCGGCCCGGCATGTGTTGCGCACCCAAGGCATCGAACGCGGCCAGGTGGTGCATGCCAGCCGCAAATCGAGCAAAGGCACGCTCAACTGGCAAATCACCGTGCGCGAGGACGGTGAGCGGCTATTTGACGGCTGCATGCCCACCCTGATTCAGTGGGGCAAGCCCGATGCCACCGAGCCGCTGCGCCTGCACCCGCGCAACAGCTTGCCACGCTCGGGCGTGACCCTGCAAAGTCTGGCCGTGAGCCACCCCAGCGCGGCCAAACTGCAAGCCGCTTATGAATCTCTTGGCCTCGAAGGCCTGGCCATCGAGACTGGCGCGGCCAACCTGGTGGCCACACTTCAGACCCCAAAAGGTCTGGTGCAGTTGCAAAGTCTCGGGGTTTAAGAGGGCACTCTCAGCGCTCAAAGGCCTGCGCCTTCAGCGCTTGCACCTTGCCATACGCCGTCAGCAGTTTCTGGTGCATCGCACAACCGTCCATCTGCAAGCCGGGTGCCGAAATGCCCATAAAGCGGTCGGTCTGCGCAATCAAGGCTTGTGCCTGGCCCACGGCAGCCGCGCCGTACAGCTGGCGCAAAGCGGTCAAATAAGGGCCCGTATTGCCGCCGTCTGAAAGCTGAATCAGGGTCTCGACACAGGCGTAAACAGCCTGGCGCTGCGGGCTGATTTGGTCAAAGTGGCGAATCCACTCGCAGCCTTCCAGCGTGGCTTCCTCGTTGCCCGAGGCCAGCGCCAGCAGGGTCTTGAGTTCGCCCACGCGCAAGTCGGCCCAAAACGAGCCCACATCGGCCACCATGCCAATGACCGCCGCCACCGGGCGCTGATCGGCCAGGCTGGACTCGTTCAGGCTGGCCAGCAAATCTTCGCACTCTTCGTCGTCCAGATCGGTCAGGTTCAAGATCGCCTCGCGCATCGGGTTGGCGATGCTGTTGTTCTCAAAATCCAGATCGTCCACCGGGTAAATCTCGGACATGCCGGGCACCAGAATGCGGCAGCCGTAAACCCCCAAATGCTCAAAGTCCGCGATGTAAATGTCAAAACCTTCTTGGTGGATTTTGTTGACCGACCACTCGTAATCCTGCGCCGTGGTGGTGGCAAAGTTCCAGTCCACAAACACATGGTCCGGAATTTCGCTCAAAAAATCCCAGTGGATCACGCCACTCGAGTCCACAAAATGGATCTCGATGTTGGTCGCACTGGCTGCCTCTTCCAGGTCAAACGTGGGCGGCGGAAAGCCCTTGAGCGTGTCCAGCGCCCGGCCTTGCAACAACTCGGTCAGCGCCCGCTCCAGCGCCACTTCAAAGCGCGGATGCGCCCCAAAACTGGCAAAACAACCTTGGTCTTCGGGGTGCAGCAAGGTCACGTTCATGACCGGGTATTGCCCACCCAGCGAAGCGTCCTTGACCAAGATGCCGAAGCCCGCCGCCCGCAATGCGGCAATGCCGGCGGCGATGCGCGGGTAACGCTTGATGACCGCTTCGGGCACGTCGGGCAGGCAAATGCCCTCGCTGATGATCTTGCCCTTGATGTAGCGCTCAAACACCTCTGACAGCGCTTGCGTGCGGGCCTCGGGCGCGGTGTTGCCCGCCGACATGCCGTTGCTCACATACAGGTTGCCAATGATGTTGACCGGAATATAGGCCGTGCTGCCGTCGCGCTGGCGCACGTAGGGAATGGTGCAAATCCCGCGCTCGTCGTTGCCCGAATTGAACTCGACCAAGCTGCGGGCCGGGATGGTGCTGTCGGGGTTGTAGAAGGCGTGCAGCTCTTTGTTCAGGATGCCCTGCGGCCAGACACCGTCTTCGGGCAAGTCAAACCAGCGCTCTTGCGGGTAATGCACAAAGTCGTGATGGGCGACCTGTGGGCCGAGGTAGTAATGGGTCCAGAAATAATTGGTCGACAGGCGCTCAAAAAACTCGCCCAACGCGCTGGCCAGACAAGCCAGACGCGTCGCGCCCTTGCCGTTGGTGAACAAGATCGGGCAATCGCGGTCGCGAATGTGCACCGACCAAATGCCATCGACCGGGTTGAGCCAGCTTTTCTCTTCGATGTGAAAGCCCAACGCTTGCAGCTTGGCCTGCATGGTCTGAATGGTGGCTTCCAGCGGGGCGTCTTTACCGAGAATATAACTTTGCGGATTCACGACAAGTGCCTTGTTTTAAGGGAGCCTGGTTTGGCAAAGTCGGCGTCGACCCAAGCTTGGGCACTTTGGCGGTTGAGTTTGAAACCGGCCTCGACCTTGATTTCTGCCAAAACGTCACCGCCTTCGTCCTGCGCAGTCAGCGTCGCGTAGGGGCTGTCCTCGTCGGGCACGATGTCCAGCAACACCGTCACGCGGCCCATCTTCGGCCCTTGGCCGTTCACCGTCACAGATTGGTGCAACTGGGCGTGCAGCTGTTGCTCACTGCGGCGCACAAATTCGCTGGCCGTTTTCACCAGTGTGATGAAGGCGTTGCCATCCAGCGGTTTAGGGTTCTTTTTGTCACGGCCCATGGTCCACGGGCCAATCAGCGCCGCCTCGGACTCGCCATCCTTGTACATGGCCACCGCCCAACCGTCGTCATCGTCGTTTTTGATGATCTTGGCCGTCCATTTTTCATTTTGCCAAAGGCGAGGTTCCTGGAGCAGGGGCGTATCTTGGGTGTCGTCGGTCATTGTGAAATTACAAAAAATTTGTGCTGATCATGCACCAAGGTGCAGAGGCGTTCGGCACCTTCAAGTCCGCAACCGAGGCCGCATGTGACAGAGACCACCATCAGGGCCGCAAGTGCAAGGCCAGCAGCAGCACCTGGCTGACGCCCTGCTCGCGCAAAAGGGCTGCCGCCACGGTGGCCGTCCAGCGGGTTCGAACATCGGTGGCCACCAGCAGCACCGGTCCGGCGGGCATGGCCGCGTCACCCGCCCAGCGAATGGCCGACTCCAGATGCGCCACCACGGGCGTGGACGCCGCGTCGTCTGGCGCTGGCCCACCCGTCCAGCTGAAACCGTCTTGCAACAACAAGCGCCCCTTTTGGGCAATGTGTGCGGCCAAGCGGCGGTTGCCCGCCATGTTCGGCGCTGGCAATGGCACCACGCACACCGGGCGTGCCGGCCAAGTTTTGGCCCAGCGCCCCAGCATGGCCACCGCCCCGGCCAGCAACTCGTCAGGCACTTCACCCGGCGCAGCTTGGCGCAAAGCCTGTAATTCGGCGACCCAGCCCGGATCGTCGGCAAAAGCCACGGCACGCCCAAGGTCAAAGCCCCGAATCGCGCCTTTGCGCCCTACCCCGGCGGGCCAGCGTTTGCGCGCTTCGATGTCCACGTCCATGCCCCGCAAAAAGTCGCGGGCGGCGAGCAATTTGTCTGGCGAAGGGGCCAGCCCCGGATACGGCAAATGCCCCGTGCACACCGAGCAGCGGCCACACGGCGCGGGTGATGGGTCGTCCAGCGCGGTCTGCAAATACGCCATCAAGCAGCCTTGGCCGTGCGCGTACTGGCGCATGATGTCCGCCTCTTGCTGGCGCACTTGGGCCAGCGCCGACCATTTGGCGCTGTCATGCACATAAGGCACACCCGTGGCCCGCCAGGCGGAACCGTCTTTGTCGACCACGCCCTCGACCGCCAAAATTTTCAAAAGCGCTTCGAGCCTGCCTCGGCGCACGCCCGTGTCGGCTTCGATCTCGATCAGGCTGCGGCCATCGCCGTCCAAGCTTTGCAGCACTTTGGCCGCCGTTTGGGGGTCGGGGATCGAGGCGGTGGCAAAGTAATCCCAGATGCGCTCGTCTGCATCCGACGGCAGCAACACCCCTTCGGCATGCGCCACCGCACGCCCTGCCCGCCCCACCTGCTGGTAATAAGCCACCGGGGTCGATGGCGAGCCCACATGCACGCAAAAGCCCAGGTCGGGCTTGTCATAGCCCATGCCCAGCGCCGAAGTGGCCACCACCGCCTTGACCTGGTTGTGGCGCAAACGGTCTTCCACTTGGAGACGGGTGTCGGCATCGATCTGCCCGGTATAGGCATCGACCGCGAAGCCGCAGCTGCGCAAAAACGCTGTGAGCCGCTCGGCCTCAGCCACCGTCAACACATACACAATGCCCGAGCCGGGCAACTGCGCCAGCGCATCGGCGATCCAGGCGTAGCGCTGCAAAGGCGACAAGCCCGGCACCACCGACAGCGTGAGCGATGTGCGGGCCAGCGTGCCGCGAAAAGTCACCGTGCTGGCGCCCGATTGCGCTTGCAATTGAGCGCCAATGTCGAGTGTGACGCGCTCATTGGCGGTGGCCGTGGTGGCCAACACGCTGGCCGTGGGGGTTGACAGCAGCGCCCGCGCCAAGCGCTGGTAGTCGGGCCGAAAATCAAAGCCCCAATCGCTGATGCAATGCGCCTCGTCGATCACGATCAGGCCCACGCGGGCCAACAAAGCCCCCAGCCTCGCCGCAAAACGGGGGTTGCCCAAGCGCTCGGGCGAAACCAGCAGCACATCGATCGCATCGGCATCGAGTTGTGCAAACACCTCGTCCCAATCGTCCACATTGGTGGAGTTGACCGTGGCCGCCTTCAAACCCGCACGTTCGGCTGCCGACACCTGGTCGCGCATGAGCGCCAACAAGGGCGACACCACCAACGTGGGGCCAGCGCCCGTGCTGCGAATGGCATGGGTGGCCGCCCAATACACCGCCGACTTGCCCCAGCCTGTGGCCTGCACCACCAACACGCGCGAGGCGGGTTGCAGCACGGCGTGCACGGCGTCCACCTGATCGGCTCGCGGCAGTGCAGCTGGCCCGGCCAAGCGGGCCAGGATGGTGTGCATGTGGTGCTCGGCAAAGTCGCGGCTTGGCGACGCTTGCGCCTGCAAGTGGCTCGGTGTGTTCATGGGCTCCCCTGTCCGCCTGGTTTGGCGTGTTTTTGATCAAGGCCGATTGTGCAACGCACACACGAGGCGGAAACCCCCGGTCCGCTCCTCAAAATACGCTATCCCAAGCAAGTCAAGACAGGTTGTCATGCCTTGGCCAAATGCGCCTCTAGGCCCCGACGCGGCGTGGCGCGGCACCAATCTTGAAAAACGGCACATTCACGCCCAAGCGCATCAGGCTGCGGACTTTTCTTCGGGCAAGGTCGCCAACAAGGCCATGCCTGCGGCCATGACGCCTGCCGTCAGCCAAAGTGCGCCTTTGAAGGTGCCCGTGGCTTGCGCCATGGCACCCGCCACCACAGGGGCCAGCATTTGGGCTGCGCCATAGCTCAAAGTCAGCCGGGCCA
>JAGNWH010000142.1:0-4143 GCA_017986055.1 Limnohabitans sp. | reverse complement strand
TCGTAGATGAACACATGGCCAAACACCGGGTCCATGCTCTTGCGGGTGTGGGCCATGGCGGCTTTCAAGTCCATCTTGCCGGCCACGGCTTCTTTGCCCGCTTGGAACAAGGTGGTCACCCAGCGCTGGGTGTAGTCCAGCGCCTTGTTGACGTTGGCATTGCCTTTCATGGCTTCACCACGGCCCGGCACGATGAACTCGGCCTTCAAGTCGCGCAGGGCTTCGAGGGTGGCGGGCCACTCTTCGAGTTGGGCGTCGCCCGTGTAGACACCGGCTTCGTATTCCACCAAGTCGCCCGAGAACAGCACTTTTTCTTCTTCCACCCAAGCGATCGTGTCGCCACGGGTGTGACCAGGACCCGGGTGCCAGATCTGCACCACCACGCCACCCAGGTTGATGCTGAGCTTGCCGGGCACTTCGCCTTTTGTGGGGTTGCCGCCACCGACCACCATGGTGGGCCAGGTCAGGCCCGGGATGCTGTCCGCGCCGCGGAACAGGCGCGGAAAGCGCTCCATCTCGCTTTTCATGTCCTGTGCGCCACGCTCTTTGATCAAGTCCAGCGTGCCTTCGCTGGCGATGATCTCGGTCGCGCCTTCGGCCGCGTAGGCATAGGCCCCCAGCACGCGCACCGCGTGGTAGTGAGTCAGCAGCACGTATTTGATGGGCAGATCGCTGACGGTGCGGATCTTTTTGATCAGGTCTTGCGCCATGGCAGGCGTGGCCGTGGCGTCGCTCACCATGATGAAGCGCTCACCAATGATGACGCCCGAGTTGGGGTCGCCCTCGGCGGTGTAGGCCCAGCAATGCGGGCTGAGTTGCTCGAACGTGGTCTTTTTTTCGCTCAGGTCGGCCTGGCTGGCAAAGGCTTTAACAGGGGCCTTCGCGGGCGCTTTGTTGGGGGCTTGGGACATGAAAATGGCTCCGGTCAATGAATGGGCTGGATTTTACCTAAACGAAATGCGTTACGCATTGTTGAATTTCACCCCACTCAACCCAGCCCCTTTTCGAGCATGGAGATCACTTCATCGGCAAAAGCGGCATAGCTGATGGGGCCGCCGGGGCGCAGCCAAGTGAAGGTCCAGTTGATCATGCCCAGCAGCATCATGGTCAGGGCGGTTTGGTTGGTGGGGGTCAGGCGCTCGGGATAGGCGCGTTTCATGAAGCGGGTCATGGCGGCCACGATGTCGCGCTGGCGGTTCAGGATCAATTCGCGCGGCGATACCGTGCCAGAGGGCAAGGCTGGATCGGGGGCATCGCTCAAGAACTGGGTGTCATTGAGCAAGGCCGCGTGCCGGGTCGCCGAGGTTTCATATTCCTGCAAAAACGCCCGCACCAGCTCGTGCAGGGTGGCGCGTTCGTCCAGGTTTTTGCGCTGGGCCGTGGCCTCGGTCTGCGCAATCAGCGCCAGCAGGCGCTGGGTGTGCCGATCGAGCAAGTCAAACAAGATCGCTTCTTTGCTCTCGTAATAGTGGTACAGCCGCGCCTTGGACGTGCCGCAGGCAGCGGCGATCTCGTTCATGCTGGCAGCAGGGTAGCTGCGCTGGGCAAAGCATTGCGCGGCGATGTCCAAGATGGCGTCGCGCTTGATGTCGTGGGTTGCTGATTTGGGTCGGGCCATGGCGTATCGGGTGCGGCCTCAAACCGGCCACACCACTCCGTTGTCGTTCAAGATGGCATCCAGTGGCTCGTCGTGGTCTTCGGGCTCCAAGTCGTCCACAAAGCCTTGGGTAAATCCCAAACCGACCGTGAAGGGCTTGGGTTGCAGCGTGGCCAGCGTGCGGTCGTAAAAACCGCCGCCATAACCCAAACGGTAACCGCCCGTGCCGTAGCCCACGCAGGGCACAAACAACAAGGTGGGCACGATGACTTCGGTGTCTTTGGGTTTGGGGATGCCGTAGGCGTCTTCTTCCATGGCGCAGCCGGGGTACCAGGTGTGGAACGTCAAGGTTTTGTGCAGCTTGTTGACCACAGGCAGGCCAATGCGGCGGCGTTGGGGCTCGCCATTCAATTCGCCGTCTTCTTTCCAGCGGTGCAGCACAGGCAGCGGGTCAAATTCGCCCTTGATGGGCCAATAGGCCCCGATCACGGTGTCGGGTCGGTCAAACAGCCAGATGCGCATGACGCGCTGCAAGGCTTCGGCCCTTGTCAGGCGGTCGGGCAGGTTCAGCCTTTCTTCAATCAAGGCTTTTCGTAAGGCTTTTTTAGCTTCAGCTTTGTCCATAATCGACCCATGAAATTCACTCAGATTCTGACACTGGTTTACGCATTGGCCATGACAGGCCTTTGGAGCCCCCTCGCCCATGCCCAAGTGCAGGCCGCCAACAAGGGCGATGACGTCATCCTGGAGATGGGCCAAGCCTTCAAAAAAGGCGACAAAAACCGCCTGTCGGCCCTGCTGCCCCAAACCCGGGGCCATGTGCTGGAGCCCTTGGCCGCCTATTGGGACATGCGCGCCCGCCTGGACACCGCGCCCGAATCAGAGATTCGCAGCTTCTTGAGAAGCTATGCCGGCAGCTACTACGAAGACCGCTTGCGCACCGACTGGCTGCTGCAACTGGGCAAGCGCCGCGACTGGGCCAACTTCACCGCCGAATACCCGCGCTACCGCATGCGCGATGACCGCGAAGTGCGCTGCTACGCCCTGGCCACCGAGGCCATGAACAGCAAGGCCGATGTGGCCGAAGAAGCCAAGCGCCTGTGGTACGCCCTGCGCGAAGCCGACGATGGCTGCACCTATGTGGCCGAGCATTTGCACTCTGGCAAACAGATCAATGGCTTGGACCTTTGGCGCAAGGCGCGGCTGGCCATGGACGCCAACCGCCCTCGCCCGGCCCAAGCAGCGGTCGACATCGAAGCACCGCGTTTGTCCGAACAAGTGGCCCTGATCTATGCCGACCCAGCCAAATACCTGGACAAACGCATCATCGCCATCACCAAGAACCGCAAAGAGCTGGCGGTGCTGGCCCTGATCAGGCTGGCCGCCAAAGACCCCGACGAAGCCGCCGATTTGCTGAATCGGCGCTGGTCCATCCAACTGAGCCAAGAAGAACGCAACTGGACTTGGGGCGTGATTGGCAAACAGGCCGCGCAAAAACTGCAAGACAACGCCAGCAGCCACTTTGCCAAGGTGCAAAAAGACAGCGACCTGAACGACGACTTGCTGAGCTGGAAAGTGCGCGCCGCTTTGCGCATGGGCCAATGGCGTCAGGTCTTGACCGCGACCCAGGCCATGAGCCCCGAGTCGCAAAAAGACCCGACTTGGGTTTACTGGCGCGCCCGCGCCTTGAGCGCCACGGCGCAAGACAACGCCCAAAAACAAGAAGCCCAAGGCCTGCTGCGGAGCATCGCCAGCGTGAGGGGTTTTTACGAACAACTGGCGCTCGAAGAACTGGGCCAGGCCATCACCCTGCCTGAACGGCCCATCGCACTCAACCCGCAAGAAAAAGCCGCAGCCCTGATCAACCCCGGACTGCAACGCGCCCTGTACGCCATCCAGATCGGCCTGCGCCCCGAAGGCAACCGCGAGTGGAACTACAGCACCAACTTGCACACCCCGGGCGGCATGAACGACCGCGATCTCTTGGCTGCCGCCGATCTGGCTTGCCAGCGCCAAGTGTGGGACCGCTGCATCAACACCAGCGACCGAACCAAAGAGGCCATTGATTTTGAGCAACGCTTTCCGATGCCGCTGCGCGAGATCGTGGTGCGCAAAGCAGGTGACATCCGACTCGACCCGGCTTTTGTGTATGGCCTGATCCGGCAAGAAAGCCGCTTCATCATGGATGCCCGCTCGCATGTGGGCGCCTCGGGCCTGATGCAGGTCATGCCTGCGACCGCCAAATGGACTGCCAAAAAAATCGGTTTGACCAGCTTCACCCCTGACCAAATCACCGACCGCGAAGTCAACGTGGCCATTGGCACGGGTTATTTGAAGCTGGTGCTGGACGACTTTGAAGGCTCGATGCCACTGGCCACTGCGGCCTACAACGCCGGGCCAGGGCGATCGCGCACTTGGCGCAATGGCCCCGTGCTCGAAGCGGCCATCTGGGCCGAAAACATCCCGTTTCAAGAAACGCGCGACTACGTGAAAAAAGTGCTGTCCAACACCACCAACTACGCCGCCATCTTGACGCGCCAGCCGCA
>JAGNWH010000054.1:0-14160 GCA_017986055.1 Limnohabitans sp. | reverse complement strand
GCGCAAATCTTGCACGTAGTCCTTGGGCAGGTCTTCGAGTCGTCCGAGTTCGTTCATGGGGTGTCTCCGTGCAATCAAGTGTTTTGGGCGGCGTCGAGGCAGTTGTCCACGTTCCAGCCATACAGCCATGCCATCGCATCATAAAAGCGCTCTGCGCTGCGGCCGCGCCACAGGTCATTGCGCACCAGGCGTTCGACCCCTTTGGCGTGGTAGATGCGGCCCATCTCGCGGCTGGACAGCACGATGCGCGCGGTGCGGGCCACGCGGGCGCGCTGGTACATGTCCAACGCTTTGGGCCAGTCGTTGTGGTGGGTGCGCAGGGCTTCGCCCAGTGTCACGGCGTCTTCCATGGCCATGCAAGCGCCTTGTGCCATGTATTGCGTGGTGGGGTGGGCGGCGTCGCCCAGCAAGGTCACGCGGCCATAAGTCCATTGGCCAATGGGCTCGCGGTCGGCGGTGGCCCAGCGCTTCCAGGTCTTGGGCAAGTCAATCAATTGCCGCGCTCTGGGGCAAATGCCCTGGAAGTAGCTTTGCACTTCTTCCTTGCTGCCATCGGTCACGCCCCATTCTTCTTGTTGCCGGCTGTGAAAGGTCACGACCACGTTGTATTGCTCGCCACCACGCAGCGGGTAGTGCACCAAGTGGCAGTTCGGGCCGACCCAGATGGCGGCGGCGTTCCATTGAAGGTCTTGCGGAAAGTCTTTTTTGTCGACCACGGCGCGGTACACCACATGGCCGGTCACGCGAGCCAGATCGCCCACAAACTGTTCGCGCACCACCGACTTCACGCCATCGGCACCAATCAGTGCGCAGCCGTGGAAGGCTTTGCCGTTTTGGTCCCACACGGTCACGCTGCTGTCGTCTTGCTCGATGCGCACCACGCGGGTGTTGGTGTGGAATTCGACCTGTCCGGTTTCCTGGGCGCCTTCGAGCAAAGACAAATGCACGTCGGCTCTGTGGATCACAGCGTAGGGGTTGCCAAAGCGTTGGCGGAATTTTTCGTCGGTTGGGATCTTGCCCACCTGGTATTCGTCAATCGCGTCGTGCATGACCATGTAGTCGGTGTAAACCGCACGGCTCCGGGCCTTGTCGCCAATGCCCAAAGCGTCAAACGCGTGGAAGGCGTTGGGGCCCAACTGAATGCCCGCACCGATCTCACCGATCTCCGGTGCTTGTTCCAGCACGGTGACTTGAAAGCCCTGGCGCACCAAGGCAAGCGCGGCGGCCAAGCCACCAATGCCACCGCCAGCGACGATGACGGGAAGTTGAGAAGGGGCAGTGCTCATGGGGGGCTCCAACAGGTGAACATGAAGAAAGTGTTGAGATTATATGCATGCTTATTAATTTGGAAAGCCCCCAAAGGATTCCCTTCGCTCATCGAAAACCCTAGGAGGCTTCCCGGATGGGCGTGCGCTCAAACCGACTAGAATTTCCCGACCGCCCGGTTGGTTAATTCAAGCAGACCGGGTTTGAACTTCACAGAAAGCGCATTCCCATGTCCCAAGTCCTGCAAAGTTTCATCGGTGGCCAATGGATCGGCCAGCAAGGCGCACAAAACTTGCGCAGTGCCATCAACGGCCAAACGGTGTACCAAACCCATGCCGAGGCCATCGACTTTGGTGATGCCGTGCACCACGCACGCACGGTGGGCTTGCCCAATTTGCTCAAGCTCGATTTCCAAGAGCGTGCCCAGCGCCTCAAAGCCCTGGCCAAGTACTTGGGGGAGCACAAAGAAACGCTGTACGCCATCTCGGCCCACACCGGTGCCACCCGCGCCGACAGCTGGGTCGATATCGAGGGCGGTGCGGGCACCTTGTTTGCCTATGCCGGCATGGGCAGCAATGAGTTGCCCAGCGGTAACCTGATCCACGAAGGCCCAGCTTTCCCCTTGGGCAAAAAAGGCGGCTTTGCGGGCACGCACATTCTGGTGCCGCGTGGTGGCATTGCAGTGCACATCAACGCCTTCAACTTCCCCATCTGGGGCCTCTTGGAAAAGTTTGCGCCCAGCTTTTTGGCGGGCATGCCCTGCATCGGCAAACCCGCATCGTCCACCAGCTATCTGACCGAGGCCATGGTGCGTTTGGTGGCGCAATCGGGCATCTTGCCTGAGGGCAGTCTGCAGTTGGTGATTGGCTCGACCGGTGATCTGCTCGACCGCCTGAACGGCCAGGATGTGGTGACCTTCACCGGCTCGGCCGACACCGCCGCCATGCTGCGCGTGCACCCCAATGTGGTCAAGCACAGCATCCCTTTCAACGCCGAGGCCGACTCGCTCAACTGCGCCATCCTCGCGCCCGATGTCTCGCCCGATGACGAAGAGTTTGACCTGTTCGTGAAAGAAGTCGCCCGAGAGATGACGGTCAAAGCCGGACAAAAATGCACGGCGATTCGCCGCGCCATCGTGCCGCGTCAGCACCTCGATGCGGTGGCCGAAAAGCTCAAAGCACGGCTTGCCAAAGTGCTGGTGGGCGATCCGTCGGTCGAAGGCGTGAAGATGGGCGCATTGGCCTCGCACGCCCAGCAGGCCGACGTGGCCGAGCGCGTGGCCTTGCTGCGCCAAAGCGCTGAACTGGTGTTTGGCGGCGGTGCCGATTTCAAGCCGGTGGGGCAGGGCGTCGAAGGCGGCGCTTTCTTTCAGCCCACGCTGCTGCTGTGCCAGAAACCTATGCACACCGACAGCGTGCACGACATCGAGGCCTTCGGCCCGGTCAGCACCCTCATGCCTTACGACGGCATGGACGAAGCCCTGCAACTGGCCGCACGCGGTCAGGGCAGCTTGGTCGGCACCTTGGTTACCAAAGACCCACAAATCGCTGCCCGCATGATTCCGGTGGCCGCCGCCTTGCATGGCCGCCTGCACATCCTGGACCGCGAATCGGCGGTCGAATCCACCGGTCATGGATCGCCGCTGCCGCCGCTCAAGCACGGCGGCCCCGGTCGCGCAGGCGGTGGTGAAGAGCTTGGTGGCATCCGCGCCGTCAAGCACCTGATGCAGCGCACCGCGCTGCAAGGCTCGCCCACCATGATCGCTGCCGTCACCGGCGAGTACATGCGGGGTGCCAAGCTGATCGAGACCGAGGTTCACCCTTTCCGTCGTTACTTCGAAGAGTTGCAAATTGGCGAGAGCCTGCTGACCCACCGCCGCACCGTGGGCGAGGCCGATATCGTGGCCTTTGGTGGTTTGTCGGGTGACTATTTCTACATGCACTTCGACGAAATCGCGGCCAAGGATTCGCCTTTTGGCAAGCGCATCGCGCACGGCTACTTTGTGTTGTCTGCCGCTGCGGGCTTGTTTGTCTCGCCCGCACCCGGCCCGGTGCTGGCCAACTACGGCTTGGACACCCTGCGCTTTGTGAAACCTGTGGGCATTGGCGACACCATCCAGGCCCGCTTGACGGCCAAGCGCAAGATCGACCGCAACAAGAAAGACGCCAACGGCGTGGGCCAGGGCGTGGTCGCATGGGATGTGGAAGTCACCAACCAGTTGGGCGAAGTTGTGGCCAGCTACGACATCTTGACCTTGGTGGCCAAGCGGGGTTGACAGGGCTTGATCGCGTCATTCTGTGTGTCCTGAGCGCGGTGACAATACGTACATGAACTGGTACGACCGTCACTTGCTGCCCTATTTGATCGACTTCGCCTGCGGCTTGCCTATGGTTCAGCAGCAGCGCCGCCAACTGGTGCCCAAGGCCCATGGCCGGGTGCTGGAGATCGGCATGGGCACCGGGCGCAACTTGCCGTTTTATGACCGCAGTCGCGTCACCCGTCTGGTAGGCGTAGACCCGGCCATGCAAATGCACCACTTGGCTCAAAAGCGCAGCCAAAAGGCGGGCATTGATGTCGAACTGATGGGTCTGTCGGCTGAGCAGCTGCCTACCGCCGACGCCAGTTTTGACACGGTGGTCTGCACCTATACCTTGTGCAGCATTCCCGACGCGGTTCAGGCCCTGCGTGAGATGCGCCGGGTGCTGGTGCCGGGCGGCCAGCTGCTGTTTTGCGAGCATGGCCGGGCACCTGATCCGGGCGTGCGGCGCTGGCAAGACCGGCTGCAGCCGCTGTGGGGGCCTTTGGCCGGTGGCTGCCAGTTGGGCCGTGACATTCCCGGTTTGCTGGCCGAAGCAGGCTTTACGGCCAACACGCAATCGGCTTATCTCGCCGGCCCACGGCCAATGACTTTTCATTATTGGGGTGAGGCGCAGGCCGATTGAATGTTCTGTTGTTGGGCAAGTTGGCCGCGCACATCCGGGGATAATCAGCCCCATGAGATCCCCCATTGCCGTCGTTGACGTTGACCGCTGCGAAACCTGGACCCGTTACAAAAACGGCTTGTGCGACACCTGTGCGGCCAACTGCTGCACCATGCCGGTCGAGGTCAAGCTGGCCGATCTGGTGCGGCTGGAGCTGGTTGACCCTTTTGAGGCCGAGCACGAAGACCCCAAGCAGATCGCCAAACGCCTGAGCAAAGCCGGGTTGATCGAGCACTTCAACTTCAAGAACAGCATCTTCAGCTTGGCCCGCCGCGCCAGTGGCGACTGCCAGTTTCTCGATGCCAAGACCCGCCGCTGCACGGTGTACGACAAGCGGCCCAACACCTGCCGCTTGCACCCCCAAGTGGGGCCGCGCCCCAACCACTGCCCTTACGGCAACAAAGCACAGTCGCGTTGAGCGCTCGCAGGTGAGAGAGCTGTCCCCTTTTGCCCAGCTCATTCATGTCATCCAAAGATGACTTGGTGTTTCTCTGGATTTTCAAGCCGAGTCTGTTGTTGATAATCCTTGTATGACAGAAATCATGGGGCACTACGCCGAGCTCATCTCGCCAGACAAGCACCGATTCCGGGCGTTTGTTGCACATCCGTCAAAGCCAGCACGAGGGGTTTTGGTCTTGTTGCATGAGATGGATGCACGATCGGCCAATCGCGATTCAAGTGCCTACCAAAACCCCATGCCCGGGCTGAGTCAGCGCATCAGGGCTTTGGTCAACGAACATGCGGCCAGGGGTTATCTTGTGGTTGCGCCATCGCTCTTTGGCCGTGGCAGGGCGGGGCAGCATCATGGCTATAAATACCAAATGGCTTCCATGGGCGAGCAACTGCTGAAGCCTTTGCAGCCCGTTGATTCAAGCCTTGCGATGATGGACATCGAGACTGTCGTGGCTTGGGCCCAAGCCCAGATCCCGCAGGGCAGAGTGGGCATCATGGGCTTTTGCTGGGGGGGCTTGCTTGCTTGGCAAGCGGCGTGCACTTTGCCGCAAGTTTTCGCGGCGACTTCATTTTATGGAGGGGGTATGACCAACCCGGAGGTGCGCAGTTGGCGGCCCATGTGTCCAGTTCTGATCCATCTGCCCTCAAAAGGCGCATTGATGACGCAAGAATCCATGGATGAATTCATCGCTGTACAGCGTGAACACTTTTCGGCGCATGGCCAGACCAGCCCTGGTCAAAAAATGTCCATGGTGCAAATTGAGCAGTACAACGCAGCTTATGGGTTTGATCACGCCGGCAGCCGACAGCACGATCCGCATGCATCGCAATCGGCCAGACTGAAGACCTTTACCTTCTTTGACCGTTACCTCAACGGCTAAGCGTTTCAGAAAGCGGCTTCACACGCTTTCGTTGGAACCAAATGGGTTGGTAAGGCGATCAGTTGCTGGAGCTTCAAAGGCTTTGAATAAAAATAACCCTGTGCTTGTTGGCAACCCAGGCTGATCAGAGTGTCTTGCTGGAATTGGTTTTCCACGCCTTCTGCTGTCGTCTCCAGTTGCAGAGATCGGGCCAGCGCCAAAATACCGGAAATGATTTTGATGTTTTCTTCGCGCTGCATTCCGGCAGTGAAAGACATGTCAATTTTTAATTTTTGAATGGGCATGCTTGCAAGCCGGGACAGAGAAGAATAGGACTTGCCGAAATCGTCAATGGCGATTCGCACGCCTAAACCCATGATGGCCTGAAGTTGACTCGCCAGCTCTCCTGGGCTGATAGAAAAGTCCGTTTCCGTGATTTCGAGAACAAACCCTTCCAATCCGTTTTCATGCTCCGCTGCCAGATGTGAAAGTATCGTCAAGAGACGCTTTCCGGACAGCAACTGAGGTGATGAATTCAAGGCGATCTTCGCGTCAGGAAAGTAGTTGCGGATCGTGTGACTGTCTTTGACGACTTGGCCAAACAGGCTCTGTGTCAGCGGGTCTATGGCCCCAGACTGCTCAGCCAGAGGGATGAACTCAGCAGGACTGACCATGCCCAGTTCTTCGTCGTGCCAACGTGCCAAGGCCTCAAACCCTATGATTTTCCCGGTCAGCAAATCCACCTCGGGTTGGTAATGCGGATGGATTCGACCTTCGCGAATGGCCACGGCCAGCTTGCTATCGACTTTGGTTTTTCGGGAAGTGGCCGTCATCATCTGGGCATTGAGCCATTTGATTTGATTGCGCCCAGATTCCTTGGCGCTCAGCAAGGCTGTGTCCGCATAAATGAGGAGCTCATGGATCGATTGAGAGTGATCGGGAAACAAAGCAGCCCCAGCACTGAAGGTGGCTGTGATGTGCACGGTACCCATGTGATTGACGGTGAAAACAGCCGATTTGAAGACCTGTTTCAACTTTTCCTGGAAAGCAGTGATCGGTTGATGAACATCCAGAACGGCAATGAATTCATCCCCTGAACGTCGACATAAAAAATTCCCAGCGGGCAATTCGGTCTTGAGATGTTGCGCGATTTGTCGAATCACCTCATCGCCTTGATCGTGCCCAAAGGTGTCGTTGATGTTCTTGAAGTTATCCAGATCGATGAACAATATCGCGAAGTTAGCGCCAGCCCCTTTGCTCTGGATATATTCCAGAAACCCCCTGTAGTTGGGTAGGCCTGTCAGCTGGTCTTCATTGAGAAGATCCTTGAGTCTTTTCTCAGCGTCACGAATCGCTCTGATGTCTGAGAAAACAGAAACATGGCCTTGGCTCATGCCATCGGCATCCAGCAAAGTGGACACCGAAAGCAGTACGGGCAACTGGGTTTTTTGCTTGCTTAAAAAATAGGTTTCACCTCGCCATGCACCGTGTCTGCGAACGGATTCAGCGATGGTGGGCAAATCAATGCCGATCTCGTCCTTGATATACAGCCGACCTGCGGGCTGGTTGACCAACTCCTCTTTGGTATAGCCGGTCATGTCGGTCAATGCCGCATTGACATCCATCACCAGCCCCTGTTTGTTGGTGATCAAAATGGCCTCGGCAGCGGTCTCGAACACCCTGGAAAAAACAGCCTGCTTCTGCGTTGCGATTCTTTGCTTTTGCAGCATGCTCTGCAGGGCGGTTGAAACTTTGGAAATTTCATCGCCTGAGTTGTCCATCAAGCTTTCATTGCTGCGCCCTTGGACGGTATCGGATGCCAGTTGCACAAGGTCATCGAGTCGTTGTGTGGTGCGTTCTGAAAATTGGCGTGTCCAGCGCCTGAGCCTGATGAACAGCAGGCCACCAAATGCCAATGAGACCGCCAGACCTGTCATGACGAACAGAAAGGCCGACAAATAGCTTTGCTGGAGTTGAATATGGATGGCGTAGTCATGGCCGGCATCGGTCCATTTAAATTTGAATGCTTCACTGTGTTTAGAAAGAGCGGACGCATCTTGGACAAATGGGATCAGGCTGTAATTGACTTCCAGGTCATCAGGAAAGTTCAAAGTCGCCATGATCCTGTCCAGATCAAGCTGGAGCAAAACCATGCCGATGGTGCTGTCCGTGAAATTGGCTGTGACAGGGACGCTGACCGTCAGGTAATCAGACTGGTCGATGGTCACCAATTCCAGATGGGTCTGGCTGTCCTCGATTGTTTTCTGGATGTTGGCAGGCGTGTCTAAAAGCAAACCCGCTGTGTTGTCGCTCTGAATAAAAAATCTGCCGAGGTAATCCAGAAGGTCAAATTTGTAATTCTTATGTTGATTGGCTTTTTCGAAAAGAGGCAGGAGATACGATCCCCGTCCTGACGAGTCAGTCAGCCCAGTCCAGACCTCGGGCGAATGGGCCAAGTCGTTGGCTTGCCTGAAGGATGCACTGATTTCAGAATCCAGTCGGGTCGATACCAGCGCCTTGTAGTGCTTGAATTCTTCTTGTTGGTAGAAAAAAATGCCATACACGGCCAACAGCATGCTGATGGATGTCACGCCGAAGATGTAGGTTCCAAACAACCTGAAAACGTCATGGCTGATCTGGGCTTTGAGCGTTTTCAAGCGGACCATGTCAGTCTTGCGGAATCAATTGACCGGAAGGGGTTAATTTCACAAAAAGGACTTGCGATTTGTCCAGGGCATCATGTCGCTGGCTTGTGAAGGGCTTGGCGTAGTGCCTGACAGCACCATTGAATGCAGGCAATTTTTCCAACGCATCCCTGACTTTCTGGGGCGATGTAGTTTGTGCGATTTCAATGGCTTTGGCCAGAAGATGGACCGTGTCATAGGCATGAGCGGCCCCAACGGGACTGGGAATCTCGAGTGTGCTTTTCAGGCCGTTGTTTTTTAAGATCCACTCGGCCAGAAAGACGGCACGAGGACGCTTGTTGTTGATGAACGTGAAAGTCTGGATGAAATCAATGCGGACCATCGACAGTTCTTCTTTCACCAGCTCGTGCAATGTGCCGCCCACAGCGCCCCAATGGGCAACCACGGGCAGGCGCATGGGCGGAGTTTGCGTCGCAATTTCCTTGACCAAAATCGCACCTTCTTTTTCATTGCCTACAAACAGAAGACCTTGTGTGCGTGAATCCAGGCACGCCTTGTAATGCTCCTTTAAGGATGCGTCGCCCCAGTTGTACCAACGCACCACCGAGAATTTGGTGGTGTTTTGCGCTGACTTTTCCTGAATCACTTTCTCTGCTGAACGGCCCCATGCCGTGTTGGGCAAGATGGCGCAGGCTTGCCGGACCATGTACTTTGAGGACAGCCGTTTCATCATCGCTTCGACACCCCAGTCATCCTTGAGTGAGACGCGAAACGAGTAAGAGGGTTTCTGGTCGTGGTCTGTGATGGGGTCTGCTGAACCCCAGACGCTGATCAAGGGGACGTTCAGTCGATGCGCTTCGGGCAGCATTTCCACGCTGATCGGACTGTATTTGCCACTCAAAACGGCGACCAGATCCTTGGTGCCAGCCAGTTGGACAAAATTGTCCTTGCCTCTGGCGGAGACACCTTTGTTGTCAGTGGTCATCAGTTTCAGGGGCCGCCCATTGAGAACGCCCCCGTTGTTGTTGATCTCTTCCATAGCGGCTTTGATGCCCCATTCGCTGACGATGGCGGATGTGTTGGTTTTCACGCCATAGGCATCGTCAAAACCGATCCATACAGGCGGGTTTTGTGTGAGGGCCGGACTCTGAGCCAATGCCTGAGCGGCCCATGCGCCGACAAGAAAAACCAGAACCTGTGCCATTTTTAGCCGGCCAACACACGGGCCAGGCAACGGTGTTGAAAAATGCTTAGCCATTGAACGTTTTCTCCCATAAAGACGAAATGAGCTGCCTGGTAGAGCTGTTCGCTGGGCTCACCGTCGTGTATCGCCCTGAAAAAAGTTTGCAGATCATGGCGTTGCGCTGTGCTTTGCTGTCGTATTCAAAAGTGGCAGCCAGCAGGGCTTGGTTTTGACGCACGGGTTGGATCATCACGCGACCCACGTTTTGCACTGTCAGGCTGGCCGTTCCTTTTTTGAAAAGGGCACTGCTTGTTTGTGGCATGGCCAATTTGCACCCATCGACACTGGCATCGATGATTTGAACCGGGTAGTTGGACTCGCCATCGTGGGCGACCCCCGTTTCAGCCAAGAAGAACCGCTCTTCTTTTCGCAAGCGTGGGCCCTCAAAACAAAGTAACGCAGCCAAACCGAGGGTGACGACATTCAGCATCGACCAAAACATCGCGATGGGGAAAAATTCATCGTGTGACACCACCGCCAGTTCTGGCACCACGTTCAGCAACAAGCCCATCAGTGTCAGAGCCATGCACCCCAAAATCATGCCGAGGCTGAAGAAATCCACTTGCCGACCATTGGCTGCATCCGACCCCTTTGGGGTCACCTTAAACGGTTTGCCAAAGGGTTTGATGAGCGAGGCCACCACCGTCGGCCCCAGTCTGAAACTGGAAAACAAACCGACAGGCCCCGAGACCAACGGAGAAAAATGTCCCCCGACCAGCCAGCGCATGGCGAGAAAAAATGACAGGAAAACGGGCAGTTGATAAAACACCATGTCTGCTGTGTCCGTGAAATGGAAAGGCAGCCAGCCCAATAGCAAATAAGCCAGGGGAATGGCGATCAACATCAGACGAACGGTGTATTGCGTCAACCAGCTGGTGGGGAAGAACAGGATGCGTTGCATGGTGTTCAGGCCCGGACCCAAGGGACCTGCGGTCAGGAACAAAGACTGAATAGCGCCACGACACCAGCGTTCGCGCTGGACAAAGAAGCCTTCGATCGATTCAGCGGCCAGTCCCATACTCAATCGCTCGTTGAGGTAAATCGTTTGGTATCCCTGGCGCAACATCACCAAGGTGGTCAGCAGATCCTCAGTGATGCTTTGCGTGGGGATGCCCCCAATGGCATCGACGGCTTGGCGACGCATGATGCTGCATGAACCGCAGCAAAACGCTGCCTGCCATGCATCTCGGGAGGCGGCCATCTGGTCAAAAAACAAGCGTTGTTCGTCAGGGTAGATTTGCATCAAGCCCAAGTTGGTCTGGATCGGATCCTTGTTGTAAAAATGTTGTGGCGTCTGCACGATGCCAACTGACGGGTCGCTGAAAAAGCCCAATGTGCGCCGGATGAAGTTCTGAGATGGCACAAAGTCCGCATCAAACACCGCAATGAATTGCCCCTGAGCATGTTTCAACGCGTGGTTCATGTTGCCGGCTTTGGCATGCAGCTTGTCTGCTCGGGTCAGATAGCGAACGCCCAACTCTTCGCAAAACGTGCGCAACCAATCGCGCTTGCCATCGTCCAGAACCCAGACGGTTTTGTGCGGGTAGTCCACGGCTGTAGCGGCCACGATGGTTTTTTCCAAAACATCCAGGGGCTCGTTGTATGTCGGAATGAAGATGTCCACCGCAGGCAGGGGGCTGGGCATCTGGTGTTGATCGGCTTGCTTGCTGCGGGTGTTGGTTCGGCTCATGATCAATAAGAAGACCGCCACTTCGATGCAGGCCAAAACTTCAACGCTCCATACGCCCCATATCCACGATTGCGCCAAGAGGCTGTCATCGCTTTCAGTCCACACCGTGCTGACCAAACGCCAGGTCATGTATTGGATGCAGAGCAAGACGGGCAACAAGCACACCATTTGTCTGAGCTTGTGATGGGTTCGAGGGGCGTCCCACACCCACAGGAAAAATCCGGAGACCAACAACAAGGGGATGTAGTCCATGGTCAGGTTCACATCAGGAATGAACTGATTCGGCTGAACCACACCGATGGACGCCATTCACGGGGGACTTTGACGTCCACTTTGCGGCCAGCAAAACACAAATTCTCCTCAGGCTTGCCAAGGTCAGAAGACTGGATCGTGACGAAAATCCTGGCATCCTTTTTTTCCCGTTGCAGTTGCGCGACCAAGGTCACATCCTGCAAGTTGTTGCCGCTGCCCGTGACCGCTTGGATGTGACCCAGCAGCCACTTGGCGCTGCCAATCAGGCGGTATTGCACGGGTTTGCCGATTTCAAAAGATTCGAGGGACGATTCCGGCACCGCCACATCCAGAAACACGTTGTCGCAGGTGATCACATGCGCCAAGTCTGTACCAATGACGACCTCGGTGCCGTTGCCGCCGAATTTTCTCCACAAGACACCGTTGCTTGGCGAATGTATGAGTACCTCGCGGGACGCGGCCATGTTGTCCCTCTCCTTGCGGATCTGCAATTGGACATCCGAGCTGCGTTGCTCGTTCTCGCGCAAGCGCGCTGCGACATCGGTGATTTGCAAGCGCACGTCATCGAGCCGCTGCTGTGTGTATGGAACATCGTTGCGCCCCTCACCAAGGTAGACAAATTGTTTGACCGCTTGCTTCTCGGTTTCAAGCAGTCGGATTCGGGCCTGGTAGATTTCCAGTCGGCTTCGAGTGACCTCTAGTGCGTATTGCGCAGCCTCGTTTTGGGCTGAAGAGATGAAGTTTTCTTTCAAGAGCAAGGTGTTGCGTTGTGCGAGCACTTGCTGTTCACGGATCAGGCTTTCTTGTGCTTTTTTCTCGGCTTGTGCTTGGGCCAGTTGTTCTTCAAGGCGAAGAAATTCGTGCGTGCGGTGGACGGAGACCCGGTTATCCAACTCTTTTTGCAATTGCTGAAGATTTTTGAGGTGTTGCTGCAGGCCTAGGCTTCTTTTAGCCAAGGTTTTTTGTTCCACCTCCATTTCATTGACCGCACTTTCCTTGAATCGTGGGTTGCTGATCCTGACCAATTCCTCACCTTGCTTTATGGGCTGGCCTGGCATTTTTGAAAAGTCGTGCAGGGCCCCTTCGATGGGTGTTTTGATCACCACATAGTGTGTGTTCACGATGGCGTTGATGCTTTGAAAACTGGCCATTGCCGGAACCAGCACCACTGCAGCGATGAAGGCAATGCCCAAACCCATGGCACGTTTTGAGTTTTTCAAAGAGGTCAACATGCCCATGATTCGAAGTGCTTGTTTGTTGCTTTTCAATGCTGCATGGCAGGGTGCATGACCCGATAGCATTCACAGGCTTTTGCCTCCAGTCCCGGTCGGTCCAGAACCTCCAATTGGCCACGCGTGACTTCGATCAGTCCCTCTTGGCTCAATTTGCCAGCCGCCAGAGTGACTGATTCCCTGCGTATGCCCAGCGTGTCTGCAATCTCTTGGTGGGTGATTTGAAGCGTGTGCCCCTGGGTTTTGTCTAGGGTGTTCATGATCCAGCGAACGATCTGTTGTTCATTGCTGTGTTTGCTGCTGCAGACGGTGGGCATGGCAATCTGCAAAATCATTTGACGTGTGGTGGCCATCCAGATTTTCAAAAATGAGGTGTCCTGGCTCAGTTCAGTCTGGAATACGCTCAACGGCAATTTGTAGGCAAAACCTGGAAATCTGACACGCGCCCGGCTGAAGTTCTGGTTGCCGCCCATGACGCCACTGCCGACCATGCCTTCTTTGCCGATCAACACAATGTCGGCCGAGGAACCGTCCGAGATGTCGATTTGCATAGCGATGATGGCGCTGACCGGAAAGAAGACGAACTGAATGGCTTCGTGGGGCCTGAAGATCAACTGGTCCGTTGACAAGCAAACCAGTTGAAAAGACGAAAGCAATTTTTCATACTTTTCAGCAGCTAATTGCTCAATCATTGAATTATTTGCTGGACTTAACATTTGGTTTATCTTTTACAACTGTTGACATTATTTTTAATGAAAACCACATTTTCTAATGTGCGCTATCGAACATACAAATTGATTATTTCGTGATAAAAGATAAAAAGTACCCTTAATCGTCCCTGCAAATATTTATTTCAAGCCAGCGCCCTGCGCGGACTGTGTTTTGCAGCCGTTTGCTGTCCAGGAGGGCGGCCGTGTGTTGTCGCACCGACACGCCGCACAGGCAGGCGACATGATGGATTTGTGACGCACTGGCTTTTGCTTCGCTTTGACGGCTTCCGTCAGCGTCAAAAGCACTCAGGTTCGTTGCTGATTGATCAAGGAGCCATGATGGGCAAACTACTGACGGCAGGGGGGATTTGCAAACGCAAAGTCAGCGTGGGCTACCGGCAAACCAGTTTGGTGGCCGCCGCGCAGCTCATGCGCGAAGACCATGTGGGTTGTTTGGTGGTGGTGGATGACGCAAATGGCAGCCGCCAAGTGTGTGGGCTGATCACGGACCGAGACATTGTGATGGCGGTGGTGGCCACGGGCCTGGACCCCGAACCGCTGTGCCTGGAGGACATCATGGCGCAGCGGGTGGTGACGGCCAACGAAGCCGACTCCTTGCTGGACCTGATGCGTGCCATGCGCGAGCACGGTGTGCGCCGTGTGCCTGTGGTCGGCTTGCAGGATGAGTTGATGGGCATGGTCACGATGGACGATGTGCTCAAACTGCTCGCTCAGGAAATGAACATGCTCGTCGGAGCCATGGGCGCGGGCATCCAAATGGAGCGCATGCGCCGTCAGTGACCTCGGTGGGTTGCAATCTGCAATCTG
>JAGNWH010000053.1:0-14229 GCA_017986055.1 Limnohabitans sp. | reverse complement strand
TGGATGGTGATCTCTGGCGATAAAAAGAACGCCCGCGATTACATCGAGGGCCTGAACATGCTCTCTAACATGCGCCTGTGCGCCAATGTGCCGGGCCAATGGGCCATTCAAACGGCACTGGGCGGGCATCAGAGCATCAATGAGTTGGTTGGCGAAGGTGGCCGCTTGCGCAAGCAGCGCGACCTGGCGTATGAGCTGATCACGGCCATCCCGGGTGTGAGTTGCGTGAAGCCGCAAGCGGCGCTGTACATGTTTCCCAAGCTCGATCCGCGGATTTATCCGGTCAAGGATGACCAGGATTTTTTCTTGCAACTGCTGGAAGAAACCAAGGTCATGTTGGTCCAGGGTACGGGCTTCAATTGGCCTGATACAGATCATTTCCGCATCGTATTTTTGCCGCACGAAGACGATTTGCGCGAAGCCATCGCACGCGTTGCGCGCTTTTTGCAAGGTGCTCGCCAACGTTTTGGCACTGAAGCCTTGGTGGCCTGAATTCACAAAATCAATGCCCGAGTTTTCGGGCTTACCTTACTGTAGTAAAGAAGTCGAAAAAAATGAAACCGATCAAAGTAGGCCTGTTGGGCATGGGCACTGTGGGCAGTGGCACATTCAATGTGCTCAAGCGCAACCAGGGTGAAATTCAGCGACGGGCTGGCCGAGGTATCGAAATCACCATGGTGGCCGACCTCAATGTGGCGCGGGCCAAAGAGCTGGTGGGCGAGGGCGTTCAAGTGGTGGCCGATGGCCGCGAGATCATTGCCAACCCTGAAATCGACATCGTCATTGAATTGATTGGCGGTTACGGTATTGCCAAAGCGCTGGTGCTTGAGGCCATTGCCGCAGGCAAGCATGTGGTCACCGCCAACAAGGCCTTGTTGGCCGTGCACGGCACCGAGATTTTTGCCGCAGCGCAAGCCAAAGGCGTGATGGTGGCTTTTGAGGCCGCTGTGGCCGGGGGCATTCCCATCATCAAGGCGCTGCGCGAAGGCCTGACGGCCAACAGCATCCAGTGGGTGGCGGGCATCATCAACGGCACCACCAATTTCATCCTGTCCGAGATGCGCGACAAGGGCCTGGATTTTGGTGTGGTGCTCAAGGAAGCCCAGCGTCTGGGTTATGCCGAAGCCGACCCGACCTTTGACATCGAGGGTGTCGATGCTGCGCACAAAGTGACCTTGATGAGCGCGATCGCCTTTGGTATTCCGGTCCAGTTTGACAAAGCTTACGTGGAAGGCATCACCCAATTGGGCGCCGCAGACATCAAGTACGCCGAGCAACTGGGTTACCGCATCAAGCTGCTCGGCATCACCAAGCGCACGGCACAAGGTGTCGAGTTGCGCGTGCACCCCAGCTTGGTACCTACACAGCGATTGATCGCCAATGTCGAAGGTGCCATGAACGCCGTGATGGTGCAAGGCGATGCCGTGGGCACCACTTTGTATTACGGCAAAGGCGCAGGCTCAGAGCCGACAGCCAGCGCCGTGATTGCCGATCTGGTTGACATCACCCGTTTGCACACCGCCGATCCGCTGAACCGTGTGCCGCATTTGGCGTTTCAGCCGAATGCCATGAGCAGTTTGTCGGTGTTGCCGATGTCCGAGGTGGTGACCAGCTATTACCTGCGTTTGCGCGTGGCCGATCAGGCCGGCGTGTTGGCCAAGTTGACTGGCCTTTTGGCCCAGGCCGACATCAGCATCGATGCCGTTTTGCAGCGCGAGGCCGATCAGGTCAGCCAGGCAGGCGAGAACCAGACCGATGTGATCATCCTGACTCACGACACGCGTGAAGGCACCCTGAATGCTGTTTTGGCCGAAATGCAGGCGCTGCCCACCGTGATGGCGCCGATTGTGCGCATTCGCAAGGAAGAGTTGAACTGATGCGTTACCTGTCGACACGCGGCCATGCAGACCGCAAACAATTTTGTGAAATCCTGCTCGAAGGCTTGGCCCCTGATGGTGGTTTGTACCTGCCAGAAAGCTATCCCAAGCTGGATGCGGCTGCGCTGACTCGTTTGCGCGAAGTCTGGACAAGCCAAGGCTACGCGGCTTTGGCCTTCGAGGTTTTGTCGCTCTATATTGACGACATTCCCAGCGATGACTTGCAGGCCCTGTGTCGCAAGACTTACACCCAAGAGGTGTTCGGCACGAAAGAGATCGTCCCGCTCAAACCCTTGCAGGCCGCAGGTCAGCTCCAAGCTGATTTGTATCTGGAAGCCTTGTCCAACGGCCCGACCTTGGCCTTCAAGGACATGGCCATGCAGCTGCTGGGCAACTTGTTTGAATACGAGTTGGCGCGGCGCGGCGAAGAGCTCAACATTTTGGGTGCGACATCAGGCGACACGGGCAGTGCGGCCGAATACGCGATGCGCGGCAAAAAAGGCGTGCGGGTTTTCATGACCAGCCCACATGGCCGCATGAGTCCTTTTCAGCAAGCCCAAATGTTCAGTCTGTTGGACGAGAATATTTTCAACATCGCCATTGACGGCGTGTTCGATGATTGCCAGGACATTGTCAAAGCCGTGTCCAACGATCTGGCGTTCAAACGCCGTTACAAGATCGGCACGGTCAATTCGATCAACTGGGCCCGCTTGCTGGCCCAGGTGGTGTACTACTTTGCAGGGTACTTTCAGGCCACGCAAAACAACGACCAGAAGGTCAGCTTCACGGTGCCGAGCGGTAATTTTGGCAACGTTTGTGCAGGCCATGTGGCCCGCATGATGGGTTTGCCGATTGACCGTTTGGTGGTCGCCACCAACGAAAACGATGTGCTCGACGAGTTCTTTCGCACGGGCATCTACCGTGTGCGCGGCACTGCCGACACGCATGAAACCTCCAGCCCCTCAATGGACATCTCCAAGGCCAGCAACTTCGAGCGCTTTGTGTTCGACCTGCTGGAGCGCGATGGCGGCCGAACCAAAGCCATTTTTGGCGAAGGCCTCAGTCGCGAGGGTTTTTTCGATCTGTCAGGCGATGCCCGCTTTGCCAAGGCGGCCACGGTGTACGGTTTCGACAGCGGTCGCAGCACCCATGTCGACCGTCTGAAAACGATTCAGCAAGTGTTTGCCAGTTATGGCGTGATGATCGACACGCACACCGCCGATGGTGTGAAGGTGGCCAAAGAGCACCTGAATGCACAAGTGCCCATGATCGTTCTGGAGACAGCTTTGCCCATCAAATTTGCATCGACGATCGTGGAGGCCTTGGGCCGTCAACCTGATCGCCCCGCCCAATTTGAAGGCATCGAGTCCCTGCCCAAGCGCGTGCAGATCATGAAGGCGGATGTGGATCTGATCAAGTCCTTCATCACGCAACACTGCGATTGACGCTCATGACCACAGCACCACGCGCCCCCTTGATGTCACTTGATGAAGCGCTGAAAACGCTGTTGGCTCAAATCAGCCCCTTGATGGGCCATGAGTCGGTGGCGACGCTGGACGCCGACGGCCGCATTCTGGCGCAAGACCTGGTTTCGGCTTTGCAGGTGCCTGCTTTTGACAACTCGTCCATGGACGGGTACGCGGTGCGCAGCGCCGATGTGCAGGAAGCTGGCGTCGAGTTGACAGTGACACAGCGCATTGCCGCAGGTCATTTTGGGCAACCTTTGCTGCCAGGGCAAGCTGCGCGCATTTTCACCGGGGCACCTGTGCCCCCGGGTGCAGACGCCATCGTGATGCAAGAGCAAACCGAACGGGTGTCAGCAGACGTCCCCGATCGGGTTCGTTTTTTGACGCAAGCCGAAGCGGGACAGTGGGTGCGCCGCAGTGGCGAAGACGTCCGCATGGGCGATACCGTTTTGAAGCGTGGGCAAAAACTGGGCCCTGCTGAATTGGGTTTGGCGGCCAGTCTGGGTTTGGCTCATCTTCAGGTCATGTCGCGCCCCAAAGTGGCTTTGTTTTCAACCGGCGATGAGCTGGTCATGCCCGGAGATGTGGCTCCGGCAGACATGTTGCCTGGGGCTATTTACAACTCCAACCGGTTTTTCTTGCGGGCTTTGTTGCACCGTTTGGGTTGCGAAGTCAGCGATCTGGGCATTGTTCCTGACCGCCGCGAAGCCACCATCGCTGCCCTCAAAACAGCGGCTGACCACCACGATCTGATCGTGACCAGTGGCGGCGTTTCGGTGGGCGAAGAGGACCATGTCAAACCTGCCGTGCAAGCTTTGGGTGCATTGGCGCTCTGGCAGATCGGCATGAAGCCCGGAAAACCGTTTGCGTATGGCCATGTTCGGCGCGAAGCAGCACCCGGTATGGCACATTTTGTTGGCCTGCCGGGCAATCCTGTGTCGAGCTTCATGACCTTTTTGCTCTTGGTTAAACCCTTGATTTTGGCGCTGCAAGGGGCGGAACAAGTGGCCCCTGTTTGCATGACTCTGCCCGCCCATTTTGATGTGCCCAAGGCCGACAAACGGCGCGAATTTTTGCGCGTTCGACGCAATGCGCAAGGCGGTTTGGATCTGTTTCCAAACCAAAGCTCCGGCGTTCTGACCTCTGTGGTTTGGGGCGATGGTGTGGTGGACAACCCTGCTGGCCACACGATTGCCCGCGGCGACAGCGTTAATTTTTGGCCATTTGCGGAGTGGTTGTCATGAAGATCCAGGTGCGTTACTTTGCTTCGCTAAGAGAGACCATTGGCGTGGCCAGTGAGTCGGTGGAAACGGCCTGCGACAACGTGGCCAGCTTCAGGCAGCAACTGATCGCGCTTGGCGGTGTTCATGCCGAGTGTCTGGCCATCGGACGCCCCGTGCGTGTGGCGGTCAATCAGGTCATGGCCAATGACGACACGCCGCTGCCTGGCGATTGCGAAGTGGCGTTTTTCCCGCCGGTCACAGGAGGATGAAACCGTGTTTCAACGCGTCGCTATCCAGACCGAAGACTTCGATGTCTCTCAAGAACTGAACGCCTTGCGGGCGCAAGATTTGCGCGTGGGGGCCGTGTGCAGTTTCGTCGGCACAGTGCGGGATACCCGGGCTTTGACAGGCATCGCCTCAGATGAAGTTCAGGCGATGGCGCTTGAGCACTATCCGGGTATGACCGAAAAATCGATCGAAGCCATGATCGATGAAGCACACAAGCGCTTTGATTTTTACGCGGCGCGTGTGGTGCACCGTGTTGGGCGTCTTTTGCCCGCCGACCAAATTGTGTTTGTTGCCGTTACCTCGGCGCACCGGGGCGAAAGCTTCAAGGCCTGTGAATTCCTGATGGACTATCTGAAGACACAGGCACCCTTTTGGAAAAAAGAGCAGACGCCGCAAGGTGCGCAATGGGTCGATGCACGAGTGTCTGACGATGCGGCTTTGGCGCGGTGGGGCATCGAGGCCAACAACGGCTGAAGAGGCGCTGGCCTCAGTGCTTGTAGAGCTGTTGAAGCACCAAGCTGGCTTCAGGCGTTTCGTCTTGCCGTTTCTCGCTGTCCTGTTTCGAAAAGCCCCAATCTGCGTTTGCCATGGACTGTTTAATCAAATGGATCATGCCGTGAACCAGTGGCGCTTGTAAGTTGAGCTGGCAAGATTCGGTGGCGGTGACCATTTTTTTCTGGAAAATGAGCTGCAAATTGCCGTTGGTCTGCAGACTCAGTTGCGCATCGGTGACCAAAAATGGCTCGTCACCCAGAGGCAATTGCAACGGCTCTGCCGCGTAGGGGGTGGCAAAGTCAGCTGTTTGTAAAAAAGCATCGCGTTTCAGTTCAGTCAGCATTTGTTGCGATGACGCATCGGTTGCGGCCAGTCCGGGTTGAGCGGCTTCGAGGCGTGCAACAGAGTGGTCCATGGCTGGAAGCAGGCGTACGGCCATTCGGCGGGTCAGCCAGAACCGGAACTCCTGACCGTCTTGGGTGTTCAGTCGGAGCAAGAGCCGATCTTGGCGTTCGTCGTGGCTGACGGACAGCTGGTGAATGTTCATTCCTTGATTTTAGGCAACACGGCAATGCCCTCCAAGCCTTGAAAATGGGCAATGATGCCCAAAATGAAGGTCACTGGAGAATTCTCATGCGCCTTGATAAATTGACGACCAAATTTCACGAAGCTTTGTCTGATGCCCAGTCACTGGCCTTGGGCCGTGACCATGCCTATATAGAGCCAGCCCACGTTTTGGTGACCATGCTCAAGCAGGATGAGGGGCCCAAAGCCTTGCTGCTGCGTGCGGGTGTGCAGGTTCAAGGTTTGCTGATGGCGGCAGAAGCCGCAGTGGGTCGCTTGCCACAAGTGACCGGGCAAGACCAGGTTCAGGTGGGGCCTGAACTGGCCAAGTTGCTGCAAGGTGCAGAAAAAGAGTCCATCAAGCGGGGCGACGCTTTCATCGCCAGTGAATTGTTCTTGTTGGCCATTGCCGATAACAAGGGTGATATCGGGCGTTTGGCCAAAGAGCATGGCCTGAGTCGCAAAAGCCTGGAGACAGCCATCGATGCCGTGCGCGGCGGGCAGACGGTAGGCAATGCCGATGCCGAAGGCCAGCGCGAAGCCCTCAAAAAATACTGCATTGACCTGACCGAACGCGCCCGCATCGGCAAGCTCGACCCGGTCATTGGTCGCGACGACGAAATTCGCAGGGCCATTCAGGTTTTGCAGCGCCGAACCAAAAACAACCCGGTGTTGATCGGTGAGCCAGGCGTCGGCAAAACCGCGATTGTGGAGGGCTTGGCGCAACGCATCGTGGCGGGCGAGGTGCCTGATTCGCTGAAGGGCAAGCGGGTCTTGTCGCTCGACATGGCTGCCTTGCTGGCTGGCGCGAAGTTCAGGGGTGAATTTGAAGAACGCCTGAAAACCGTTTTGAGCGAACTGGCCAAAGACGAAGGTCAGACCATTGTGTTCATCGACGAGCTGCACACCATGGTTGGCGCAGGCAAGGCCGAGGGGGCCATGGACGCCGGCAACATGCTCAAGCCCGCATTGGCGAGGGGCGAGTTGCATTGTGTGGGGGCCACCACGCTGGACGAATATCGCAAGTACATTGAAAAAGATGCCGCTTTGGAGCGCCGCTTTCAGAAGATTTTGGTCAATGAGCCCACCGTCGAAGCCACCATCGCCATCTTGCGTGGTTTGCAAGAGAAGTACGAAATCCACCATGGCGTTGACATAACCGACCCGGCCATCGTGGCCGCTGCAGAATTGAGCCACCGCTACATCACCGACCGGTTCTTGCCCGACAAGGCGATTGATCTGATCGACGAGGCTGCGGCCAAGATCAAGATCGAAATTGACTCCAAACCCGAGGTCATGGACAAGCTCGACCGTCGTTTGATTCAGTTGCAGATTGAGCGTGAAGCCGTGCGCAAAGAGCATGACGAGGCTTCGCAAAAACGCTTTGCCTTGATCGAAGAAGAGATCGTTAAGCTAAAAAAAGAAGCTGCCGATCTTGAAGAGATCTGGCAAGCAGAAAAAGCCCAGGCCCAAGGCGGTCAACAGGTGCGCGAGCAAATTGACCAACTGCGTCAGCAAATTGAAGACCTGACCCGCAAGGGCGATTTCAACAAAGTGGCGGAGCTGCAATACGGCAAATTGCCGGCACTTGAAAAAACCCTCAAGGACGTGCAGGCCAAAGAGGCGGCACCCGGAGAAAAACCGGTGCACCGCTTGTTGCGCACCCAGGTTGGTGCCGAGGAGATCGCCGAAGTCGTGTCTCGCGCAACGGGCATTCCGGTGTCCAAAATGATGCAAGGCGAGCGCGAAAAGCTGCTTCAGATGGAAGACAAGTTGCATCAGCGCGTGGTGGGACAAGACGAAGCCATTGCTGCCGTGGCCAACGCCATTCGCCGTTCGCGTTCCGGCTTGTCCGATCCGAACCGCCCAACGGGGTCATTCTTGTTCTTGGGCCCCACAGGTGTGGGCAAAACGGAGCTGTGCAAAGCCTTGGCGGGTTTCTTGTTTGACAGCGAGGACCATCTGATCCGTGTCGACATGAGCGAGTTTATGGAGAAGCACTCGGTGGCCCGATTGATCGGTGCGCCCCCGGGCTATGTGGGCTACGAAGAGGGCGGTTACCTGACCGAGGCGGTGCGCCGCAAGCCTTATAGTGTGCTGCTGCTTGATGAGGTCGAAAAGGCCCACCCCGATGTTTTCAACATCTTGTTGCAGGTGCTCGACGATGGCCGATTGACAGATGGTCAAGGGCGCACGGTGGACTTCAAGAACACCGTGATCGTGATGACCTCGAATCTGGGCTCGCACCTGATCCAGTCGATGGTGGGGCAGCCCGCTGAAGACATCAAGGATGCGGTTTGGGATGAGCTGAAGACCCATTTCCGGCCTGAGTTCTTGAACCGCATTGACGAAACGGTTGTTTTCCATGGTCTGGATGCGGACCACATTGCATCGATCGCATCGATCCAGTTGCAAGTGCTCAAGGACCGGTTGCTGCGCATGGATCTGAACTTGGAGGTCACGCCTGCTGCCTTGTCCGAGTTGGCCAAAGTGGGTTTTGACCCGGTCTTTGGTGCGAGGCCACTCAAGCGGGCGATTCAGCAACGCTTGGAAAACCCCTTGTCCCG
Organism: Limnohabitans sp.; assembly: GCA_017986055.1. GTDB lineage: Bacteria > Pseudomonadota > Gammaproteobacteria > Burkholderiales > Burkholderiaceae_C > Limnohabitans_A. The sequence continues at coordinate 5,749 of JAGNWH010000053.1, read as the reverse complement.
CTTGTTGCTGGAAGGGCGTTTTCCGCCAAAGTGCCGAATTGAAGTTTCGGTGGATCCGGTGCGTCACCCCGGACAGTTCGACTTCAAAGTGGTTGAAGCAGCAGCCTGAACGCGACGTGATGTACCAAAGGGGCCCACGGGCCCCTTTGTTTTTTCAAAGCTAAACTGTGTTCAGGACAGTTGGGTGAATGCGTTCATTTTCGGAACTTGCGTACCGCTGCATCCGCCTTGAATGTGACGCATATGCCATTGGGTTCTTCCGCTGTAGTTGCTGCGCCGTGGCGCGACGATGCCAAGGTGATGGGGCTGGTTGGCATGGCTCATGCCAGCTCCCACTTTTCACACCTCCTTTTGCCTTTGATGTTTCCTGTGTTCATGCAGGATTTTGGTTGGAGCTTTTCGGAGCTGGGGCTTCTGAGTAGCTTGTTTTTTGTGGTGTCCGGCACAGGTCAAGCCTGTGCGGGTTTTGTGGTGGACCGGGTGGGCGCAAGACCCGTGCTGTTCATGTCGCAAATGTTGTTCATGGCAGCGTGTTTGCTGGCTTTTACGGCGGACAGCTATGTCACTTTGATGGCCGTGGCCGTTTTGGCTGGTTTGGGCAATGCACCGTTTCACCCCGTCGATTTCACCATCCTGAACCAACGCGTTTCTACCGCAAGGCTGGGTTACGCCTTCAGTGTGCACGGCTTGACGGGCAATTTAGGCTGGGCTGTTGCCCCGGCATTTTTCACGCTGGCCACGGCGCTGTGGGACTGGCGGCATGCTTTTTTGGCCGCAGCCTGTGTGTATGCCGTGGTCTTGGCCGTGTTGGTCTGGAACCGGGCGCATTTGCTGACCACAACGGCCCAACATTCAGCCAGTGCGGATGTTGTCCCCAGTGATTTGGCGTTCATGCGCTTGCCTGTGGTGTGGTGGTGTTTTGGTTTCTTTTTGTTGTCCACGGTCACCTTGGCGGTGGTACAGAATTTTTCGGTTCCTATTTTGAAAGAACTGCACGGCGTAAGCCTTGAAGTGGCATCCATGACCCTGACAGCCTACATGCTGTTTGGTGCTTTGGGCATGCTGGTGGGTGGTTTTGTGGCCGCACGATTTCCAGCCATGAGCGATCGTGTGGTGGCTGCCTGCATGAGCAGCGCCGCCATCTTGATGGCTTTGTGCGCCAGCGGTTTATTTGGACACATCGGAACGCTGTGGGTTTTGGCGATGACCGGATTTGCAGTCGGCGTCGGTGGTCCGAGCCGCGATTTGATGATCAAAAAAGCGACGCCCAAAGGCGCGACAGGCCGGGTTTATGGCTTGGTTTATTCCGGCCTGGATGTGGGGTTTGCGCTGTCTCCACTTGTGTTTGGATTCTTCATGGACAGGGGCTGGTACAGCGCGACATTGCTGGGTGCTGCCTTTGTGCTTTTGCTGAGCGTTGTTGCCGCCCTCGGTGTGGGACGTCGCACCTCAGTGCCGGCCTGATTCTGATTTGAGTCAAACCCAACGACGGTGACAGCACCATCCTGATGGCTTGTGCACAATGCGCACATGAAGACAAAAATAGCTGGCCACTTGCTCGTTGAATGCCTCCTGGCCCAAGGTGTTACCCATGCGTTTGGTGTCCCCGGTGAAAGCTACCTCGCTGTGCTGGACGGCTTTCACTTGCACAGCGACGCCATTCGTTTTGTGACGTGCCGGCAAGAGGGCGGCGCTGCATTCATGGCCGAAGCACAGGGCAAACTCACTGGTCGTCCCGGTATTTGCTTTGTGACGCGAGGGCCTGGCGCGACCAACGCCTCGATTGGTGTGCACACGGCGTTTCAAGACTCCACACCCATGGTGCTTTTTGTGGGGGATGTGGCCAGTGACACGCGCGATCGCGAAGCCTTTCAGGAAATGGATTACACCCATTTTTTTGGACCATCGACCAAAGGCATGGCCAAACGGGTCGAACGCATTGACGACCCCGAGCGCTTGCCCGAATACATTGCACGCGCTTTCGCCACGGCCATGAACGGCCGTCCTGGCCCCGTGGTGTTGGTGTTGCCTGAAGACATGTTGACCCAGCCGGTCCAAAAGGCGCAGGCTTTGCCACGGGTTGAACCTGTGCAAGCCTGGAGCGACCCTGGCGCTTTGCGTGACTTGCGAAACCTGCTGCTGGCCGCCCAAAAGCCATTGGTCATTTGTGGTGGTGGCGGCTGGACGGTACAAGCCGCGCAGGCCTTGCAGCGTTTTGCCGAAAACTGGCAATTGCCTGTGGCCAATGCCTTCCGATTTCAGGACACCTTTGACAACCACCACGCCCAATATGCCGGCGATGTGGGCATAGGCATCAGCCCGGCTTTGGCCCAATGTGTGCGCGAGTCCGACCTGGTTTTGGCCATTGGCCCCCGTTTGGGCGAAATGACCACCGGGGGTTACACCTTGCTGCAAGCCCCCAAGACAGCGCAAAAGCTGGTTCACATTCACGGCAGCGCCGAAGAGTTGAACCGTGTTTACCAAGCCGACTTGGCCATCCTCTCCACCATGAACGCGGCAGCACGCAGCCTAGAAGTGTTGGCCGCACCCCCAGAGGTGACTTGGGGCAATTGGACGAAACAGGCGCATCAAGGCTATCTTGACAATCTGAAGCCACAAACCTTGCCAGGCGATGTGGACATGCCCGAGATCGTGGCCATGCTGCAAAAGCATTTGCCTGTGGATGCGGTGGTCACCAACGGCGCGGGTAATTTTGCGAGTTGGATGCACCGCTTCTTCAAACACCATGGTTTGGTCAAAGGTCACAAGACGCAATTGGCCCCCACTGTGGGTGCCATGGGCTATGGGGTCCCGGCAGGGATTGCCGCCAATATATTGACTGGGCGTGTGGCTTTCACCATCGCTGGTGATGGTGATTTTTTAATGAATGGACAAGAACTGGCGACCGCTGTGCAGCACGGCGCCAAAAGCATCATTCTGGTGTTGAACAACGGCATGTACGGCACCATCCGCATGCACCAAGAGCGTGAGTACCCCACACACGTCACGGGCTCACAGCTGAAGAATCCGGATTTCACGGCCTTGGCGCAAGCTTATGGTTATGTTGGGGTCCGCATGCACAAAACAGATCAATTTGAAGCGCTGTTGTTGGCTGCCTTGGCCCGCCCAGAGGGCACCTTGATCGAGGTCTTGCTCGATCCTGAAGTGATCACCACCCGAGGCACCTTGCAAGCCATCACCCAGGCGGCACTGGCCAAGCAAAAGGTTTGATCTGTCGTTTTAACCATCACGGCTACGTGCTGCATTGAGGCCATAAAAAAACCCGCCGAAGCGGGTTTTTTTATGCGGCGGGGTCTGAATTACTTCAGGTGCTTGCCGATCAAGCCAGCCATTTCGAACATGGTGACTTGCGCCTTGCCAAACACGGCCTTGAGCTTGTCGTCAGCGTTGATCGCACGGCGGTTCACGCTGTCTTGCAGGTTGTGTTTCTTGATGTAAACCCACATCTTGCTGACCACTTCAGTGCGTGGCAGTGGGGTTGCACCCACAACAGCAGCCAAAGCAGCGCTTGGTGTCAACGCCTTCATGAAGGCTGGGTTGGGAGTACGCTTTTTAGCAGGAGCAGCCTTTTTGGCTGGTGCTTTTGCCGCTACTTGTTTAGCGGGCGCTGCAGCTTTTGTCGCTGGAGCAGCTTTCTTGGCCGGTGCTGCTTTTTTAGCGGGTGCAGCTTTTGTTGCCGGGGTTTTTTTCGCAGTTGCCATGATGAAATTCCTTTGATCGGAAGTGGGTTCGTCGCTGAGTAACAGTTTGTTTGCAGCTGACTGCATGCTACTGGAGAAACAGGCAGTTTCCAAGCTGAATCATCATTTTTCTGTAAGGGTTGTTCCTGATTTTCAGAGGCAATGATTCATTTTTTGAAGGATGCACCGCACTTTGCACCTTCTCAGTGCGCAGGCGATGCACAAGAGTTCTGAATTTCCCATGTGCTGGAGATCGCTGTGAAGTTCTATGGGGAGGCGTCACCTGTCATTTGCCGTCGCTTTGGAAGGACTTGAACTAGGCTGAAGATGTGCCCATTTCATCAGTTGTTTTTGTCTTTCATAATTTGAAATCTTCTTATGCTGCAGTGCCGCAAATTTTCTCAATATGGAAAACTACAAATCACATTGCAAAATAGCATTTGCAAGTCATTGATTTAAAACAAATAAAAATATGTCTTGTATAAGACATAAGAATTGAAATTAGTCTTGTACAAGAGTTAAGATTGCAGCAACGACGAAGCAGAATCCGCTGCCCAAATCGCCCGATTTCAACTTGACTTCAGGAGTCCCACCATGCCAGCCAACCTCACTCAACAACTGAGCCGTGAACAGCAAATCGCCGCCCTCGAAAAAGACTGGGCGACCAACCCACGCTGGAAAGGCGTCAAGCGCGGTTACTCCGCTGCGGACGTGGTGCGTCTGCGTGGCAGCATGCCCATTGAACACACTTTGGCCAAGCGTGGTGCAGAGAAGCTCTGGGACAAAATCAACGGCGGTGCCAAAAAAGGCTACGTCAACGCTTTCGGCGCAATCAGCGCCGGTCAAGCCATGCAGCAAGCCAAGGCCGGCCTCGAAGCCGTGTACCTGTCCGGTTGGCAAGTGGCTGCTGACGGCAACACATCCGAAACCATGTACCCCGACCAGTCGCTGTATGCGTATGACTCGGTGCCCACCATGGTCCGTCGCATCAACAACACCTTCAAGCGTGCAGACGAAATCCAGTGGGGCCGTGGCATTGAACCCGGCAGCAAAGAGTTCATCGACTACTTCTTGCCCATCGTGGCCGATGCAGAAGCCGGTTTCGGTGGTGTGCTCAACGCTTTCGAATTGATGAAGAACATGATTGCCTCCGGCGCAGCTGGCGTGCACTTCGAAGACCAATTGGCAGCAGTCAAGAAGTGCGGTCACATGGGCGGCAAAGTCTTGGTGCCAACACAAGAAGCCTGCGAAAAATTGATCTCTGCCCGTTTTGCAGCCGACGTCATGGGCGTGTCGACCATCGTGTTGGCCCGTACCGATGCAGAAGCCGCCAACTTGATCACGTCGGACCACGATGCCAACGACAAACCTTTCTTGACCGGTGAGCGCACACAAGAAGGCTTCTACCGAGTCAAGAACGGCTTGGAGCAAGCCATCAGCCGTGGTGTTGCATACGCGCCTTATGCCGACTTGGTCTGGTGCGAAACCGGTGTGCCAGACATTGGCTTTGCACGCGAATTCGCTCAAGCCGTGCATGCCGCATGCCCTGGCAAGTTGCTGTCATACAACTGCTCGCCATCGTTCAACTGGAAGAAAAACCTCAACGACAGCCAAATCGCTTCCTTCCAGGACGACTTGTCGGCTTTGGGTTACAAGTACCAGTTCATCACGCTGGCCGGCATCCACATCAACTGGTTCAACACCTTCCAGTTCGCCCACGCGTACGCCCGTGGCGAAGGCATGAAGCACTACACAGAAATGGTGCAAGAGCCCGAGTTCGCAGCCCGCGACAAGGGTTACACCTTCGTGTCGCACCAGCAAGAAGTCGGCGCGGGCTACTTCGACGACGTGACCACCGTGATCCAGGGCGGTTCGTCTTCTGTGAAAGCCCTCACTGGTTCTACTGAAGAAGAGCAGTTCCACTGATCGACTTGTCAAAAGGCTGAAGGCGAGGGCGGCTAAAATCTACCCTTAGCGTTTAGATGTTCCTTTCAAGCGCGGCCTTTGCCGCGCTTTTTTACTTGTACACACATGGTTCAGATCACTCT
>JAGNWH010000141.1:0-4225 GCA_017986055.1 Limnohabitans sp. | reverse complement strand
GGGCAAGCGCCCATGGGTGAGTTGAACGAGAACAGCCTGGGCTCCAGCTCGCTGATGGAATACGTGCACACCGGGCAGGAGAACTTGGCGTTGAACAGGTGTTCTTTCCCCGTGTCCATCTCTAGGGCCACGGCGCGGTGTTCGGCCAGGTGCAGTGCGGCCTCAAAGCTCTCGGCCAAGCGCTGGCGAAGGGCATCGCGGGCACTCCCTTTGACTTTCTCGTCTTCTTCCGACCGAACCTTGATGCGGTCCACCACCACGTCGATGTTGTGTTTCTCGGTTTTCTTGAGCGTGGGCAGGTCTTCCACTTCCACCGTCTGGCCATTGATGCGAAAGCGCACATAGCCCAGCGCCTGCATTTGCTCAAAGACTTTTTCAAATTCACCTTTTTTCTCACGCGCAATGGGCGCGAGGATCATCAGCTTGGTGTCTTCGGGCAGGGCCAGTACGGCGTCCACCATCTGGCTCACGGTCTGCGCTTGCAGCGGCAGATCGTGGTCAGGGCAATAAGGCGTGCCTGCGCGGGCATACAACAGGCGCAGGTAATCGTGGATCTCGGTGACCGTGCCCACAGTGGAGCGTGGGTTGTGGCTGGTGGCTTTTTGCTCGATGCTGATGGCGGGCGACAGGCCCTCGATCAGGTCCACATCGGGTTTGTCCATCAGCTGCAAAAACTGCCGTGCATAGGCCGACAGGCTTTCGACATAGCGGCGCTGGCCTTCGGCGTAGAGCGTGTCAAAGGCCAGGCTGGACTTGCCTGAGCCCGACAGCCCGGTGATCACCACCAGCTGGTTACGCGGGATGTCGAGGTCGATGTTTTTCAGGTTGTGGGTGCGGGCACCGCGCACACTGATGTGGGTTTGCCGCAGGGCTGACGCCAGATACCGCGCTTGTTCGGGTTCGTCGGGCAAGTAAGGGGAGTCAACAAGGTTCACGGTGGACGGCCAGATCAGCAAAACCTTTGATTATCCCCGTCGGCGCTGTTTTTGGCACCGGGGCGGGCCAATCAGGGACAATCACCCCTTTTCCCTGACTCTCTGCCCCTGGCTGTTCCGCGTGACCGAAATCCCTGAAAAGCAATCTGCTTCCTCGTCTGTGTCCATGACACCCATGGAGCGCCGCGCCAGTGCCTCGTTGGCCGGCATTTTTGCGCTGCGCATGTTGGGTTTGTTTTTGGTGTTGCCCGTGTTTGCCCTGGAGGCGCGCAAATACCCGGGCGGCGATGACCCTGCCCTGCTGGGCCTGGCCATGGGCATTTATGGCTTGACGCAAGGTCTGTTGCAGTTGCCTTTTGGCATGGCCTCAGACCGCTTTGGGCGCAAGCGCGTGATTGTTTTGGGCCTGGTCATTTTTGCCTTGGGCAGTTTTTGGGCTGCGGGCGCGACCGATTTGACGGGTTTGCTGGTGGGGCGCAGCTTGCAAGGCGCTGGTGCTGTTTCGGCCGCCGTGACGGCTTTGCTGGCTGATTTGACCCGCGACGAAGTCCGCACCAAAGCCATGGCCTTGGTGGGTGCCAGCATCGGCTTGATGTTTGCCTTGTCTTTGGTGGTGGCGCCAGTGCTGGTCGCCGTCATGGGTTTGTCGGGCCTGTTCGGCTTGACCGGCGTGTTGGCCCTGTTGGGCATTGCGGTGGTGGTTTGGGGTGCGCCCCCGGCACCGGCCCAGATGAAGGGGCAAGCCCGGGGGAGCCTGAAGGATGTGCTGCGCCATGCGGGCTTGATGCGCCTGAATTTTGGGGTTTTCGTGCTGCATGCAGTGCAACTGGCCATGTGGGTGGCGGTGCCCGCTTTGCTGGTGCAATCGGGTTTGCCCAAGGCCGCGCATTGGCAGGTTTATTTGCCCGCCGTGCTGGGGTCGTTTGTTTTGATGGGCGGTGTTTTTGCTCTGGAGCGGCGGGGGCATCTCAAAAAAGCGTTTTTGGCTGCGATTGCCCTGATCGCGCTGGTTCAAGTTGGCTTGCTGGTCCAGTCATCCGGCACGTCCAGCGTGCTGGTCATGGCCTGGCTGTTGTTTGCTTTTTTCTGTGGTTTCAATGTGCTGGAAGCCACGCAACCCAGCATGGCCTCCCGCATGGCGCCCCCGGCGGTTCGTGGCACGGCATTGGGCGTTTACAACACTTTGCAGTCGCTGGGCTTCTTTGTCGGTGGCTGGTTGGGCGGTTGGTTGGTGAAAACCTGGGGCAGTCCTGCCTTGTTTGCCTGCTGCGCCGTGGCCATGTTGGTCTGGTGCCTGGTCGCGCTGCCCATGCAGACGCCGGGGCGTGCTGCACCCGTCCAGCTTGCTGAGTAAAAGCCGCATAATCCGGGTCTTATCGAGGAGTTTTCATGGCATCCGTCAACAAAGTCATCATCGTCGGCAATCTGGGCCGCGATCCCGAAACCCGCTACTTGCCTTCTGGCGATGCTGTGAGCAACATCAACGTGGCGACCACCGACCGCTACAAGGACAAAGCGACCGGCGAGATGAAAGAGGCCACGGAGTGGCACCGCATCAGCTTTTTCGGCAAATTGGCCGAAATTGCAGGCCAATACCTGAAAAAGGGCTCGCAAGTCTATGTGGAAGGCAGTTTGCGCACCCGCAAGTACACAGACAAAGACGGCGTCGAAAAATTTGCCACCGAAATCCGTGGCGAAACCATGCAAATGTTGGGTGGCCGTCAAGGCATGGGCGGTCCGTCCGATGACGGCGGTGGCGGCGGCGGTTATGCGCCTCGCCCGTCGGCACCGGCTGCACGCCCTGCGGCGGCACCAGCCCAGCGGCCAGCTGCTGCACCCAAGCCAGCGGCCAGCAGTTTTGACGACATGGACGACGATATTCCGTTCTGATCCAGCGCAAATGTCGAAATTCGAGCCCACCGCACATGTGCCGTGGGCTTTTTTCATGGGCTCAGGCCATTTTCAAATGACAAGTCCGGAGCTTCTTAATTCACAATGTACTGATGAATGAAATGAACGCCCGTTATTTGCCGCTGGACGATGAGCAGCGGCGTCAACTTCACAACGAAGTGCATGCCCGGCCATCGGCCCGGGTTCGATTGCCCGCTTTGATTGTGTATGTGGCCGTGCTGAACGAGGGGGTGGGCCGTGAGCAAGAGTGGCAGCACCTGAAAAACCTGCCCGGTCATGCCGACTTGGCGCTGGACCGCTTGAATGGCAATTTTTTACGCCTGCGCTGCGACGGTTTCACCGTCAAATGGGAGCGCCACACCGAGTTCACGCGCTATTCGATCGTTCAGCCCTTGCCTGCGCACGCCGGGTGGGGATCGGTTTCGCCCGAGCTGGCATCGCAAGTTGTGACGGGCACGGCGTGGTTGCGCGCCATTCCGGGCAAGACCGTGGCCGCCATCCATTTGGGCATGCTGGCCGCCCCGGTAGATGCGCCCGACACCGTCGCCCAGGCGCAGGCTTGGCTGGGCGAGGGTGCTGTGGTGGGCTCGCGCATGGGGAACACCACCGAAGGCTTGCCACACTCTTGTGTGTTGACCCATTTCAGACTGGGGGCCGATGGCTTTGAGCGCATGTTGGTGCTGGCGCCGGCGGACACCAGCGAGGCCCGTGCCGGGCGCATTTCGCAGCGTTTGCTGGAGCTGGAAACCTATCGCCTGATGGCCTTGCGGGGCTTGCCAGTGGCCAAAGCCTTGTCGCCCGTGCTGTCTGACGCCGAAGCCCAACTGGCCGAAATCACGGCTCGGCTGGAACGCAAAGAAGACAGTGACCAGGCTTTGCTGGATGTGCTGGTGTCTTTGGCTGCCCGCATCGAACGGGCCACAGCGGAACACGGTTACCGTTTTTCGGCCACACGGGCTTATGACACTTTGGTGAGCCAGCGCATTGCCGAGTTGCGTGAACGACCGATTGCCGGCACCCAGACGGTGGGTGAATTCATGCAGCGCCGTTTGTCGCCCGCCATGGCCACGGTGGCGGCCACGTCGCAGCGCCTGTCGGCCCTGTCAGAGCGGGTGTCGCGCACCAGTGCGTTGCTGCGGACCCGTGTTGATATTGCCACCGAGACTCAAAACCAGGTCTTGCTGGAAAAACTCACCCGTGGGCAGGACCTGCAACTGCGTCTGCAAAGCACGGTGGAGGGTTTGTCGATTGCGGCGATTTCTTATTACGTGGTCAGCTTGGTGCTGTATGGCGCCAAGGCCCTGGACAAGCTGGGTATGCCGGTGAACCCTGAAATGGCTGCAGGCCTGTCGATCCCCTTGGTGCTGTGGGGGGTGTGG
>JAGNWH010000052.1:0-14374 GCA_017986055.1 Limnohabitans sp. | reverse complement strand
CAAGCGCCCACGGATGGTTTGTCGGGTTCCCAGCAAGGCGCATTGGCTTCTTGCATGAGCTTGCGCAAGGTGGCGGCTTGTTCGTCCAGAACCGCTTTGACCGGTTGTCCGGCCAACACCACACGTTCAAAGGTGTCTACATAAACCTGGTTGAACTTGCCACCCAGTGCGCCCAAGCCCACAGGCAAGAGGCCTGGGTTGGCGTCTGCTGAACCCGCTTGCTTGCTGATGGCTTCAGCGGTGATGCGCACCGACGCAGGCATGTCTGCCGGAATCTTGACGTCCACTGTGGGGAAAAAGTTGGTGGCGCGCAAGGTGGCCAACTGCACTTCGGGTGTCATGAGGTAGGCCACCAGTTTTTCTGCTCCGGCTTTGTCGGGCGCAGTTTTGGGAATGGCCAATCCAGCCAACACCGGCATAAAGCCTCGTCCTGTTGGACCGCTGGGTGCCGGGAAAGCCACAAAGTCATTGGGCTTTGCATTGAACGCATCGGCCAACCGCGCAATGTGGTCAAAAGCAACCCAGACTTGCTCATTCTTCAGGGGCTCTTGCATCTGGTTAAACCCAGTGGACGATGCGTGCGTGTATTTCCAGAGTTCTTTGAACATGTTCCAACCCGCCTCGGCCCCTGCAGACCGAAACTCCGTGACCATGGAGTCTGCATAAGAGGGGTAGAGATAGCCTTGGAAGAACCGGTGCTTCAAGCCTTGTGGGCCAGCCGGAAAGCCAAACTTGGGGCCGCCGGTTTTTTCAGCCAGATTTTTGGACCATGCCACCAATTGGTCATAGGTCAATTTGTTGATGTCTGCGCCAGCGGGCAAATAGGGCAAGGCTTTTTTATTGGCCGCCATGACAAAAGTGGCCTGCATCCAGGGGACATACTTTTGCTCTGTCGTGCCGAGTTTGCCGAGTTTGACAAATGCCGGACTGACTTTGGCTGTGGCACCCAGTTTGCTCAAATCTTGCAAGTCTTTGGTATTGCTCGACAAACCACCGTGCAAAGCGCCCAGCAACCCAATGCTGCCTTTGCCCGCTTGCAATTCGGCGTTCAGACGGGTGAAGTAAGGACCGTCGTTGTTGGTCACGAATTCGACGGGCACGGGGCTGTTCTTCAGAACCACCTCGCGCACATCTTTTTGCTCGTTGACCGGCGTGGCCTGGGTTGACCAAAACAACACCGATTGCGCATTGGCCGATGCCGTTGCCAATAGCGACAGTCCGAATCCGACCAGCAACTGCGCGGCGGGACGTTTCATCTGTTTCATCCAATTCTCCTTGTGCAATATCGGGCGGTATCGTCCGAAAAGTAACCGGTTCAAAACCAGTCCAAAAACGTTTTTGGAAAAAGGAGTGTCTCAACTTGCCGGACTCAAAAAAAGGGGGTTTACCCTAGTTTTTGAGCAAAAAAATCAAACAAGGCGTCAGAGGTATTCAAGCAAAGGGAAGGCGTTGCACAGGCAAGCGCCAGCGCGGTCGGTCACATTCGACAGACGCTGCATTGGGGGCAACTCAGATTCAGCCTCGACCACCTTGCCCTGGGGGGTCGAGTTCAGGGGTGTCAGAAAGCCAGCGTTTCCGAGACAGGATCATCGAACCTGGGCAAAGCCCCGGCTGAGGCATTCGCCACAGGAATCTGCGCACCAGAGCGGGCGAACAGCGGCAAGTGGTTCAAGGGCGAACTGACGCAGTGTTCGGTGCCCGCCGCCAAGGGGGCGCGGGTGTAAAAATCAAACCAGCTTTCGCCCGGCGGCAGCTGGGGCAGGTAGACCCGGCGTTGCGTGGCGCCTTGCTCCACGACGGGTGCCACCAGCAAGGCATCGCCCAACATGAAATCGTCACAGTCCTGCAGGCAACGCGCATCGTTCGGGAAATTGAAAAACGTGGGCCGAATGATGGGCTCGTGCTTTTGGCTGGCCGCTTCAAAGCACTGCCACATGTAGGGCAACAGCCGGTAGCGCAATCGGATGGCCTGGGTGACCGCCTCCGTGACCTCCGGGTGCATCCAGGGCAAATTGCTGACATTGCCCTCTTTCCATGAATTCATCACCATGCGTGGGTTCAGGCTACACGCCTGCACCCAGCGCAGGAACAATTCAGGATCAGGGATCGGCCCATAAAAACCACCCACGTCATGCCCGATATTGAACATGCCCGACAGGCTCATTTGCAAGCCGGTGCGGATGTTCCACTTCAAACTGGCCCAGCTGGTGGTGTTGTCACCAGACCAGGTTTGGGCATACCGCTGCAGGCCTGGAGGCCCCGCACGGGTGATGGTGAAGACCAAATCATCTTGCCCGGTTTCGCGGGCATGGGCTTGTTGCGACTCAAAGGTGGCACGCGTCATCAGCAAACCGTGCAAAGGGCGGCTGCGGTGCATGGGAATGGTTTGCCCCAGGCCTGCGCTGAAAGCGTCTTCGGCCTGAATGGCGTATTCGTTGTTGTCGTTCCAGCCCACGTCAATGCCGCGTTGCAAAATCTGCGCCTTGAGCTGTGACTGCCACCACTGAATGGCCTGTGTGCGGGTGAAGTCCAGGTGCGAACCCTGGCCATCCCAATAAGGCTCGACCACAGGCTGGCGCGTGTCTTCGTGCTCGATGAATGCACCTTGCTTGGCCAAGTCGGCATAGGCCGGATGGTCGTCCAGCAAGCATGGCTTGAGGTTGGCCACCAGCTTCATGCCGGCGGCATGGAATTTGGCGTTGACCCGTTCAGGATCCGGGAACTTGCTGGTGTTCCAGGTGAACACATAGCGTTGCTTGCCCCGACTCGAATAACCCGAGCCATAGTGGAAAGACGAGATCGGCACGCCATGCTGCTGACACTCGTCGACAAACGACTCCAGCAACTCTTGTGCATTGGGCGAATCGGCCAAGCCCATGGCGGTCTGGGCAAAGCCCAAGGTCCAGCGGGGTGGCAGCAAGGTGCCGCCAACCAGCTGCACAAATTGCGCCACCACCTGTGCCGGTGTCTCACCCACCATCAGGTAATAGTCCAGATCGCCATCGTCAATTTCGGTGGTGCGAAACAAGCCGTGGTAGTTGTCGTGCTCGCAGCCCAGATCGAATGTGCAAGCGGACAAGGTGTCGTAATAAATACCAACCCACAAACCGTCGACCGTTCGGGTCATCAAGAATGGCCAATGCTTGTACAGAGGGTCGCCACGCTCCGGGTCATACCCGATCGAGTCCTGGCCCAAACAACGCAAACGTCGGCCATGCAAGTTCAGCGGCCCGGTCTTGTCGCCCAGTCCAAAGTAATGCTCGCGCGGATCGCGCACCACACAGTGGCGCACCAGCCCTGTGCGCTTCTCGCTCAAATACGCACTGGTCACACGGTCGGACTGAAAAACCTTGCCGCTGTCGGGCTGCGACCATTCCAGACGCACCGGGTCTCCGTTGCCGCCTGTCCAGTGCACCGCCAGCTTGCCGGTCTGCAGACCTTGGCCGTTCGCAGCCGCCGTCAGCTGGGGCCGCGCAAAACCCGCCAAACTGGCGCGCTCTCGGCCTTGCCAGGCCACATCTTCGCCTGCGACCGGGGCAATGGCCCAGGTTCGAGGTTCTTTGTAATCTTGTGCAGGTTGCCAGCTCACACGCGCCAGGGTGTCTGACAAAAACACCAAGCGCAGTTGACCACCCGGGGTGAGCGCAGCGACCGCATCGGCCTCGGGTGCGCCAGGGTGGGCTTTCCAGCCAGAAGTGGCAACGGGTTTCATACAGCCGCCCTTTCAATGCGCTGCTCTTGTGCATCAAAGACATGCAAATGGTGTTCGGCCACACGCATGTGAATGGTCTGCCCCGCCGACAGCGCGTGCTCGCCATCGACCAACAGCTCCACCCGAGTCTGGTCTTGCAGCTCGGCATGCACCAAGCGTTGGGCGCCCATGTACTCGGCGTGGCGCACGGTCATGGACAAACCCTCACCTGGCCCGCAAGCCAGCCAATGCTCAGGGCGAATGCCCACTTGATGCGCCTGCGATGGCACCCACGCTGCCAAAGCAGGGCAGGCGCGAACCAAGGCAGCAGGCACGAAGTTCATGCGCGGGCTGCCAATGAAACCGGCCACAAAGGTGTTGCAAGGTTTTTCATACAGGGCCACTGGGGTGCCCACCTGCTCCACCAGACCGGCCCGCAACACCACAATCTTGTCGGCCATGGTCATGGCCTCCACCTGGTCATGCGTCACATAAACCATGGTGGCGCCCAAGCGCTGATGCAGCTCACGCAACTCGCTGCGCATGGACACACGCAACTCGGCATCCAGGTTGGACAGCGGTTCGTCGAACAGGAAAATCTTGGGGTTGCGCACAATGGCGCGGCCAATCGCCACCCGCTGACGCTGACCGCCCGACAGCTGGGTTGGCCGTCGCTGCAGCAAGGAATCCAGCCTGAGCAAACTGGCCGCCTCATGCACCTTGCGCTCAATTTCCGCACGCGGCACCTTGGCGTTTTCAAGGCCAAAGGCCATGTTGTCATACACCGTCATGTGCGGATACAGCGCATACGACTGGAACACCATGGCACAGCCACGCTCGGCGGCCCCGACGTCGTTGACACGCTGACCGTCGATCAGCAAATCACCATCGGTGGGCGAATCCAGCCCGGCGATCATGCGCAAAAGCGTGGATTTACCGCATCCGGAGGGGCCGACAAAGACCACAAACTCGCCGTGGGCCACCTGCAAATCCACGCCGTGGATCACCGAGGTTTGGTCAAACTTTTTATAAAGGGCACGCAATTCAAGAGTGGACACGATCGACTACCTGACAAAAATATAAAAACAAACCGCTCACTTCACCCCGGCACCTGCAATGCCGGTGGTGATGTAACGTTGAAGGAAAGCAAACACCAAGGTGACGGGCAACAAGGTGATGACCGTCATGGCCAACAGGTAGTGCCACTGGGTGTTGAGCTCACCCTGGAACGAGTTGAGCGCCAGTTGCAAAGTAAAAAACTCGTTTTTGGACAACACGATCAAGGGCAGCAAGAAATCGTTCCAGCGCCACATGACCGAGAAAATAGCCAGCACCGCCAGCGCGGGTGCCGACAAGGGCAACACGATGCGCCAATAAATGCGCCACTCGCTGGCGTGGTCCATGCGGGCCGCCTCGATCAGCTCGTCCGGAATGGTCAGCATGTACTGCCGGAGCAAAAAGACCCCGGTGGGCGTGGCCACCGCCGGCAAGATCACGCCCCACAAACTGTTGAGCAAGCCGACATGGTTGATGACCAAAAACACCGGCACCAAAATGATGGTGGGCGGAATCATCAGCGTGGCGATGATGAGGAAAAACACCCCCTTTTGCCCGCGAAACTTGTATTTGGACAAAGCAAACGCGGCCATGGAATTGAAGAGCAAGGTCAGCACCGTGGCCACCACCGTGATGAACACGCTGTTCCACAGGTAAGTGCCAAAGGTGAACTTGCCAAACAACTCGGTGTAGTTGCCCCAGGCGAACTTCAAGGTATTGACCGGTTCGCGCTGACGGATGTTGACCTGCACCCGCTCTTCAGGTGCCGCAGGGTCCACCATGGTGGCCATGATGCCCATGCGCTGAACCTGGGCCATTTCGCGTTTCCGGCCATCGTCCAGCGTCACGGTAAACAGCGGCAAGGGTTTGTCATGCCCCGCAACCACCACTGTTTTTTGTGTGTAAGGCATGAACGTGGGCGGAAATTGCCCAATCGCCGCCTCGGTCTTGAACGAGGACATGACCAGCCAGACCACCGGCGCGAACATGGTGAACAAACCCACCACGAGGTAGGTGTAACTGAGCACGTCGGTCCAATCCAGACGCTGACGCCCTCGTGTGCGCAACAGAAAATTCATCCAGCCCATCTCAGCGCCCCTTCTGACCAGCTTCGCTGGCCCGCGTCAGACGCAACTGCGCCAAAGTCAACACAATCAAGAAAAACGCCAGCGCCAATGAAGCTGCCGCAGCCAAACCGTACAAATGGATTTGCTCCGCAAATCCGGTCTGGTAGATGAACTGGACAATGAACGTGGTGGCCGATCCCGGGCCGCCACCGGTCAAGACAAACACCTCGTCAAAAACCTGCACCGCGCGGATGGCGGCCAGCACCAACACCACGATCAGGTTGGGCATCAACAAAGGCAAAGTGATGCGGGTCAAGGTGCGCCAAGGGCTGGCGCGGTCCATTTCAGCGGCCTCGTACAAGTCTTTCGGAATGGCCTGCAGTCCGGCCAGCAAAATCAGGGTGTAAAAGCCCATGTGCGCCCAGATCGACACAAACACGGTCCAGAAAAAAGCCCAACCCGATTCGGTCAACCACTGCACGGGCGACATCTCCAGCGCCACCAAGCCCGCATTGAACGCGCCTTGGCTTTGCAACAACCATTTCCAGATCAATGCCACCACCACGGGTGACAGCAAGACCGGGTAGAAAAACACCCCACGCCAAAACCCCCGCCCCAAGATTTTGCGGTTGAGCACCAGCGCCGTGACCATGGCCAGCAAGACCATCAAGCCCACCTGGATGAAACTGAACTTCACGGTGTTGAAAATTGCACGCCAAAAGACGTCTTTGCGGCAAGTCGACAAGTCGAGGTAGTTGCCGCATTCAAACAAAATCTGAAAATTCTCAGCCCCCGTGTACGGGCGGCTCAAGGGCATCAACTGCACGCCGCCCGTCACCGCGTAGATCAGGTTGATCAGGATTGGCAAAAAGCAAAACAAGCCAAACACGATCAGGTTGGGCGCGACAAACAGCCACCCCAGCCGCTGCAGACCCAAGCGCTGCTGCCCGAACCTGAAAAAAGGTTCCAGCAAATTGAAAAAGAAGGCGAGAAATCTCATGAAAAAACCTCACCCCGCCGTCAAAGCGGGGCGATCTGCAAACCAATGGGGAAGCGGTGTGGGCATTTCCATGCCCACACCTGCGTTGCCAAACTCAGCCCAGACTTACTTCTGGGCTTGCTTGACGGCGTCTTGCATGTCAGAGGTGATCTTGTTGACCGCCTCGTCCGTGCTCATCTCGCCCACAATCGCCTGCGTCACACGGCTGACCGTGGGCAACATGATGGCGCGGTTGAACTTGTAGCCCTGGAATTGATAGGCCACTGGCGCGAGTTGCGCCACACCCGCACTGAACACGCCCAAAGCGGCTTTGGCTGCAGGCTTGGCGCTGGCGTAGTCCACGCCTTTTTTGGCCAGACCGGCGTGTGCGGGAATGTTGTTGGTGCGGGCACTGAACTCGGCATAGGCTGCCTCAGACGCCATGAAGTCCATGAAGGCACCCACTTCTTTGGGTGACTTGCTGGTTTTCAAGGCCACCCAAGCCGCGCCACCGGGGATGCCCGAGCATGCAGCTGGACCGCAAGGGTTGGGCACCGCGACCCAGTCAAAATTGCTGCCCACTTTGTTTTGCAGGTTGCCGATCTGCCAGCTGCCGGCCAGCACCATGGCCACGTTGCCGTTGATGAACTCATCGATCGACGAAGCGTAGGTCGAACCCCCTGTGCCGGCCCAAACTTCGCGCATCATGCCGCCGTCTTTGTGCCATGCGACAAATTTGTTGACCGTGTTTTTGTAACCGGCATCGATGACGGGGTTGCCCTGGGCATCAAAGATTTTGGCGCCGTAGCTGATGGCAGGGCCTGCAAAACGGTGGCCCGAACGGTCCCAGGCCGCAGCGGCCTTGAGTTGGGTGGCCTTGGCCACTTTGCGGCTGGCCTCCATCCAGTCGTCCCAAGTGGCCTTGGCACCGGGCATGGGCACTTTGGCTTGTTCAAACAAGGTCTTGTTCACGAACGGGCCGGTCATGGTCAATTGCGACATGAAGCCGTAAATGCCTTTGTCGCTTGCGCTGGGGCGCAGCCAAGGAGCTGTGGCGCCAAAGTTGTCATCCCAGTATTTGCGGTTTTTGAGGTGTGCAGAAATGTCCATGTAGTACTTGGACAGGCCACCCAGATCGGTCACACGCGCAATGTCCGGGCCCTGACCTGCGGCCAACTGCACCGGCAACTGCTCCACAATGGTTTTGTAGGGCACGGTGTCAATGACCACCTTGGTGCCGGGATTTTGGGCCTCAAAGCGCTTGGCCAGCTCGGCGGTGACCTCGCACTCCACGCCGTCCTGGTAGCACATGACGCGGATCTCTCCTGCATGGGCAAAACCCGCCAAAGCGGACAAACCTGCGGCCAAAGCCAGGGGACGAATAAAAACAGATTTCATGGTTGACTCCTCGTTTAGTGATGAAATGAATATAGTTCAATGACGCTGAAACACGCTTATCGTTTACACGAATGCTGAATGAATCGACTCTCCCGTCGCCGCATGCGACGCCACACCTCGCAGCTCTCGAGACCCTGTTTGGGGGCTTCGTGCCGCATGACGGGGTTGTGCAAACGCAGCGCATGCACCGGCTCTTGCAAACCGACCGCGAGTTGCAGTTGTGGCGCGTCAGTGTCGGCGGGCCTGCTTGGATCAGCTGGACCTTGACGCTGATTTGGCCCCGCCACGCCAAACGCTGCCCGGTGCTGCTCAGCCCCGATGCTTGCTGGCCGCATGTTTTGGGCAACGACGCCGTCTCGGCCACACTGCAACAAGAGACTGCGTTGGCCTGGTTCAACCGCACCGAACTGGCTTTTGACAACGACACCGCGCAGCGCGAAGGTCCGGTCTTTGAACACTGGCCACACCTGAGCAGCGGGTGTCTGGCGGTCTGGGCGTGGGGCCTGCAATGCTGTGTAGATGCCTTGCGGCAGATCAACGACGGCCGAATGTCCGGCATCGCCGTGGCAGGCCATTCCAGAGGTGGCAAAGCCGCCTTGCTGGCCACGGCCCTTGATGACCGCATCGACGCCGTCATCGCTCACAACAGTGGCACCGCCGGCGCAGCGTCTTTGGCCATCACCCCGCCCAGCGCCGAAAGCCTGAGCCAACTGGCGAGCCAATTCCCCCACTGGCTGGGCCCGGACACCCAGCAAGCGGCTGTGCGCGAGCACCTTATGGCCATCGATGCCCCCCGCTTTTTGCTGGAACACATCGCTCCGCGTGGCGTGTGTCTGCTCCAGGCCAGCGATGACCTGTGGGCCAACCCCGAAGGCACCCGGCACATGGCCGAAGTGCTTGGCCCGCATTGGCAAGGGCACCCTCGCCGATTGCAATGGCATGAGCGAACAGGCGGGCACGCCATGACCGCTGCCGACTGGCAAAAGGCCGCGCATTTTGTGCGCGAAGTTCTGGGCTGATGCAAACGGCACAGCGGGCATCGCTTTAAATTTGACTCAGCGCATAAGCGCCCTGAGTCAGGTCAATGGCTTGGCCCGTGCGTGCCGACTCTTGTGCGGCCAGACCCATCAGCACAGCGGCCAGGCCATCTTTCAAACCGACCTCGACCTGGCCCACGCCACGCACCACCGCATTGAAGCGCTGGTGCTGGTAAAACGTGGAGCCGTTGTGGTCTCCTGCGGCCAAGGCCACAGGGTCAACCGGCACATCCAGCTCGCGCGGACCCTTGGGGTCACGGGGGCTGATCACCACCTTGGGCACTGGCGGCTCGCCCAGATGGGCTGGCCAAAAACGGCCCGGTCCCGGCACAAAGCACTCGGCCTTGCCACGCGATCCCACCACCGAAATTTCTTCCTGGTAACGCGCGCCCTCGGCGAACATGCACAGCTCCAGCAAAGCACGCTGGCCGTTGGCAAAGTCCACGACCACATAAGCGTTGTCCAGAATATCGGGCACGCCATCGGCATAGCGCTCGTCCAGGTGGTTGTGCGCCACCGAAGCGGACGCATACACCCGCACCGGTTCGCTGCGCAGCACATGCCGCATGAGGTCAAAAAAGTGGCAGCATTTTTCGACCAGCGTGCCCCCGGTGTAACGGTTAAAACGGTTCCAGTCGCCCACCTTGACCAGGAAGGGAAAGCGGTGCTCGCGAATAGACAGCATGGCGAGCGGCCCGGTGTTTTGCTGGCTGTGGGCTTCTTCGGTCAAGCGGGCCACAGGCGGCATGTAGCGGTATTCCATCGCCACCCAGATCGGCGCAGCATAAGCGTGCCCCAACAAGGCCAGCTCGCGCAACTCATCCAACGAAGTGCAAGCAGGCTTCTCAAGCAGGACGGGTAAGGGGCGCAATGCGGCGATCTCGGCCAACTGCTGTGCGTGCCTGAAATTGGGGCTGGCCACCAGCAAACAATCCACATCGGGCGCAGTGACCACCTCGGCCAGACTCGCGGCACGCTGGCTGCCGTGAGCCAGCGCCAGACTGGCAGCGGCCATCGCGTCATCGGGTTCAAATATCCGGGTCACCGAGGCACCGGGCAACAGGGCGATGTTGCGCAGATGTTCTTGCCCCATCATGCCGCAGCCGATGATGCCGTAGCGCACATTGGAAATCGTATCGGTGCTCACAAAAATACCTCCATCACATTCATAAGCCAGCCAAGTCTGCCGGACTCAGTTGGTATTGCCGGCACAAAGCCAAAAACGCGGGCAACGCCGGGTCGATGCCCGTTTCTTGCTGCAACAACTCGGCCACGCGCGGGGCCATCTGCTCGGCCAAGCGGGCATCGAGAAACAACACACGCCAGCGCCTGGCCAGCATGTCCTCGACCGTGATAGCCCACTCCGAACGCGCACAGTAGCGCACCATCGCCGCTGTCAAACCCAAGCCGAGCAACTCATCGCTGCCGGGCACATTCAACACCTTTGCCGCCTCAGACCCCAGCAAATGCGCACCTGGCGCTTCACGCAAACTGGTGGGCTGCGCACCGGCAGCAGGCGCACCAAACAAAGTGTGGCTTTCGGTGTGGGCCACACACCGGGCCTTCGGCAAATCGCCAGAGGCCACCAAAGTGCTCAACACCTCTTGCGCCATGCTGCGGTAAGTCGTCCATTTGCCGCCGGTCACGGTCACAAAGCCAGGCGCTTCGCGTGCGATCAGATGTTCGCGTGACATTTGCGCCGTTTGCCCCTGCTGGCCATGTCCGTTGTCGACCAAAGGGCGCAAGCCCACCCAGACACTTTTCACATCGTGTGCCTGCAAGCGAACGCCCAAGGCGCGTGCTGTCTCACCCCACAAAAAGGCCAACTCCTCGGCCATGGGCCGCGGCTCCAGCGGGGCGTCGTCACGGGGGGTGTCGGTCGTACCGATCACCGTGGCCCCCAACCAAGGCACTGCAAACAGCACACGCCCATCGGTGGTTCGCGGCACCAGCACCGCCTCGTTCAGCGGCAAACGCGCACGGTCCACCACCAGGTGCACGCCTTGGCTCGGCTTGACCAGGCCCTGCAGTGCCGATGAACGCGATGACGATGACGAAGCCGATGTTGTTTGTGCCGATGTCTTTGGCACCGCTGTCTGCGGCCCTGCAGACAAAGCCAGCTGCCGCAAGCCATCGACCCAAACGCCAGTGGCATTGACCACGCAATGCGCCCGCAAGGTGATTTGCTGGCCATTCAGGGCATCTTGCAGCGTGACTTCCCAATCTTTTTCGTGCTGCTTCAGGGCGACCACACGGGTGTGGTTGCGCACCCGGGCACCTGCGGCCTGTGCGGTCCGGGCCAAGGCCAATGCCAGCCGAGCATCCTCAAATTGACCATCCCAATAACGCACCCCGGCCACCGTGCCGGGCAATGCCAAACCACGGTCACACAAGCTGCGCTGGCTGATGGCCTCGGTGGCCCCCAAACTCAAGCGGCCTGCCAGCCACTGGTACAGCTTGAGCCCCAAAGCCGTGATGGCCCACGACAGCCAGCGCCGCTCGTGCACCACAAACGGCAAGGGCTGCGCCAAATGGGGGGCCAGGCCCAACACAATGGCCCGTTCGCGCAAAGCCTCCCGCACCAGCTTGAAACGCCCCTGCGCCAAATAGCGCACCCCGCCGTGCAACAACTTGGTCGAACGTGACGACGTGCCACAGGCAAAGTCGCGCGCCTCGACCAGCGCCACGCGTCGCCCCTCCAGTGCCGCCTGCACGGCCACACCCAGACCGGTGGCACCGCCACCGATCACCAGCACATCGCAGGGTGCCTGGGTCCAGTCTGAAAGATCAGGTCGAAACATAATGGAGCGCGAAATATGATTATTTATGTTCGTTTATTTTCTTTTTAGGGTTATATAACAAAAGCAAATGATCAAATATGCTCGGAATCCCTAGTTTTGCAACATCAAAAACCGGTTACAACAGGGCCATGACCATGGCACTCAATCCCAGACAACAAGCCATGCTGCACCATGTGCGCGAGCATGGCAGCCTCAAAACCGAGGCTTTGGCAGCCCAATTCGGCACCACACTGCAAACCATCCGCCGTGATGTCCAGCGACTGACAGAAACCGGGGCCATGGAACGGTTTCATGGTGGCGTGCGCGCCATTGACAGCAGCACCCGCAACACCACTTACACCCAGCGCCAGCGCACCCATGCCGAGGCCAAGCAGCGCATTGCACGCACCGTGGCGGCAGCCATCCCGCCGGGTGCCAGCTTGTTCATGAACATTGGCACCACCGTCGAAGCCGTGGCCAGCGAACTGCTGCACCATGCCGATCTGCGGGTGATCACCAACAATTTGCATGTGGCCCGCACCTTGACGGCCAATCCCCAGTGCGAAGTGCTCATGGCCGGCGGCACGGTGCGCCACGAAGACCTGGGCGTGGTGGGCGAAGCGGCGCTGTCGTTCATCCGCCAATTCAAGGTGGACATCGGCCTGATCGGCATCAGCGGCATCGATGCCGATGGCACCCTGCGCGACTTCGACATGCGCGAAGTCATGGTGGCGCGGGCCATCGTCGAGCAATCTCGCCAGGTCTGGCTGGTGGCCGACCACAGCAAATTTGGCCGTGCAGCCATGATCGAGATGGCACCGCTCAAAGCGCTGCACACCTTGTTCACCGACGCGCCTCTCGCCCCAGATTTCGAGAGCCTCTTGCGCGATCAAGCCGTTCGCTGCGTCGTGGCGCCCGCCAAAGACATGTCTTCAGACACCCCCAACTGACAAACCATGACACAGCCCACTTATTTGCTCGCACTCGACCAGGGCACCTCCAGCTCCCGGGCCATTGTTTTCAACGACCACGGCCACATCGTCGGCACGGCGCAACAAGAATTCCCGCAAATTTACCCTCAACCTGGCTGGGTAGAACACGACCCCTTGAGTCTTTGGCACAGCCAACGCGACACAGCGCAAAAGGTGCTCGCCCAATGCAACTTGACGGCCGCCGACATCCGGGGCGTGGGCATCACCAACCAGCGCGAAACCACCCTGCTGTGGAACCGCCAGACCGGCGTGCCACTGCACAACGCCATCGTCTGGCAAGACCGGCGCACCGAAGCGCTGTGCCAGCAATGGCGCGAACAAGGGGTGGAGCCACTCATTCAGCAGCGCACCGGCTTGCGCCTCGACGCCTATTTCTCGGCCACCAAACTGCGCTGGTTGCTCGACCACATTCCTGGTGCCCGTGCACAAGCACAAGCCGGTGAACTGGCTTTTGGCACCGTAGACACCTGGCTGATTTGGCAATTGACGGGGGGTCAAAGCCACCGCACCGACATCAGCAACGCCAGTCGCACCTTGCTGCTGAACATCCATACCGGGCAATGGGACGATGAATTGCTCGATTTGTTCGGCATCCCTCGGGCCGTGTTGCCCGAGGTGCATGCCTCTGTGGCCGATTTTGGTCGGGTGCAAACCGGCTTGCTTGGGCCTGGGCTGGGGCCGGTCATTGGCGGCGTGGCGGGCGACCAACAATCGGCCTTGCTGGGACAAGCTTGCTTGCAAGCAGGCGAGGTCAAAAACACCTACGGCACGGGCTGCTTCATGCTCATGCACACCGGGCACACTGCACTGCAAAGCCACAGCGGCCTCATCACCACCTGCGCCGCGCAGCTGCAGCCCAATGCCGCGCCCGAATACGCCCTGGAAGGCAGCGTGTTCATGGGCGGTGCGGTGGTGCAATGGCTGCGCGACGGCCTCAAAGCCATCACGCACAGCAGTGACGTGGAAGCGCTGGCCGCAAGCGTGAACGACAGCGATGGCGTGGTGCTTGTGCCGGCATTTGCCGGTTTGGGTGCGCCCTATTGGCTGCCCCATGCACGCGGCAGCATTCAGGGCTTGACCCGTGGCAGCGGTGTGGCCCACATTGCCCGCGCTGCGCTCGAAAGCATTGCACTGCAAAGCACCGTGCTGCTGCACGCCATGCAAAAAGACGCCAAACACCTGCCGCACCTGCAAGTCAAGGCCCTGCGCGTGGACGGGGGTGCCTGCAGCAACAACTTGCTGATGCAAATGCAAGCCGACCTGATGGGCTTGCCCGTGGTCAGGCCTCAAACCACCGAAACCACCGCCCTGGGGGCGGCTTTGCTGGCAGGACTACAGCAAGGCGTGTTCAGCGAACCGGGTGAGCTGCGCGAG
>JAGNWH010000051.1:0-14417 GCA_017986055.1 Limnohabitans sp. | reverse complement strand
ACTCATGCGGCTTTTCATGGCCATGGTCGTCATGGCCGTGGTGGTGGTCATGCCCATGGTGCGCATCAGGGTTCTGGTCGTAACGCTCTTTGCCGTGGAAGACCAAGAAATACATGCGGAACGAGTAGAAGGCGGTCACAAACACACCGGCCAACACCGCAAAGTTGGCAAAACCAGCCGCAGGCAAGTGGCTCAGGTGCACAGCTTCGATGATGCTGTCCTTGGAGTAAAAGCCCGAGAACAAAGGCGTACCGATCAAGGCCAGCGAACCCAGCAGCGAGGTGATCCAGGTGATGGGCATGTACTTGCGCACGCCACCCATCCAGCGGATATCTTGGTTGTGGTGCATGCCCATGATGACGGAGCCAGCACCCAAGAACAGCAGCGCCTTGAAGAAGGCGTGCGTCATCAGGTGGAACACCGCCACCGAATAGGCCGATGCACCCAACGCCACGGTCATGTAACCCAATTGCGACAGGGTTGAATAAGCCACCACACGCTTGATGTCGTTTTGGATGATGCCCAAAAAGCCCATGAACAAAGCCGTGATCGAGCCGATCACCATGATGAAGTTCAAGGCTGCATCGGACAACTCAAACAGAGGCGACATGCGGGCGACCATGAAGATACCGGCCGTCACCATGGTGGCAGCGTGGATCAACGCGGAGATGGGGGTTGGACCTTCCATCGAGTCAGGCAACCACACATGCAAGGGGAACTGGGCCGACTTGCCCATGGCACCGATGAACAGGCAAATGCAGATCACGGTGATCAGCATGCCATCCAGGCCAAAGACGTACCAAGGGAAGTTGATGGCGGCCAGCTCATTGGCTTTGGCAAATAACTCGGTGTAGTTGAGCGTACCGGTGTAGGCCACGATCAGGCCAATGCCCAGAATGAAACCGAAGTCACCCACGCGGTTGACCAAGAAGGCCTTCATGTTGGCGAAAATGGCAGTCGGTTTGTTGTACCAAAAGCCGATCAGCAGATAAGACACCAGACCCACGGCTTCCCAACCGAAGAACAGCTGCAGCAAGTTGTTGCTCATGACAAGCATCAACATCGAGAAGGTGAACAGCGAGATATAGGCAAAGAAGCGGTTGTAGCCTTCGTCTTCTTCCATATAGCCGATGGTGTAGATGTGCACCATCAGCGACACAAAGGTCACCACGCACATCATCATTGCCGTGATGCCATCGACCAAAAAGCCGACTTCCATCTTCAGACCACCCACCACCATCCAGGTGTAGAGGGTCTCGTTGAAGCGGGCACCGTCGATGACGTTTTTGAGCGTCATGGCCGACAGAACGAGCGCCACAAAAACACCCAGAATGGTCAGGGTGTGTGACAGGCGACGGCCAATCCAGTTGCCACCAAATTGGGTACCGAGGACGCCGGCCAACACCGAGCCCACCAGGGGCGCGAGGGGCACAGCCAACAGCGTGCTTGCGTTGAGGGTTTGACTCATATTCTTGTTAACCCTTGAGCGAATTGAGTTCGTCCACGTTGATGGTGTTCTTGTTACGGAACAACAGCACGAGGATGGCCAGGCCGATGGCCGATTCAGCAGCCGCCACGGTCAAGATGAAAAACACGAACACTTGACCGTGCATGTCACCCAGGTAGTGAGAGAACGCCACAAAGTTCATGTTCACGGCCAGCAACATCAATTCGATGGCCATGAGCAAAACGATCAGGTTCTTGCGGTTCAAAAAGATGCCGATCACGGCCAATGCAAACAGCATGGCGCCGAGCGACAGGAAATGCCCCAAGGTCAGTGTCATCATTTGCTTTCCTCCGCAGGAGCCACAGGCGCAGGCGCCGGTTGTGTGACACCCATCTTGACCAATTGCATACGGTCTGCTGCGCGCACCTTGACCTGAATGGAAGGATCAATCGCCTTGCTGTCCTTGCGCTCACGCAAGGTCAGGGCAATCGCCGCGATCATGGCCACCAACAAAATGGAGGCGGCGATCTGGATCGGCATCAGGTATTCGGTGTACAACAAAATGCCCAGGGCCTTGCCATTGTCGACAGGCACAGCGCCAGCCAACATGGCCGGTGCTTGGGACAAGCGGAAACCAGACAACAACACTGCCGCCATTTCAAGGGCCACGATGGCTCCCAAAGTCGCAGCCAGCGGAAAGTTTTTCCAGAAGCCCTTGCGCATGGTGTCGATGTTGATGTCCAGCATCATCACCACAAACAGGAAGAGCACCATCACAGCACCCAAGTACACCAGCACCAGCACGATGGCCAAAAATTCTGCGTTAAGCAGGAACCACACCGCAGAAGCTTGCGAGAAAGCAAGCATGAGGTACAGCACAGCGTGCACGGGGTTGCGTGCAGTCACGACTCGGAAGGCTGCAAACAGCAGCACCACCGAGAAGAGGTAGAAGAAACCGGTCTTGACGTCCATAGGTCTGTCTTTTTAAATGTTCAGGACTGGGCAGCGTTCAACGGTAAGGAGCATCGGCGGCTTTGGCAGCTGCGATCTCTTTTTCGTAACGGTCACCCACAGCCAGCAACATGTCCTTGGTGAAGTACAGGTCGCCACGTTTTTCACCGTGGTATTCGAAGATGTGCGTCTCGACAATCGAGTCCACCGGGCAGCTTTCTTCGCAGAAGCCACAGAAGATGCACTTGGTCAGGTCGATGTCGTAGCGGGTGGTGCGGCGTGAGCCGTCTTCGCGTTGACCGGCTTCGATGGTGATGGCCATCGCGGGGCAAACAGCTTCGCACAGTTTGCATGCGATGCAGCGCTCTTCCCCGTTGTCATAACGGCGCAAAGCGTGCAGGCCACGAAAACGCGGCGACAGCGGTGTTTTTTCTTCCGGGAACTGCACCGTCACCTTGCGGGCGAAAGCGTAGCGTCCGGTCAGGGCCATGCCCTTGAGCAACTCCACGAGCATGAAGCTCTTCAGGAAGTCCTTGATCGAGAAGGAGGAAGCAGTCATTGTTGTCATGGTCGTGAACCGCTTATTTCCAGATGTTCCAGGGTGAGAAAAGCCAAGCGCCCACCACCAGCAGCCACACCAAGGTGACCGGAATGAAAATCTTCCAGCCCAGACGCATGATCTGGTCATAACGGAAGCGCGGGAAAGTGGCACGAATCCAGATGAACATGGACACGACCACGAAAGTCTTGAGGCCCAACCAGATCCAGCCCGGAATCATGTTGAACAAGGCACTGTCGATGGGCGGCAACCAGCCCCCCAAGAACATGATCACGGCCAGAATGGACACGAGCCACATGCTGGCGTATTCGGCCAAGAAGAAGATGGCAAAGCCCATGCCCGAGTACTCGACCATGTGACCGGCCACGATTTCGGCTTCGCCTTCGACCACGTCAAACGGGTGACGGTTGGTTTCAGCCACGCCAGAGATCAGATAGACGATGAAAATCGGCAGCAACGGCAGCCAGTTCCAGGACAGGAAGCCCAGACCCATGTGGGCCATCTGGCCCTTGCCTTGAGACAACACGATCTCGGTCAGGTTCATGCTGCCCGACACCATCAAAACCACCAGGAAACAAAAGCCCATGGCGATTTCGTAGCTCACCATTTGGGCAGATGCACGCAGCGCACCCAAAAAAGCGTACTTGGAGTTAGAGGCCCAACCCGCAATGATCACGCCGTAAACCTCGATCGAGGTGATGGCCATCACCAGCATCAGGCCGGCATTGATGTTGGTCAGTGCGACTTCAGGCCCAAAAGGAATCGCCACCCATGCGGCCAAAGCGGGCATGATGGCCATGATCGGACCCAAGCGGAACAAGCCCAAGCTGGCCGCAGACGGGTTGATCAATTCCTTGGTCAACAACTTGAGTGCATCGGCAATCGGTTGCAACAGACCCATGGGGCCTACGCGGTTGGGTCCGTGGCGCACTTGCATAAAGCCCAGCAGCTTGCGCTCCCACAGCGTCAGGTAAGCCACAGCGCCCATCAGCGGCGCAAGGATGGCGACGATCTTGAGCAAGATCCACAACACAGGCCAGACCAAAGTGGCCCACCATGTGGCAGCGATCAGGTTCAAGCCGCCGTTGTACAGAGCATCAATCATGCTGTCACCTCCTGGCGTGCGTCTGCGGTCAACTGCAAAGACGGTGCACGGCGAACGATGCTGTCGAGCTGATAGATCGAAGCGACCGCAGGCGCACTCACCGGCCCAGCCAAACGAATTTCAGCGAGAACAGCGTTCGATGCAGCCAGCGGCTTGGCTGTTGCACGGGCCAATACGTCTTGTGAAGTTTCAAAGGCCACGCCCGGAATCTCGAGCAAATTGGCCAGCACGCGCAACACCTTCCAGGCGGGACGGGTTTCAGCCAATGGCTTGACCACCGCATGGAAGCTTTGCAGACGGCCTTCGGCATTGACGAAACTGCCCGATGTTTCGGTGAACGGTGCAATCGGCAACAACACATCGCTGAAAGCCATGTTGGCTTTGAACGGGCTGAGCGTGACGACCATCTCGGCCTGGCCCAGGCTCTGGGCAGCGGCAGCACCTGCGGCGCTGTCGAACTCGGGTTCGGTGTTGAGCAAGATCGCGGCCTTGAGGCCACCGGCCAGCATCTGGCCAGCGTTTTTGCCGCCGGTCTGCGGCTGCGCACCCACCCACTGCGCGCCCACGGTATTGGCCGCTTCGGTCAGGTAACCCACGCTGGCACCGGTTTGCTCGGCGATCCAGTTGGCCAAGGCCAACAAGGATGAAGCATTGGCGTGGTGCGCTGCGGCATTGCCCAGCAACACGGCTTTGCGCTCGCCGCCCAACAAGGACTTGGCGATGGCTTGGGCTTGCGCGGTCACGTTGCCAGCGGCGGGAGCCGTCACGCCTTTTTCTGCAGCGATGGCTGCAGCCACATCGGCCAAGGCTTGCGCCCAGGCAGCCGCATCGGCCAACACGGCTTGCGCCACAGGCATGGCCCAAGCGTCGGCGTGGGCGAAATCAGCTTGCGATGTGATGACATTCAATTGAGCGCCATGGCGCACGGCATGACGCACGCGCAGGGCAAACAAGGGATGGTCTTTGCGCAAGTTAGAGCCCACAACCAGCACACGCTGCAAAGTGCTCAGTGAAGCAATCGATGTGCCCAAAGTGCGCACACCTTCAGCGGCGCCAAATTCGGCGTTGCGCAGACGGTAATCGATGTTGTCCGAGCCCAGGCCGCGCACCAAAGCGCCAGCCAAGTACAACTCTTCCACGGTGCTGTGCGGGCTGACCAGTGCGCCGATGCTGTTGGCACCGTGATCACGCTGGATGTTGCGCAGGCCATTGGCCACGTATTCGAGAGCGGTCTGCCAGTCGACGGTTTTCCACTCGCCGCCTTGCTTGAGCATGGGCTGGGTCAAGCGGTCTTCGCTGTTGAGGGCTTCGTAAGAGAAACGGTCGCGGTCGGCAATCCAGCACTCGTTGACTTCTTCGTTCTCCAGTGGCACAACGCGCATGACCTGGTTGTTCTTGACCTGAACGATCAGGTTGGCACCCGACGAATCGTGCGCAGCCACCGACTTGCGGCGCGACAACTCCCACGTACGGGCGTGGTAGCGAAAAGGCTTGCTGGTCAATGCGCCCACCGGGCAGATGTCGATCATGTTGCCCGACAACTCGGAATCAATGGTCTGACCCAAGAAGGTTTCGATCTCGGCATGTTCACCACGGTGGGACATGCCCAGCTCCATGGCGCCCGCCACTTCTTGGCCAAAGCGCACGCAACGTGTGCAGTGGATGCAGCGGCTCATCTCTTCCATCGAGATCAGCGGGCCGACTTCCTTGTGGAACACCACGCGCTTTTCTTCTTCATAGCGCGATGTCGTACCGCCGTAACCGACCGCCAAGTCTTGCAACTGGCACTCACCGCCTTGGTCGCAAATCGGGCAATCGAGCGGGTGGTTGATCAGCAGGAACTCCATGACCGACTTCTGGGCCGCAATGGCTTTGTCGCTCTTGGTGCGCACGATCATGCCTTGCGTCACGGGCGTGGCGCAGGCGGGCATGGGCTTGGGGGCCTTTTCGACCTCGACCAGGCACATACGGCAATTGGCCGCGATGGAGAGTTTCTTGTGGTAGCAGAAATGAGGGATGTAGGTGCCGGCTTTTTCAGCGGCATGCATCACCATGCTGCCTTCGACAACTTCCACTTTCTGACCGTCGAGTTCTATTTCAACCATGGGTCTTCACCGTTGACACATCGGCACCGACCATGCAGGTCTTGTGTTCAATGTGGTGTACAAATTCGTGACGGAAATGCTTGAGCATGCCGCGCACCGGCATGGCCGCTGCGTCACCCAAGGCGCAAATCGTGCGGCCCATGATGTTGCCGGCCACGCTGTCGAGCATGTCGATGTCGCTGGCACGGCCTTGGCCGTTTTCAATGCGGTCCACCATGCGCCACAACCAACCGGTGCCTTCGCGGCAAGGCGTGCACTGGCCACATGACTCGTGGGAGTAAAAATAAGACAGTCGGGCCAAAGCCTTGACCATGCAACGCGTTTCGTCCATGACGATCACCGCGCCCGAACCCAACATCGAACCGCCCTCTTTGGCGATGCTGTCGTAGTCCATGGTGAGTGTCATCATCAAATCCGCAGGAACGACCGGCGAAGACGAACCACCCGGGATCACGGCCTTGAGCTTGCGGCCACCGCGCACGCCACCAGCGAGTTCAAGCAGCTTGGCAAAGGGCGTGCCCATGGGCACTTCGTAGTTGCCGGGGCGCTCGACATCACCGCTGACCGAGAAGATTTTGGTGCCGCCGTTGTTGGGCTTGCCGCATTCGAGGTAGGCCTGACCACCGTTGCGGATGATCCAAGGCACTGCCGCGAAAGTCTCGGTGTTGTTGATCGTGGTGGGCTTGCCATACAGGCCAAAGCTGGCGGGGAACGGCGGCTTGAAGCGCGGCTGGCCTTTTTTGCCTTCCAGCGATTCGAGCAATGCCGTTTCTTCGCCGCAGATGTAAGCGCCAAAACCGTGCGATGCGTGCAACTGGAAGTTGAAGGTGCTGCCCAGAATGTTGTTGCCCAGGTAGCCTGCGGCACGGGCTTCTTCGAGCGCCGCTTCAAAACGCTCGTAGGTGTGGAAAATTTCGCCGTGGATGTAGTTGTAACCCACGCTGATGCCCATGGCATAAGCGGCAATGATCATGCCTTCGATCACTGTGTGCGGGTTGTACTCCATGATGTCACGGTCTTTGCATGTGCCCGGCTCGCCTTCGTCCGAGTTGCAGACCAAATACTTTTGACCCGGGAACTGACGGGGCATGAAGCTCCACTTCAAGCCCGTCGGGAAACCCGCACCACCTCGTCCGCGCAGGCCGGATTCTTTGACGGTGGCGATCACCTGGTCTTGCGTCATGCCGGCGATGCCGGTTTCAGGGTTCGGTGCGCTGCCGTCTTTGCCCAAAATTTTGCGCAATGCAGCATAGCCGCCACGTGCTTCGTAGTCTTTGATGCCCCAATTGCGGCCATTCAGACCGGCATAAATTTGCGGGTTGATGTGGCGGTCATGGAAGCAAGTTTCAACGCCGGTGGCCTGGAATTGACTCAGGATTTGTTCGACTTTCATCAAGCGGCCTCTGCTTTCTTCAGGCTGTCGACAAGCTGGTCGAGCTTTTCATGGCTCATGAAACTGCACATGTGGCGGTCGTTCACAAGCAGCACAGGCGCATCGGCGCAAGCGCCTTGGCACTCGCTGGGCTGCAAGGTGAACAGGCCATCGGCGGTGGTTTCACCCACATGGACGCCCAACTTGTGCTCCAGATGCGCCAGTGCCTGAGCACCGCCACGCAACTGGCAAGGCAGGTTGGTGCAAACGTTCAACTTGAACTTGCCCACCGGCTTTTGGTTGTACATGTTGTAGAAGGTGGTGACTTCGTGCACCGCCATCACTGGCATGCCCAGCACCTCGGCCACGACCTGCTCACTGTCGGGACTGACCCAGCCAAGCTCTTGCTGCACGATCGACAGGCAGGCCATGACGGCCGACTGCTTTTGGTCTGCAGGGAACTTGGCGACTTCACGCGCAAAGCGTGCTTTGGTTGACTCAGAGATCATCGGTCAATCTCTCCAAAAACGATGTCCATGGTCCCGATGATCGCGACCGCATCGGCCAGCATGTGGCCGCGGGCCATTTCATCGAGAGTGGCCAAATGGGCAAAGCCCGGGGCACGAATTTTGAGGCGGTAAGGCTTGTTGGCACCATCGCTGACCATGTAGATGCCGAACTCGCCCTTAGGGTGTTCGACCGCCGCATAAGCCTCGCCTTCAGGCACATGAAAACCTTCGGTGAAAAGCTTGAAATGGTGGATCAAGTCTTCCATATTGGACTTCATGCCTTCGCGTGAAGGCGGTGCCACCTTGTGGTTGTCGGTAATGACTGGGCCAGGGTTGGCACGCAACCACGCAACGCACTGTTGGATGATGCGGTTCGATTCGCGCATCTCTTGCATGCGCACCAGGTAACGGTCATAGCTGTCACCGGTTTTGCCCACAGGCACGTCGAACTCGACTTTGTCGTACGCGTCATAAGGCTGCTTCTTGCGCAAATCCCAAGCAATGCCTGAGCCACGCAGCATAGGGCCGGTCATGCCCAGATTCAGGGCTCGCTCGGCTGGCACAACGCCGACGCCGACCGTGCGCTGTTTCCAGATGCGGTTGTCGGTCAGCAGGGTTTCGTATTCGTCGACGCACTTGGGGAAGCGCTGCGTAAAGTCGTCAATGAAGTCCAGCAAGGAACCGTTGCGGTTTTTGTTGAGCTGCTCGATGGCCTTGGCATTTTTGATCTTGCTGACCTTGTACTGCGGCATGCTGTCAGGCAAATCGCGGTACACGCCACCCGGACGGAAATACGCGGCGTGCATACGGGCACCCGACACGGCCTCGTACATGTCAAACAGGTCTTCACGCTCGCGGAAGGTGTAGATCAAGATGGTTGAGCTGCCGCAATCGTTGCCATGCGAGCCAAGCCACATGAGGTGGTTCAGGATGCGGGTGATTTCGGAGAACATCACGCGGATGTACTGGGCGCGCATCGGCACTTCAAGGCCCAGCATCTTCTCGATGGCCAAGCAGTAAGCGTGCTCGTTGCACATCATCGACACGTAATCCAGTCGGTCCATGTAGGGCAGCGACTGGATGTAGGTTTTGCTCTCGGCCAGCTTTTCAGTGGCACGGTGCAACAGGCCGATGTGCGGGTCGGCACGTTGCACCACCTCGCCGTCGAGCTCCAAAACCAGGCGCAACACACCGTGCGCAGCCGGGTGCTGTGGACCGAAGTTCAGCGTGTAATTCTTGATTTCGGCCATATCAGTTCAGGCCTCCATAGTTGTCTTCGCGAATGATGCGCGGTGTGATTTCGCGAGGCTCAATGCTGACCGGCTCATAAATCACGCGCTTGCGCTCAGCGTCGTAACGCATTTCAACATGTCCGGACATGGGGAAATCTTTGCGGAACGGATGTCCAATGAAGCCGTAATCCGTCAGGATGCGGCGCAGGTCGTTGTGGCCTTCAAACACGATGCCGAACAAGTCAAAGGCTTCGCGCTCGTACCAGTTGGCCGAGTTCCAGAGCTCGTTGACCGAAGCCACCAGAGGCAAGTCATCATCGGGGCAGAGCACCTTGACACGCACGCGCTGGTTCAAGCTGACCGACAGCAAGTGCACGGTCACACCAAAGCGGGGGCCATCGGTGCCAACTTCACGGTAGGCAGAATAATCAACGCCGGCAAGGTCGATCAGTTGTTCGAATTGGCAGCCTGCTGTGTCGCGCAAGGTTTGCATGACACCCAGGTAATTGGCGGCATTGACATGCACAGTCACCTCACCCAAAGCGATGGTGATACCGCTCACGCGGTCACCCAAGGCGCTGGCCAAGGTGTCTTGCAGATCTTCGGGGCGAATGGCGAAATCGGTCATCGTCTTCTTTCCCTCAAGCACGCGCAATGGTGTGGGTGCGGCGAATTTTTTGCTGCAACTGGATGATCCCGTAGATCAGCGCTTCGGCTGTGGGTGGGCAACCTGGCACATACACATCGACCGGCACAATGCGGTCGCAACCACGCACCACCGAATAGCTGTAGTGGTAGTAACCACCGCCATTGGCACAAGAACCCATGGAGATCACCCAACGGGGTTCCGACATCTGGTCGTACACCTTGCGCAAAGCAGGCGCCATTTTGTTGCACAAGGTGCCGGCCACGATCATCAGATCGGCCTGACGGGGGCTGGCGCGGAACACCTCGGCGCCAAAGCGGGCCAAGTCGTAACGGGCTGTCGCTGAATGCATCATCTCGACCGCGCAGCAAGCCAGACCAAAGGTCATGGGCCAGAGCGAGCCGGTTTTGGCCCAGTTCACCACCGAGTCGTAGCTCGTGGTGATGAAGCCTTCTTTCATCACGCCTTCAATCATTTTGAGTCCTTAAGCAGGCTGAATGCTGTTGTGTTTGGCACGATCATTCCCAATCGAGGGCGCCTTTTTTCC
The DNA here is from genome assembly GCA_017986055.1 of Limnohabitans sp. Lineage (GTDB taxonomy): Bacteria > Pseudomonadota > Gammaproteobacteria > Burkholderiales > Burkholderiaceae_C > Limnohabitans_A. The sequence goes on along the minus strand of JAGNWH010000051.1, from coordinate 3,944 downwards.
ACTCGTAGACAAAGCCCACGACCAGAATGGCCAGGAAAATCACCACGGCAACAAAGCCCGCCACCCCCACCTCCTTGAGCGCCACAGCCCAAGGAAACAAGAAAGCGATTTCCAGATCGAACAAGATGAACAAGATGGCCACCAAGTAGTAGCGCACATCAAACTTCATGCGAGCGTCTTCGAAGGCTTCGAAGCCGCATTCATAGGGGGAATTTTTTTCCGCGTCAGGTTTGTTGGGGCCAAGAATGTAGCCCAAAACCTGGGGAATGATGCCGACAGCAATGCCGACCAAAATGAACAAGAGAATGGGGAGATATTGATCGAGGTTCATCTTGAGACTGACGGTATCACCGAATGAATAGCCCAGACCTTGCAGTCTGGGCTATTCTGTTTGTCTGGTGCCGTCGGCGAGACTCGAACTCGCACAGCTTTCGCCACTACCCCCTCAAGATAGCGTGTCTACCAATTTCACCACGACGGCTGGATACTTTTGCCCAGTTTGCATGAGGCGCATCAAACGATGCATTTAGCTCTCCGGACAATCCCGTAGTTTACTCTGAAAACCCTGCCATTTCCTTTCAAAAAACGGGAAATTTGTGCAGAGTAACAAAGCTGAATGACAACTTACTTGGCTGGTGCAGGTGGCACACTGTTGTCCGTCTTTGCAGCGGGCGCATTGCCAGGAATTTGTGCAGCGGTGCTGCTGTCAACAGGAGCGGATGGCGCGGCCGGCGCGGTCACAGTGACACCTTCAAGAACGCTGCCTGTAGGGGCCGTTGGGCGGGCGTTGCTGAAATAAGCCAGCAACAATGTGCACACAAAGAACACCGCAGCCAAAACAGCCGTGGTACGCGACAGAAAGTTGGCACCCCCAGTGGCACCAAACAGGCTGCCAGAACCGCCACTGCCAAAGGCAGCACCCATGTCAGCACCTTTGCCGTGCTGAATCAGGATCAAACCGATCATGGCCAGGGCCGACAACATCTGCACCACCAAAATCAAAGTCAACACCATGCTCATCTGTATCTCCAAGAATCAATAAAAAAGTTTGCCAAAAACTCAGCGCGAAGCGGTCTTCAGCATGGACAAAAAGTCAGGCGCTTTCAGCGCTGCGCCACCAATCAGGCCACCATCCACATCGGGCTGGGCCAACAATTCAGCTGCATTGGCGGCATTCATGCTGCCGCCATACAAAATAGAAACCCGATCCGCATGCGACGATGCCGCTTGCAACTGCGCACGCAAAACAGCATGCACTTGTTGCGCTTGCTCAGGGGTGGCTGTCAAGCCAGTGCCAATGGCCCAGAGAGGCTCGTACGCCACCACAATTTCGCTGATGCAATGGCCATTGGCATGAATCACAGCGGCCAACTGACGCTTCACCACGCGCTCGGTTTGCCCTGCATCACGCTCGGCCAGGCTTTCACCGACACAAACGATCGGCGTGATGCCCACAGCCAATGCACGTTGCACCTTGGTGGCCACAAGTAAATCCGATTCGGCGTGGTACTGACGGCGCTCCGAGTGGCCCACGATGCAATAACGCACCGCGAATTCACGCAACATGTCGGCAGACACCTCACCCGTGTAAGCACCCGAAGCATGGGCAGACACGTCTTGTGCACCCAAGCCAATGCAAGAGCCAGCCAGCAAGGCTTGCAACTGCGCCAGATAAGCCGCGGGCACACACACCGCAGCACGGCAATTCACGGTTGCAATGTCGGCCAAAATGGCATTCACCAAAGACGCATTGGCAACCAGGCTGCCATTCATCTTCCAGTTGCCGACCATCAACTTGCTGCGCATTGTCATCACCAAGTCACCACCAATTTGCCCACATGTTGGTTGGACTCCATCAAGGCATGGGCTTGCGCCGCACCCGATGGAAAACCTCCACCCGCATCGACCGCGCCAAACACGCTGTGGATGACCGGCTTGATGCGGCCCGACTCAATCCAGGGCCAGACCGTTTTGCGCAACGACTGTGCAATGGCTGCCTTGAAAGCCACAGGTCGTGGACGCAACGTAGAGCCCGTGATCGTCAAACGACGACGCAACACCATGCCGGCATTGAACTCGCTCTTGACACCACCTTGAACCGCGATGATGACCAAGCGACCATCTTCGGCCAAGGCCTCAACTTCGCGTGCCACGTAGTCGCCCGCAACCATGTCCAAAATCACATTCACACCCAAACCGCCCGTCAGGCGCTTGGCCTCGGCCACGAAATCGGTGGTTTTGTAGTTGATGGCATGGTCTGCACCCAAAGCCAAGCAGGCCTGGCATTTGTCGTCAGACCCAGCCGTGGCGATCACGGTAGCGCCTGCCGCCTTGGCCATCTGGATGGCCGTCACGCCAATGCCGCTGGTACCGCCTTGAATCAACAAGGTTTCGCCCGCTTGCAAATGTCCACGGTCAAACACATTGCTCCAGACCGTGAAAAACGTCTCGGGCAACGTGGCGGCCTCGGTGTCGGTCAAGCCCTTGGGCACCGGCAAACACTGAGCCACAGGGGCGACGCACAACTGCGCATAACCACCACCAGACACCAAGGCGCACACACGGTCACCCACCGCGAAACCCGCTTCGGCCATGGCCACTGCATCACCGGAAACAACCACGCCTGCCACTTCGAGGCCTGGAATGTCCGATGCGCCAGGTGGCACGGGGTAGTTGCCAGTGCGTTGCAGCACATCGGGGCGGTTGATGCCGCTGGCCGATACGCGGATAAGCAACTCCCCTGCCCCGGCCACAGGGTCGGGACGGGTCGCGGGCACCAGCACCTCGGGGGCACCGTAGCTCTGGATTTCAATGACGTTCATAGTGAGTCGACATCACGGGCTCGGGTGATCGTTGACCACCCGAAGTACCCAGGATTTAGCCCTGAGCTGGACGGTCCAACAAGGCTTTCATCGACAACTTGATGCGGCCTTTTTCGTCGGTTTCCATGACCTTGACTTTGACAATCTGGCCTTCGCTCAGGTAGTCGGTCACTTTTTCGACGCGCTCGTGGGCGATCTGGCTGATGTGCAACAAACCGTCTTTGCCAGGCAGCAAGTTGATCAGGGCACCGAAGTCCAAAATTTTGGTCACTGGGCCTTCGTAAACCTTGCCGATTTCAACTTCAGCAGTAATCTGCTCGATGCGGCGCTTGGCGATTTCAGCCTTGTCGCCATCGGTTGCCGCGATGGTGATCGTGCCGTCTTCGGAGATGTTGATCTGGCAACCTGTTTCTTCGGTCAGTGCACGGATGGTCGAGCCACCTTTGCCGATCACATCACGGATTTTCTCGGGGTTGATCTTCATGGTGAAGAGCTTGGGCGCAAAGTCAGACACTGCTGTGTTGGCTTCGCTCATCGCTTCTTGCATTTTGCCCAGAATGTGCATGCGGGCTTCTTTGGCTTGAGCCAAAGCGACTTGCATGATTTCTTTGGTGATGCCCTGGATCTTGATGTCCATCTGCAAAGCGGTGATGCCGTTGGTGGTACCGGCCACTTTGAAGTCCATGTCACCCAGGTGGTCTTCGTCACCCAAGATGTCGGTCAACACGGCAAAGCGGTTGTCTTCCTTGATCAAACCCATGGCGATACCGGCCACGTGGGCTTTCATCGGCACACCAGCGTCCATCATCGACAAGCAGCCGCCGCAGACCGAAGCCATGGACGAAGAACCGTTCGATTCGGTGATTTCGGACACCACACGCAGGGTGTAGGGGAATTCTTCTTTGCTTGGCAACACAGCGGCCAAAGCACGCTTGGCCAAACGGCCGTGGCCGATTTCGCGGCGCTTGGTCGAACCCATGCGGCCCACTTCGCCAGTGGCAAAGGGAGGCATGTTGTAGTGGAACATGAAGCGGTCTTCGAACTCACCGGCCAGGGCGTCAATGCGTTGTGCATCGCGCTCGGTGCCCAAAGTGGTGATCACCAAAGCCTGGGTTTCGCCAC
>JAGNWH010000140.1:0-4286 GCA_017986055.1 Limnohabitans sp. | reverse complement strand
GTACGGGCCTCCCACAGCGGCAGCTCTTCCTGAATTTGGCGTGCACGACTCCAGTTGCCGACCTGCGCCATGCGTTGGCCCAACTCGGCCCCGGCTTCTGCCACCGCCAAAATGTCCCGGCTGAGCGCCACCGACTGGCGACTGACCACTGCATCGACCCACAGCTTTTGCACTTGCCAGCGCAAAGCCGCCGCTTGCTGGCGCACTTGGGCCTGCTCTAAGGCACTCATGCCGGGTTTGAGCCACTTCGCCTCGTCTTGCAAGGCCAAACGGATGGCACGTGCCAGCGTCAGCTGACCGGCCTCGGAAGTTGCAGGCACATCCTGTGTCTGCGGCGTGTTGTTTTTCTCCCAGCGCAGCAGATCTGCATGGCCACGCGGAAACTGGCCCACTGCTTGGTTGGCATCCTGCCAGCTCAACGGGGCCTTGCCTTCACGACCCGATGACGGGGCAGCAGACGTTGCCGTTTGCCCATGGCCGAGGGCAGGCTCACTGTGGGTTTGCGCCATGGCTTTGGGCCCCATGACCGTCAGCAAGGCAGCGAGCAGGGTTGATGCACCCTGCATGCGTTTTAAAAATAGCTTCATACCAATTTCCTGAACGAAACGAACACGGCAACTGCTTGCCTCAGTGGCAAGCAGACGCAGCTGTGGCGTGAAACTCAGGAAATCGGGGGTTTGATCAGCGGCGAAGTTGCCTGGCCTGCAGGTTGCCGTGCCTCACCGATGGGCAGTGGGTGAGACTGAAACACGGGCAACACCAGTGGCCACAAGGCCAAGCTGGCGCTTTGATGGCACACGCCACACAGCTGACAAGCCGCATCATGGCAATCGGCTTGGGGATGGGCGTCATCACGCGCAGCCTGAGACGGCGCAATGCCTTCATGGCAGTCATGGGCCGCCTGCGCCTCAGGGCCAGCGTGTGGCATGGCGCTGGCATGAACCTGTGTTGACGGGTGATGTGCGCTGCTTTCTGGCATGGTCATCCAAGCCCCGGCCCACAGCCGCAAGGGCATCAAGCAAAGCAGGAAACAAAGAAAAAAGCGGCGCATCTTTTGATCATATGCCAACACCTGCCGCCCGTGCAGACCCGCGCCACAAGACCTTGGTGCTGACACCCAATGAACGCCTCGAACCCAAGACTCAAACAAAGGCGTGCAGGCGCCCACGTTGGTCGTAGGTGGTCAAAAAAGGCTGGGCATTTTGGAGTGAGGCCCCCGATGTGGTGATGTGCACCACCGGGGAAACAGGCCGAGGGCGCGGCACTCGGCAGCTGACGTCGTAAGCGCGACGCCGTTCCGGTTGGCACAAAACTGCGTAGGCTTGGTTGAGGCGGGCCATCTTGGCCGCCATCAAGGCAGATGCGCCTAATTGGCGGTCTGGGTGGTAGCGCTGCGCCAATGCGCGGAACGCCGCCCGAATAACTTCGGGTTCGGCCTGCGGTGTGACACCGAGTTCAGCGTAGAGGTCCATGGCGTTGTCCATGGATGAATCATAAAATATGAATACATTTAAATTAACTAAAAGTGATAAATTAAACGTATCAAATTGTTAAAAATCAGGCGCTACGCCCCTTCCGTGACCTGCTTTGGCCGTCAGGCAGTCTGAAACCGATCGACCTCGATTCGGGTCGATTCAGCGATGCGCGACAACTCCATCACCGAGGAGGTGATTTCTTCGGTGGCCGCAGCATTGCCACGGGCAATCATGTCCACGCTGGTCAAATTGGCGTTGATCTCGTCCACCGCCCGGCTTTGCTGTTCCAGCGCGGCCGAAATGCGGCGAAGCATCTCGTCGGTTTCCTGCGAACCGATCTCAATCAGGTTCATGTCGGCGCTGACGGCATCCACGGCGGCGACCGCACGCGCGGTCTCCAGCACGGCTTGCTGCACCAACTGGGCAATTTCTTTAGAGCTTTCAGCGCTGTTCACCGCCAGTTTCCCGACCTCATCAGCCACCACGGCAAAACCCTTGCCGTGCTCACCCGCTCGCGCCGCCTCGATGGCGGCATTGAGTGACAACAGATTGGTTTTGTTGGCGATTTTTTCAATCACCTCTGTGATTTTGTTGATCTTTTCGGAGTTGACTGCGATGTTGTTCACCACTTCAACCATCTTTTCAATCTTGAGCAAACCGTCGCGCATCACAGTGACCGAATGGCGTGACTTCTGGCTCGCCTGCTCGGTGTTGCGCGACACGTCCATGACCGATGCCGCCGTCTGACGCACGGCCACCGCCACCTGGCTGATGGCATGGGTCTGGTTTTGCACGCCATCGGCAATCTGCCCAACCGCATGACTGGACTCGGACGCGGCCACCGACACCTGGCGGGCGTTGGTGCGGATGGCTTGCATGGCCTGGCCCAAGGAGACCAACGATTGGTTCAGGTTGTTCTTGAGCGCATTCAAATCGCCCTGCCCCTCTGCCGTCACGCGCACGGCCAGATTGCCCTGCGCCACGGCCGCCAGGGTACGCCCCACATCGCCCAACATGCTGTCGAGCGCCAGCATGGTTTGCTGGGCTTGTTTGACCGTGTGGGCGTAAGCGCCTTGCGCGTTGACTTCCAGACGCATAGAAAAATGCCCGGAGCTCAAGGCCCCCATCATCTTGTCCAAACCCGTCATGGTGCTTTCAATCCGGTCAATGGCATCGTTCACTGCGGTCTTCATCAAGGCCAGATCACCGCGCAAATCAGCGCTGATTTTTTGACCGAAATCGCCAGCAGCCACCGCCGTCACGGCCTGATTGACCTCAATCACACCTTCGTTGATGGCTTGCAGCAAGACATTGACCGAGTCGGCCGTGCGCCCGACTTCGTCACCGGTATCACGCTTCAGTCGCATCGACAAATCACCCGTGCGCGCCATGTCGGCCAAACGGGTTTGCATGTTCTGCAAGGGCCGCGCAATGCGTCGCCCGGCCACCAAGGCAATGGCCAGCCCCAACACCACCGCCACCAGCAACACCACGGCCTGGCTGCTTTGCATGAACACCAACATGCCATCAAGATCGCGGTGCGCTTTTTGCTCGGCCATGCGACTCAAGGCACTGCCACCTTGCAAATTCACCACCAACTCTTCGTAGGCTTTGTCGGCGTCTTGCAGCATCATGGCGCCCAAATTAGGGTCAGAAGTTGCAGCATCGTAGGCGTCGCGCACCTTGGCCTCGTATGCGTCGAGCAAGGCCAGCAGGTCTTTGGTTTTTTGACGCGGATCAGACTCAAATGTCCGCTCCATCTCGTCCATCAGGGTCAACTGTTCGGCCACCACCTGCTCGGCCTTGGCATCATTTTTGATGCTGATCAATGCCAGGCTGCGGTAAACCGCTGCGTGCATCGCGTGCACGCCGGCTTCGGCTTCTTGGCTCATCTTTCCGTCTGCAGAGGCCGAATTGAACGCTTGAATCATTTTCTCGAGTTCCGATGTATTGCGGCTGCTGAACAAGCCGAAAAACACCAGCAACAAAGCGATGACCGCCGGGGCGATCATGATTTTCGCGGCAATACCCCAAGATTTGGAAGAAGACATGATGCAGTGACCCTAACCCATGTAAAAGACCTGCCCAAGGCAGGTCTTGTTGGCCCGCAAAGGGCTTATTTGTAGATGCCGCCACACACGGCGGTTTCACCCAATTTTTCGCAATACATCTGCTTCGGCTGCACGGTTTTGGTCAAAGGGTCGGTGAACTTGTAGTCTTGCCAGAATTTGCCTTTGGACTTGGCCAACTCGACGCGCTCACGCACAAACTCTTTGCCATCAGGGTCCTTCAAGCCAATCAGGGCCTTGCCCACTTGCTTGGGGTTTTGGCCGTGTGCCAGGCAATTGCCGTTCATGTCGTACACCACCAAATACAAATCCTTGTTGACAAAGGTTTTGTTCGGGGCCGTCATTTCCACATAGGCGGCATCGGCACCTTTGGCTTTGATGGCGGCAATGCCTTTGGCCACCATGGACACAGCATCGTCTTTGCTGGCACGGTCTTGCGCGAGCACTGCGGTGGGCAAAGCGGCTGCAAGCACCAAAGCACCCAGTGTGGACATCAGGGAGATAGACAGTTTCATGGTGGACCTCATTTCAATCAAAGAGTTCAAGGACAAATCAAACAGCACATTCAATGTGCAGGCGAGTTACATCGGCCAATTTGGACAACTCCGTCACAGTGAAGGCGATTTTTCAGTGGCAGCGCTGTGACTCGGCACCCTGCGGTCGAGGCGACTCCCATGGGCGTTTGCGTGTCACGATGGCATTAATATTAAATTCGATAAATATTAATATTTACCACTATCTT
>JAGNWH010000139.1:0-4302 GCA_017986055.1 Limnohabitans sp. | reverse complement strand
GCCACATGCTCGCAGGCGTAGCGCGTGGCGACAAACACCAGCACCTGCTTCCAGCCGTTTTCGCTGATCAGGTGGCGTAGCAAGGCGGTGCGGCTTTTCTCGTCCACGGCGATGGCACGTTGGCTGATGTCGGGCTTGTGACCCTCAAAGGCCTCCACCGTGATGCGCAGCGGATCGCGCAGCAACTTGGCCGCCAAAGCTTCCACTTCGGGCGCAAAGGTGGCCGAAAACAGCAAGGTCTGGCGCCGGGCGGGCAGCAGCGCCAGCACACGCTGCAACTCGTCGGCAAAACCCAGATCCAGCAAGCGATCGGCTTCGTCCAGCACCAAGTGCTGCACGTCGGCCAGGCGCACGGCGTTTTGCTCGATCAGGTCGAGCAAACGGCCGGGCGTGGCCACCACGATGTCGGCACCGCCGCGCAGCGCCATCATTTGCGGGTTGACCGAGACGCCACCAAACACGGTGTTCACCTTGAGCGACTGCGGCAGCTTGTAAGCCAGATTGGCCAGCACATCGCCCACCTGCACCGCCAATTCGCGCGTCGGCACCAGCACCAGCGTACGCACGGGACGGCGAAAGTTGGTCTGGCGCGGTGCGGCCAGCAAGTGCTGCAACAGCGGCAGCGCAAAAGCCAGCGTCTTGCCCGAACCGGTAGGCGCGGTGGCCCACACGTCGGCAGACTTCAGGACAGCGGGAATCGCCTCGGCCTGAATGGGGGTGGGGGCGTACAAGCCCATGTCGCCCACGGCACGCAAGAGCGCGGGGGTCAGGCCGAGTGATTCAAATGTCAATGCAATCTTTCTGTCAGTGGGAATAGAAGCGATTTTTCGCTTCAATGCCGGAAATGGCGCACGCCGGTGAACACCATCGCCACGCCACGCTCATTCGCCGCGTCGATCACTTCCTGGTCACGCATCGAGCCACCGGGCTGTGCCACGCAAGTCGCGCCTGCGTCCACCACCACATCCAAGCCGTCGCGGAAGGGGAAGAAAGCGTCGCTGGCCACCACCGTGTTTTGCAGGCTCAGCTTGGCCGCTTCGGCCTTGATGCTGGCGATGCGGGCGGAGTCCAAGCGGCTCATCTGGCCTGCGCCCACGCCCATGGTCATGCCGTTTTTGCAGAACACGATGGCGTTGGATTTGACAAACTTGGCCACTTTCCAGGCGAACAACAGGTCGTGCAGTTCTTCGGGGGTGGGTTGCTTGACCGTGACGATCTTGAGATCAGCCAATGCCAACTCGTGGTTGTCAGCGCTTTGCAGCAACAGGCCTGAGCCCACGCGCTTGGTTTCGAGCGCGTTGCGCACGTCACCATAGTTGGCAGGCAGCGCAATTTTCATCAGGCGCACATTGACTTTGCTCTTGAACACGTCGAGTGCTTCAGCGCTGAAATCGGGGGCCATCAGCACTTCGACGAACTGCTTGCTCACGGCCTCGGCCGCGGCTTTGTCGACTGGGCGATTGAAGGCGATGATGCCGCCAAAGGCGCTGGTGGGGTCGGTTTGGAAGGCCTTGCTGTAGGCCTCCAAGGCGGTCGCGCCCACGGCCACGCCACAGGGGTTGGCGTGTTTGACGATCACACACGCAGAGGTGTCAAAACTCTTCACACATTCCCATGCCGCATCGGCATCGGCGATGTTGTTGTAGCTCAGCTCTTTGCCCTGCAGTTGCACGCCTGTGGCCAGCGAACCGGCTGCGGGCGACAGGTCGCGGTACCAAGCCGCTTGCTGGTGGCTGTTTTCGCCATAGCGCAGGTCTTGCACTTTGACGTATTGCTCGTTGAATTGGCCGCTGAATTGGGCACGCTCGGGCACGTATTCTTCACTCAGTTTTTCAGCTTCAAAGTTCACGCTGGACAAGTAGTTGCTGATCGCGCCGTCGTATTGGCTGATGCGGTTGAACGCGGCCACAGACAGGGCAAAGCGCAACTTGTCACTGAGTTTGCCGCTGGCTTTGAGCTCGGCCATCACCGCCGGGTATTGGCTGGCGTCGGTCACGATGCCCACGTCTTTCCAGTTCTTGGCGGCAGAGCGCACCATGGCGGGGCCGCCGATGTCGATGTTTTCAATCGCGTCGGCCAGCGTGCAACCGGGTTTGGCCACGGTGGCTTCAAACGGGTACAAATTCACAATCAGCAAATCAATCGTGTCGATGCCATGCGCCTGCAAAGCGGCCATGTGCTCGGGCGTGTCGCGGCGCGCCAGCAGGCCGCCGTGCACTTTGGGATGCAGGGTTTTGACACGGCCGTCCAGCATTTCAGGGAACTGGGTGACTTCGGCCACCTCGGTCACGGGCAGGCCTTGCTCGGCCAACAGTTTGGCGGTGCCGCCAGTAGAAATCAGGCTCACGCCCAAGGCATGCAGCTCTTTCGCCAGGTCGACGATGCCGGTTTTGTCAGAGACGGAAATCAGGGCGCGCATAAATAGCTTTCTCAATCAGGAATCAGGGCAGGAAATAGGCCGAGGTAAACGGTTTCGGCGAGGAGGGTGCGTATTTTTAAAAATCAGCGGATCGCGCAAGTCACAGGTTTTCGAACCGTGTTTTGCGCCGTTGTTTATTTCAGGAGATCGTGCTCCAGCAATTTTTTGCGCAAGGTATTGCGGTTAAGGCCCAGCCATTCGGCGGCGCGGGACTGGTTTTGGCCAGACTGGCTCATCACCACATCAAGCAGGGGTTTTTCCACCAGCTTGACCAGCATGTCGTACAGGCCGGTCGGGTCGGTGCCATCCAAGTCGCGGAAGTAGTTGTCCAGGTTGTCCCGGATGCAGGTTTCAATCGATTGGGGTTCGCTCATTGCAATGTCTCCAAAACCGGTTGTGCACGCTGTGCGGGCAAGCGGTCCATCTGGTTGGCCAAGCCGTCCAGGTAATGGGCCACCGCAGCCAACTGCTGCGGGGCGGTGTTCAGGGTGTTCATGTGGTCTCGAAATGCGTCGCCACCGGGCAAGTGACGCACGTACCAACCGATGTGTTTGCGGGCCGAACGCACTCCGGTGTATTCGCCATACAGGCTGTAATGGTCTTGCAAGTGCTCAAGCAAAGCGCGGCGCACTTCGGCCACCAGCGGTGGGGCCAGGTGCTCGCCCGTGGCCAGAAAGTGCTCGATTTCGCGAAAAATCCAGGGGCTGCCTTGCGCGGCGCGACCCACCATCACGGCGTCGGCTCCGGTGAACTTCAGCACATCGCGGGCTTTTTCAGGTGAATCGATGTCGCCATTGGCAACGACCGGAATGCGCAAAGAGGCTTTCACGGCGGCCACGGTGTCGTATTCGGCCAAACCTTTATAGCCCTGCTCACGGGTGCGGCCGTGCACGGTGACCATTTGAACGCCGGCACTTTCGGCGGCACGGGCCAGACTCAGGGCGTTCTTTTCGGCATCACACCAGCCTGTGCGCATCTTCAAGGTCACGGGCACGCCGTGCGGCTGTGCTGCCGCCACCACGGCAGAAATGATCTCCAGCGCCAGCGGCTCGTCTTGCATCAGGGCGGAACCCGCCCATTTGTTGCAGACCTTTTTGGCCGGACAGCCCATGTTGATGTCGATGATTTGCGCACCCCGGTCGATGTTGTAACGCGTGGCATCGGCCATCATTTGCGCTTCGGTGCCGGCAATCTGCACGGCAATCGGCCCCGGCTCGCCATCGTGGTTGGCGCGGCGCGATGTTTTGAGCGATGCCCACAGGTCAGGCCGGGAAGTCACCATTTCGCTCACGGCATAGCCCGCCCCGAACTGTCTGCACAGCTGGCGAAAAGGCCGGTCCGTCACGCCCGCCATGGGGGCAACGAACAAGTTGTTCGGCAATGGGTAAGGGCCAATCTGCATGACTGGTAGGTGCTGGAATGTGGGGGGTGCCTGAATAGGAGGCACGATTGTAGTTGCTTAATATTTCAGCAGCTGACATGTGAATGTGCTAAGCGCTGATGCAACGCAAACGCCCCGTCACTCAACGCCTTATGCACCCCGCTACACTGAGTCCGATGGAAATCTGGCTCAATCAATTGCTGCAATGGCTGGCTTTGCCACAGCACGGCCTCAGCACCGTGTTTGTGGTGTCTTTCATTTCGGCCACCCTGCTGCCCATGGGCTCTGAGCCCGCCGTATTTGGCTTGGTCAAACTCAACCCCGAACTGTTCTGGCCCGTCATTGGGGTGGCCACTGCGGGCAACACTCTGGGCGGCATGCTCAGCTGGTGGATGGGCTGGGGCACGCACCAAGCGGTGGACCGCTGGAAACAATCCAGCTCAGACCGGCAGGCCCTGAAATGGCTTGAAAAACTCGGCCCCAAAGCTTGCCTGCTGTCGTG
>JAGNWH010000007.1:37484-47424 GCA_017986055.1 Limnohabitans sp. | reverse complement strand
GTCATACCCGCGGATGCGGGTATCCATGCAATTCGAAGGCCTAGACCCCCGATCGCGTCGGGGGTGACAAAGGTAAGGCAGGTCGCAGGTGACAAGCGCAGCTCAACCGCCGAAAAAGCCTTTCAGCTTGTCGGTCCAGCTCTCGCCACTGGGCTGGTGTTTGCCGCCGCCTTTGGACAGCGACTCGTCAAATTCCTTGAGCAACTTGCGTTGGTGCTCGGTGAGCTTGACGGGGGTCTCCACTGTGATGTGGCAATACAAGTCGCCCGGGTAGCTGCCGCGCACGCCTTTGATGCCCTTGCCGCGCAGGCGGAACTGCTTGCCGGTCTGAGTGCCTTCGGGGATGTCGATGGCCGCTTTGCCGCCCAAAGTGGGCACATCGATTTCGCCGCCCAAAGCCGCTTTGGTGAAGCTGATGGGCACGGCGCAATGCAGGTCGTCGCCATCGCGCTCAAAAATAGAATGCTTCTTGAGGCGGATCTCGATGAACAGATCGCCCGGAGGCCCACCGTTGGTGCCCGGTTCGCCATTGCCCGCGCTGCGAATGCGCATGCCGTCGTCGATGCCCGCCGGGATTTTGACTTCCAGCGTCTTTTGTTTTTTGACCTTGCCTTGTCCGTGACAAGTGCCGCAGGGCTCGGGGATGATTTTTCCGGTCCCTCGGCATTGCGGGCAGGTTTGTTGCACGCTGAAAAAGCCCTGACGCATTTGCACTTGGCCTTGGCCATGGCAGGTCGAGCAGGTTTTGGCGCTGGTGCCTGGCTTGGCTCCGGTGCCGCTGCAGGTGTCGCAGGCGTCCCAGCTCGGGATGCGCAGTTGCGAGTCCTTGCCGTTGGCCGCTTCTTCGAGCGTGATTTCCATCGCGTAGCTCAGGTCTGCGCCACGGAAAACTTGACGGCCACCGCCGCGTCCGCCCCGGCCCTGGCCACCAAAAATGTCACCAAAGATGTCGCCAAAAGCGTCACCGAAACCACCGAAGCCTTCGGCACCACCGCGCATGTTGGGGTCGACGCCGGCGTGGCCGTGTTGGTCGTAGGCGGCACGCTTTTGCGCGTCCGACAGCATTTCGTAGGCTTCTTTGACTTCTTTGAATTTGGCCTCGGCTTCTTTGGCCTTGGCGTCTTCGCCCTGATTGCGGTCAGGGTGGTACTTCATCGCCAGCTTGCGATAAGCCTTTTTGATGTCTTCGTCCGAGGCGTTTTTGGCAACGCCCAGCACTTCGTAAAAATCTCGTTTTGTCGCCATGACTCTTGACCCTGGCCTTCAGGCCGTTTCATGCAAAAAGCGTCCCGAGCCATGCTCGGGACGCTGCAGCTTGTGGGTGGGAGGCCGCTCCTGCGGCCGAATGCATTCGCGAGCGGGGGCTCGCTCCCACAACATCACAGAGGGCGATCAGCCCTTTTTGACTTCCTTGACTTCAGCGTCCACGACGTTGTCGTCTTGTGGGGCTGCGGACTCTGCGGCACCTGCACCTGCAGCAGCTTGCTGGGCTTGCATGTCGGCATAGACCTTTTCGCCCAGCTTCTGGCTGGCCGTCATCAGGGCTTCGGTTTTGGCTTCGATGGCGTCTTTGTCTTCGCCCTTCAAAACTTCTTCCAATTCCTTGGTTGCCGCTTCGATGGCTTCTTTTTCAGCTGCTTCGATCTTGTCGCCGTGCTCGGCCAGGCTCTTCTTGACGCTGTGGGCAGCGGCTTCGCCTGCGTTGCGCGCTTGCACCAGTGCCAGTTTTTTCTTGTCTTCTTCGGCGTTCAGCTCGGCGTCTTTCACCATTTGCTGAATTTCGGCTTCGGACAAACCGGAGTTGGCCTTGATCGTGATCTTGTTCTCTTTGCCGGTGCCTTTGTCTTTGGCGCCCACATGCAAGATGCCGTTGGCGTCAATGTCAAAAGACACTTCAATTTGGGGCGTGCCGCGCGATGCTGGCGGAATGCCTTCGAGGTTGAACTCGCCCAGCGCTTTGTTGCCGCTGGCGATTTCGCGCTCACCCTGGAACACCTTGATCGTCACTGCAGGCTGATTGTCTTCAGCGGTCGAGAAAGTTTGTGCAAACTTGGTCGGAATGGTGGTGTTCTTGGTGATCATCTTGGTCATGACGCCGCCCATGGTCTCGATGCCCAAAGACAAAGGGGTCACGTCGAGCAGCAACACGTCGGTGCGGTCACCCGACAAGACCTGGCCCTGAATCGCAGCGCCCACGGCCACGGCTTCGTCGGGGTTCACGTCTTTGCGTGGCTCTTTGCCAAAGAATTCTTTGACCTTTTCTTGCACCTTGGGCATGCGGGACATGCCGCCGACCAAGATGATGTCGTCGATGTCACCGACAGCCACGCCAGCGTCTTTGATGGCCATGCGGCAAGGGGCAATGGTGCGCTCGATCAGCTCTTCGACCAACTGCTCCAGCTTGGCGCGGGTCAGTTTGACGTTCAGGTGCTTGGGGCCTGTGGCGTCTGCGGTGATGTAAGGCAGGTTGACATCGGTGGAGGCCGAGCTGGACAGCTCAATCTTGGCTTTTTCAGCGGCTTCTTTCAGGCGCTGCAAGGCCAACACGTCTTTGGCCAGATCAACACCGGATTCTTTCTTGAACTCGGTGATGATGAAGTCGATGATGCGCTGGTCGAAGTCTTCGCCGCCCAGGAAAGTGTCGCCGTTGGTGGACAACACTTCGAACTGCTTTTCGCCATCGACATCGGCGATTTCGATGATGGACACGTCAAACGTGCCGCCGCCCAAGTCATACACGGCGATCTTGCGGTCGCCCTTTTCGGTCTTGTCCAAACCAAAGGCCAAAGCAGCAGCCGTGGGCTCATTGATGATGCGCTTGACGTCCAAACCGGCAATGCGGCCTGCGTCTTTGGTGGCCTGACGTTGTGCGTCGTTGAAGTAAGCGGGCACGGTGATGACGGCTTCGGTCACTTCTTCGCCGAGGTAGTCTTCGGCGGTTTTCTTCATCTTGCGCAGGATTTCAGCGCTGATTTGCGGCGGGGCCAGCTTGTTGCCGCGCACTTCCACCCAGGCGTCGCCGTTGTCGGCTTTGGCAATGGTGTAAGGCATCAGGTCGATGTCTTTTTGGACTTCTTTTTCAGCGAACTTGCGACCGATCAGGCGCTTGACCGCGTACAAAGTGTTGCGGGGGTTGGTGACCGCTTGGCGCTTGGCCGATGCGCCGACCAAGATCTCGCCGTCTTCTTGGTACGCAATGATCGACGGGGTGGTGCGAGCGCCTTCGGCGTTTTCGATCACTTTGGTCGTGTTGCCTTCCATGATGGCCACGCACGAGTTGGTGGTGCCCAGGTCAATACCGATGATTCTTCCCATTTTGATGCTCCGAAAATTAGTGAAAGTGCAGATGGTCTGCAAGTGGGGTGGCGCAGGGACTTTTCAAGTCCCCTTGCACGCGAAAATGCCCCAAAAAGGCCGAAAAGGTGTTTATTTGGGTGCTGTGACAGTCACCAAAGCAGGCCGCAAGACACGGTCAGCAATGGAATAGCCTTTTTGCAGCACATTGACCACGGTGTTGGCTTCCTGGTCTGCGGGCACCACGCTGATGGCTTGGTGGTGGTGTGGGTCGAATTTAGTGCCTGCTGCGGGCGCGATTTCGAGCACTTTGTTGCGCTCCAGCGCGCTTTTGAGCTGACGCAAGGTGGCTTCAGAGCCTTCGCGGATTTGCTCAATCGTCACATTCGGGATGGCCAAACCGGCTTCCAGGCTGTCCAGTACAGGCAGCAGGCTGTCGGCAAAACCTTCTACGGCGAACTTGCGGGCCTTGGCGATTTCGTCGTCGGCACGGCGGCGGGCGTTTTGCACATCGGCTTGGGCACGCAAAAACTGGTCGGCCAGATCGGCGTTTTGGGCCTTCAGGTTGACCAGCTCAGCTTGGGCATCGGCCAATGGGTCGGTCGAGGTGGCGGTCTGCGCGCTGGCAGTTGCAGCAGACTCTTCGTCGCTCAGTGCTTGGGGATTGGGGTTTTGAGTGGTGTCTGACATGAACAATGTCCGCAAAAAATGAATACCCCTCTTAAATAGGGGCGATGTTTCAGGCTTCAAGAGGGGTTTTGCGTTTGGAATCTGACAGCGCAGGGCAAGAAAAAACCCGCCAAACGGCGGGTCCGGCTGAGCCAAGCACTGATCGGGATCAGTTCAGTGCCAGCAATTCCACGTCAAATTTGAGCGTTGCATTGGCCGGGATCACCCCGCCAGCGCCGCGTGCGCCGTAGCCCAATTCGGAAGGGATGATCAGGGTGCGCTGGCCGCCGACTTTCATGCCGGCCACGCCTTCGTCCCAGCCCTTGATGACCATGCCCGCACCCAAACCAAACACAAAGGGGTCGCGGCGGTCGCGGCTGGAGTCAAATTTGGCACCTTGCTGGCCATCTTTGTACAGCCAGCCTGTGTAGTGCACGGTGACGTCTTGGCCCGGGGTGGCTTCGGCGCCTTCGCCCACGACAGTGTCTTCGTATTGCAGGCCGGAGGGGGTGGTGTTCATGGTGTTCTTTCAGGAAAAGGGGCCAGATGCAGCCCTGTTGCAAGCCGAAATTATGCCAGCAGGCCTCGCCGGGCCAGATCGCGCATGAGTGCGCTGACGCCATAGCGCCATGGCGGGGCTTGGTCGGAGGTGGTGACCCGGTTGACCAAGCTGCCCAAGTGAGGTGTGGAGACGCTCACCACATCCCCCACGACATGGGTGAAACCTTGGCCGGGGCCGTGGCGGTCTTGCGTGGGGGCAAACATGGTGCCCAGAAAGAGCATCATGCCGTCGGGGTATTGGTGGTATTTGCCCATGGCCTGGTTGACCAGATCCAGTGGATCGCGGCTGATCTGGGACAGGGCGCTGCTGCCTTGCAGAACAAAGCCTTCGGGGCCTTCCACTTTCAGGCTGAGGTCGCATTGGCGCACATCGTCCATGCCAAAGTGGGCGTCGAACAGGCGAATGAAAGGTCCAATGGCGCAACTGGCGTTGTTGTCCTTGGCTTTGCCCAGCAGCAATGCGCTGCGGCCTTCAAAGTCGCGCAGGTTCACGTCGTTGCCCAGCGTGGCCCCCACGACCTCGCCGCGCGAGTTGACCGCGAGCACGATCTCGGGTTCGGGGTTGTTCCATTGACTGGCTGGGTGAATCCCGACCATGGCACCCGTGCCGACCGCGCTCATGGCTTGCGCTTTGGTGAATATTTCGGCATCCGGACCGATGCCCACCTCCAAGTATTGCGACCACATGCCTTGGGCCAGCAGCACCTCCTTGAGCTTGACCGATTCGGGCGAGCCGGGTTTCACGCTGCGCAGGTTGTCACCAATGACTGCCACCACGGCCTGGCGCACGGCCTCGGCTCGGCTGGCATCGCCTCGGGCTTGCTCTTCGATCACCCGCTCCAGCATGCTGGCCACAAAGGTCACGCCTGCGGCCTTGATGGCTTGCAAATCGCAAGGGGCCATGAACCACGGCATGGCCGGGTCACGAACTGCCTCGTTGCTGTTGGCCAAAACCGCGTCCGTATCGGCCAGCCATGTGGCTTGCTCGTTGGCCATCCATTGCCTGACCCGCTGCGCGGGCTGGTCTTGTTCCAGCAAGGCACTGCAGGTGGGGGCCAATTTGGACAGGTCCAGCACGCTTTGAGGCGTGACTGCGACCAAAACGGGGCCGGTGTCGGGCAGCCAAAGGCGACCGATCAACAAGGCATGTTCACAAGACTGGGGCAAAGAGGTGGTGTTCATGGGCTGGTGGTGTTCATGAGCTGTATGTGCGAAGCAGTGTGGAATATCTTGACAGATCAAGAGGCGGCAAGCTGTCACGCACGGGCTTTCTCAAATCAGGGTGGGCGCTGATTTCAGAAGCAATTTGTTGCAAGCTTGTGCGGTGCGGCACCGAGACTTTGCGCAATTGACCCTAGAGTGGCTGACTTGGATTGAAAGGATCTTCCATATGAACACGATGACTGCATTCAAAAGCGCTGGTGCGTTGACCTGTGCCTTGGCCATTTTGCTGACGGGTTGCGCGACGGCCACCCCCGAGCAAAAGGGCGCGGGGACCGGTGCCGTGATTGGCGCTGTGGCGGGGCAAATTTTGGGGCGCGACAGCAAGGCAACCGCCATTGGCGCGGGCTTGGGCGCCCTGGGCGGTTATATCTGGTCCAAAAACATGGAAGACAAAAAGCGCGCCATGGAGCAAGCCACGGCCGGTACCGGTACGGTGGTCACGCAAACGGCAGACAACCAGCTCAAGCTGAGTATTCCAAACGACATCTCGTTTGACACGGGCCGAGCCGACATCAAACCGAATTTGCGCCCGATCTTGGACCAGTTTGCCCAAGGCTTGGGCCAACAACCCAGCATGGAAGTGCGCATCGTGGGCCATACCGACAACACCGGCAGCGATGCCATCAACAACCCTCTGTCGGTGAACCGTGCGCAAAGTGCTCGGGATTACCTGGTGGCTCGGGGTGTGAGCAGCAGCCGCATTGCGATTGATGGACGCGGTTCGCGCGAACCGATTGCCGACAACGCCACAGAGGCGGGTCGCGCACGCAACCGCCGCATTGACATTTTTCTGGCCGAACGCGGTCAGAGGTAAATTTTTTGCAGCAACGCCAGCAGCGTTTTGCGCTGCGCTGGCGTGAGCTTGGCGGTTTTTTCGATTTCCAGGTCGCTCGCGGTTTGCTCGGCTTGCACCATCAGGGCTTGGCCCTTGGGGGTGGCGTGCAGGCCCACGGCGCGGCCATCGTGCGGATGCGGTTTGCGCTCGATCAGGCCGCGTGACTCCAGTGACTGGATCAAGCCGACCAAATTGGGCGGCAACAAGTTGAGCGTGGCGCACAACTGGCGCGAGGTCACGCCCGGGTTGTGCTGGATGGTGGACATCACAGAGAAGTCCACCGGTTTCAGGCCGTAAGGGGCCAGCCGCTCCAAAAACAATTCGATGATGCTCAGCGCAGCACGGCGGGCGTTGTAGCCCATCAGAGTTTGCAGATAAGTGGTGTCCACTTGGTCTACGCACACGACAGAGGGCTTGGCCGCACTGGCTTGCTGGCGAGCCGTTTTGGCTGAAGCGAGCCGCATTTTTTTCTCTGCAGTGGTTGTCACCGCCACTTTTGCCGCTTTCTTGCGCGGTGTTGGGTTGGGCATGCGCTCGCTCATTTTGCGTCGGCACACTGCTGCGCGATGATGGCGCTGCGCATCTGGAACTCGGGCAGCACCCAACTGCGCAGGGCCTTGGCCGGGCTGAGCCAGCGGGTATCGGCTTGGGGCGTGTCGGCGTCCACACCGGCTTCGATGCGCAACCAGGCCCAGTCCATCAGCACCAGAGCCACGGCACGCAGGTAGTCGTCGGCCACACGAAATGCCAACGCCGCGTCTTGCGGTGCCGCTTTGACGATCTGCTCGGTCACGGTGCGCAAGGTTTGAATGCGGATTTGTGCGGCGGCGCTGGCGTGGCCCGCTTGGGGCAGGTCCGATGCGATGGTGTCCAGCAGGGCGTTGATGCTTTGGCCGCCATCGGCCAGCACCTTGCGCACCAGCAGGTCAATCGCTTGGATTTCGTTGGTGCCTTCGTAGATCATGGCCACGCGGGCATCGCGCACGATTTGCTCAATGCCCCATTCGCGCACATAGCCGTGGCCGCCAAACACCTGCAGGCAGTCGCTGCCGCCATGAAAGGCCTGGTGCGTGAAGACCGATTTCATGACCGGCGTGACCAAGGCGCACCAGCGCTGGGCAGCGGCTTGCGTGGCGGCATCGGTGCTGTGTTTGATCAGGTCGAGTTCGAGTGCGGTGCGGTAGGCCAGCACGCGCCCGGCATCGACCCAGGCCCGTTGTGTGTCCAGAATGCGGCGCATGGCGGGGTGCTCGCCAATCAAATCGGCTTCGCCCGCCGATTTGCCTTTGCCGGGTGCACGCATCTGGCGGCGTTCTTGTGCATAGGCATCGGCCTTTTGCCATGCGGCATCGAGCAGGCCAATGCCTTGCAAGGCCACATGCAAGCGGGCGGCGTTCATCATCACAAACATCGCATTCAGGCCCTTGCCGGGTTCGCCCACGATGGCGCACACCGCTTCGTCAAAGCGCATCACGCAGGTGGGGCTGCCGTGCAGGCCCATTTTTTCTTCGATGCGGTCACAGTGCACGCGGCTGCGCGAGCCGTCGGGGTAAAACTTGGGCACCAAAAACAGCGACAGGCCTTTGGGGCCGGGTGGGGCGTCGGGCAGGCGGGCCAGCACCAGGTGCACGATGTTGTCGGTCAGGTCGTGTTCACCGCCCGAGATGAAAATTTTGGTGCCGCTGACGGCGTATTGGCCATCGGCCAACGGCACGGCTTTGGTGCGGGCCAAGCCCAAATCAGAGCCTGCATGGGGCTCGGTCAGGCACATGGTGGCCAGCCATTCGCCGGTGGCGACTTTCTCTAAATACAAGGCTTTGAGCTCGTCGCTGGCGTGGTGCTTGATGCACTCATAAGCGCCGTGCAGCAAGCCCGGGGCCATGGTCCAACCGTGGTTGGCCGCTGACAGCATTTCGTACAGCATGGCTTCGAGCACGCTGGGCAGGCCCTGCCCCCCGTCTTCGGCGCTGGCCGACAAGGCAGGCCAGCCCGATTGCCAAAAGGCTTGGTACGCGTCTTTGAAGCCCGGTGGCATGGTGACCACGCCGTCTTTCCATTGCGCACCGATCTCGTCGCCATCGCGGTTGAGGGGGGCGATCACCTCGCCCACGAACTTGCCCGCTTCATCCAGCACTTGCTGCATCAAGTCCGGGTCCACCTCGGCAAAGGCGGGCAGGGCTTGCAATTGGGCGGGCGCGTTCAGGACGCGGGACAACACAAACTGCATGTCGTCGGTGCGGGGTTGGTAGGCGTTCATGGGAGCACTTTTAACAGTCAATAATGCCGGAGCACCCTCGCGGTGCTCCGGACAGGATCAGCCCGGTGGGCAGATCAGGAGTCAACGCTGAAGCCGATGCGCTTGATCAGTGGGCCCCAACGTTCGAGTTCAACTTGCGAGCTCTTGAGCTGGTCGGCAGGCGTGCCGCCGAAGGGGATCAGGCCGACCACGGTCAAGGCGTCTTGTACGCCTTTGTCTTTGAGTGCGGCATTGATGGCCGCATTGGCCGCTTGGATCACGGGCGCGGGTGTTTTGGCGGGGGCGTAAAAACCAAACCACTCTTCGACCGTCAGTTCGGGGAAGCCTTGTTCGGCAAAAGTGGCTACATCAGGCACAAAAGGCGAACGTGTTTTGCCCGAGGTGGCAATGATGCGCATCTTGCCGGCCTTGTGGTTGGCAATGAAGTCACCGTGTGGGGTGAACATGCAGGCGATCTGGCCGCCGACCACATCGGTCACGCCGGGCACCGAGCCACGGTAGGGCACGTGCTTGAACTCGAAGTTTTGGTTCAGGCCCAGCAAAGCGCCAATGAAGTGGGGCGTCGAGCCTGCGGCGGGTGAGCCATAGCTGGCAAGCGCTGGGTTGGCCTTGGCCCAGGCGATGAAGTCTTTCACGTTTTTGACGCTGGCAGGCACCATGGGTCCCACCGCAAAGCCGTGGTGAATCATGGAGGCTGTGCCCACGGGAGTGAAGTCTTCAAAAGGTTTGTATTGCAGGTTTTTGAAGATGTGGGGGTAGAGCGAAATGGCCGAGAACGGGGTCATGGCCAACACCGAGCCGTCGGCGGGTGCGCTTTTGAGCAGGTTCAGTGCAATTTGACCGCCAGCCCCTGGGCGGCTGTCGATGATGCCGGCATTTTTGCTGTAAGGTGTGCCGCCAAATTTCTCGGCCACGCGGCGGGCGCAGATGTCGCCCGAGCTGCCGGGTGGGAAGCCATAGAGCACTTTGACTTGCTCGATGGGCAGGCCGCTTTGTGCCCAGGCTTGCTGGAAGGCGGTGCTGCCCAAAATGGCCGCTCCGATGGTGGATTGAATGAATTCGCGTCGGTTGCTCATGGTTGTCTCCTCTTTGGGGTGGTT
>JAGNWH010000007.1:12921-37384 GCA_017986055.1 Limnohabitans sp. | reverse complement strand
TCAGCTGCACAAAGCCTTGATGTCTTCGGGCACCGGGATGGCTTTGATGCGGTCCGGGTCTTCGGGGTGCTTGATGCAAAAGGCGCGCACTTCGGTGCCCTCGCACAGCACGGTGTCGCCGCGCATGACGACATGTTTGTGCACGATGACTTTTTCACGCCACTCCTGCACGCTGGTGTGCACCTGGATGGTTTCGCCATAGGTGGCAGGGCGGATGAATTTGGTGTTGATCTCGAGCAGTGGCGTGCCGATGATGCCGCGCGTCTTGACCAGTTCGCGCCAGGGCGGTACGCCGCATTGGACGAAAAAGTTGAGAGACGAGGCGTCCATCCACTTGGAGAAATTAGGGAAGAAGACGATGCCTGCGGGGTCGCAGTCACCGAACATCACTTGCACTTCGTAAACAACGGTTTTGCTCATGGGTGTTCTTTCAACGGGGGGCCATGCGCAAAGCGCCGTCCAGGCGGATGACTTCGCCGTTCAGGTGGTCGTTGCTGACGATGTGACAGGCCAGTTCGGCAAATTCGCTGGGCTTGCCCAAGCG
Source organism: Limnohabitans sp. (assembly GCA_017986055.1). Classification (GTDB taxonomy): domain Bacteria; phylum Pseudomonadota; class Gammaproteobacteria; order Burkholderiales; family Burkholderiaceae_C; genus Limnohabitans_A. Next base: position 36,840 of record JAGNWH010000007.1, on the reverse strand, counting down.
CGCGGGGAAGGGGATGCTGGCGGCCAGCGATTGCTGCACCGGCTCGGGCAAGCTTTTGAGCAAAGGGGTGGCAAACAAACCGGGGGCGATGGTGCACACGCGGATGCCGTGTTGTGCCAAGTCGCGTGCCATGGGCAAGGTCATACCCGCCACGCCGGCCTTGGATGCGCTGTAGGCTTGCTGGCCCACTTGGCCGTCAAATGCAGCGACCGAAGCAGTGAAAACCATCACGCCACGAGCGCCATCGCTTTGGCCATCTTGCGCCAAGGGGGCGAGCTTGGCGCAGGCGGCGGCAAACAGGCGCGCGGCGTTGTAAGTGCCGATCAGGTTGACGTTGATGACTTTGGCGAAATCTTCGAGCGGGGCGGCGTTGCCGTCTTTGCCAACCACGCGCTTGGCGCTGCCGATGCCAGCGATCTGCATCAGGATGCGGGCCGGGCCATGCTCTGCCGCAGCTGTTTCGATGGCATGCTGCATGCTGTCCGGGTCACTCACGTTGCACAGCACCGCAAGGCCGCCGATGTCTTGGGCCACGCGCTGCGCGTTGTCCATGTTGAGGTCGAGCACCGCGACCTTGGCGCCCAGACGGGCCAGTTCGCGCGCTGTGGCTTCGCCCAGGCCCGAGCCACCGCCGGTGACCAGAGCTGCTTGTCCTTGTATGTTCATGTTGGTTCCTTTAAGTAGGCGTCGTTCAGGTATTTGTCATGCCCGACTTGATCGGGCATCCAGGCTCAGCGAAGGCATGGATTCCCGCATTCGCGGGAGTGACAAAAAATTGAGAATGACATAGGTAGGGGAAGTCAAAGTCAATCGCATCAATTCAAGTGCCTTCTGGGTTTTCGATCAAGAGCGCAATGCCTTGGCCGCCGCCTACGCAGGCGCTGGAAATGCCGTAGCGCAGACCTGAGCGCTTGAGCTCACGTGCCAGCGTAATGGTCAAACGCACACCGGTTGCGGCCAGCGGATGGCCCAGCGCAATCGCGCCGCCGTTGACGTTGAGCTTGGACAAATCGAGACCGAGCTCACGGCCCACAGCCAGGGTTTGTGCGCCTTGGGCCTCGTTGATTTCAAAGCGGCCGATGTCGGACAGCTTCAAGCCTGTGCGCTCGAGCAACAAACGGATGGCGGGAGCCGGACCGATGCCCATGATCTCGGGTGGCACACCCACCGCTGCCGCGGCGACCACGCGCGCCAAAGGCTTTTTGCCGTGGGCAGAGGCATACGCGCCGGATGTGACCACGCAAGCCGCAGCAGCGTCGACCAAGGCCGCGCTGTTGCCCCCGGTTTGTACGCCGCCTTCATAGACTGGCCTGAGCTTGGCCAGCACTTCCACAGGCGAAATGCGGGCGTGGGTGTCAGCGCTGATTTCGGTGACTTTGCCTTGCAGCTTGATGCCACGGGCCTTGTAGCCTTCGAGCTCAAATTTTTCGGTGATCACCGGCACGATCTCGCCCGCATGAAATCCGGCTTCTTGCGCAGCCACCGCTTTGGCGAACGAGTCGGACGCAAACTGGTCCACTTCTTCGCGGGTGATGTTGTATTTTTTGGCCAAGTTCTCTGCGGTCTGGATCATGTTGATGCCAGCGGCCGGGTCTTTCAGTGCTTCCCACATGTAGTCCTTGAAGCCCACGGGCGCACCCAGCTTGAAGCCGGTGCGGTGGTCAAAGGCGGCAATCGGATTGCGCGTCATGCTCTCGGTGCCGACCACCAGCGCGGCTTCACAGGCGCCTGCTTCGATCTGTTCACCGGCTTGGCGGAACAACTCGAAGCCCGTGCCGCAAATGCGCTGGGTCATGATGGCGGGCACTTCTTGCGGCACACCCGCGTAAAGGCCGATGTGTCGGGGAAGGAAGAACTGGTCAAAGTCGCCAGGGGCCATGTTGCCGGTGATGACCGAACCGATTTCGGTGGCGGCGATGCCCGCGCGCTTCAGTGCCTCGCGAGCGGCCTTGATGCCCAGGTCGGTGGGCGAGATGTGACCCAATGCGCCGCAGTAATCGACCATGGGTGTGCGCACGCCTTCGTGCATCCACACATCGGCAAACGCGTTGAAAAATCCTTTGGCTGTCATTATTTTTCCTAGAGTTTTGTCATGCCTGACTTGATCGGACATCCATGTTCATTGAAGGCATGGATACCCGCGTTCGCAGGTATGACAAGTGAATGGTTTACGTTTGGGGCTTGACGATGCAGTGCAGCGTGTCGCCATGCAAGGCGGCCACGGTGTCGGCCCGGTGCGTCAGCACTGAGCGCTGGTTGATCGAGCCTTTGTCGGTGATTTCGCCTTTGTCGATGGTGGGCGGTTCGGACAGCAGACACAGGCGGGCGATGCGGTTGGCACTGCCCGTGCCGGATTTGGCCAGTTCATTGACGATGACTTGAAATTTGGCCAGCACCGGGGCTGACGCCAGCACGTCTGCCATCGGCACCTCTGCGCCCAAGCCGCTCAACGCTCTGACGGCAGGCGTTGGGAAGATCATGGCGCCGACTTCTTTCATGTTGATGCCGGTGAGCACCGCGTCTTGAATGTAGGGCGCACCCGCGGCAATGATCTTGCCGCGCAGTGGGCCAACGCTGACAAAGGTGCCCGTGGCCAGCTTGAAGTCTTCGGCAATGCGGCCATCAAATTTCAGACCCAGGTGCACATCGGTTTCGTCGATCCACTTGACGGCATCACCGGTTTTGAAAAAGCCTTCTTCGTCAAAAGCGCCCGCGGTTTCCTCGGCGTTGCGCCAGTAGCCGGGTGTGATGTTGGGGCCACGGTAGCGCACCTCGGTTTTGCCCTGCATGTCCACCAGTTTGAGTTCCAAGCCAGGCGTGGGAACGCCCAGATCACCGGCCTGGACGAAGGGGGTGGTCACGAAGATGCCGAATGGACCTGACTCGGTCATGCCCAAACCTGTGCCCATGACGATGCGCTCGCCCACTTCACGTTCTTGCGATTCGTAGAGACTGTCCCAGATCGGTTGCGCCAGCGCGGCACCGGCGTAGAAGAACATCTGCACGCGCGACAACAGCGTCTTGCGCAGGGCATCGTCGGTCTTCATGGCGTTGGCAATCGCTTCAAAACCGGTGGGCACGTTGAAATACACCGTGGGGGCGATCTCGCGCAAATTGCGCAGCGTTTCGTTGATGAGCGCGGGCGTGGGCTTGCCGTCGTCAATGTACAAAGTGCCCCCGTGGTAAATCACCATGCCCACGTTGTGATTGCCACCAAAGGTGTGGTTCCAAGGCAGCCAGTCGACCAGTACCAGCTCTTTCTCGGCCAGCACGGGCATGGACTGCGCCATTTGCTGTTGGTTGGCGCACCACAAGCGCTGGGTGTTGATGACGGCTTTGGGTAGCTTGGTCGAGCCGCTGGTGAACAAAAATTTGACGATGGTGTCGGGGCCAGTGGCGGCCATGGCGGCGTCAACGGCGGGTGTGGCAACGGTGGCACACAGGCTCTCGAATGTTGACACGTCGCGGCCTGTTACGTCGCCTTCGACCATCACCACTTCCATGTCATCACTGACGGTGGCTGCAATGGCTTTGGCGTAGCGGGCATCCGATGCGAACACCAGGCCCGGTGTGACCGTGCGCAGCACATGCTTGAGCTTGTCGTAGTCCACGCTCACCAAAGAGTAGGGCGGCGAGGTGGGCACATAAGGCACGCCCGCCACCATGGCACCCAGCGCGAGCAGGGCGTGTTCTAGGCTGTTTTCGCTCAAGATGACGATGGGCCGTTCGGCATTCAGCCCTCGGTTGATCAGGCCTTGTGCAATGCGCCTGGCCGTGTCCCAGGCTTGGGCGTAGCTGATGTGTTTCCAGTCACCCAGAGTGCCGTCGGCTTGCTTGACACGCCGCGCCATGAAGGTGCGCTCGGGTTTGGTTTGGGCCCAGTGCTGCAGGCGGTCGGTCATGCGTTGTGCAAACGGCTGCAAAGGCTGTTCTGCCGTCAGGTAATGCGTGCCGGGCACGCCGTCACGCAGATTGACACGGGTGACGCCGAACTTCAGGGGGCGGAATTTGGGGGCGCTCATATTTGTCTCCTGCGACCGTTGTTCAGTCGGCTTTTTTAACTTTGGCGGCCTTGCCTTCTAAAAAGGCACGCACGCGCGCTTTGGCTTCGGGCGCGGCCTGGGCGATCGACGAGATCAATGCCTCGGTGAAAAAGCCATGGTCAGCGGGTTGCTCGGCAATGCGGGGCAGGGCGTGCATCAGGGCGAAATTGGTCAGCGGTGCATTGGTCGCGATGCGTGTGGCCAGTTCCAACGCCTTGGCCAAGCTGGTGCCAGCAGGCACCAGGTATTGCGACAAGCCCACGCGCTCACCGTCTTGCGCGTTGTAGACACGGCCCGTCAACATCATGTCGGTCATGCGTGCAGCGCCAATGAGCTTGGGAATGCGCACCGAGCCGCCACCGCCTACAAAAATGCCGCGCGTCCCTTCGGGCAATGCAAAGAAGGTGCTGTCATCGGCCACGCGAATGTGGCAAGCACTGGCCAGCTCCAGACCACCACCCACCACAGCGCCGTGCAGGGCTGCGACCACAGGCACCCGGCCTTGCTCGACCGCGTTCAAAGCCACATGCCAGCTGCGCGAGTGGTGAATGCCTTCACCTGCATCGCGCTCTTTGAGTTCCGACAAATCGAGTCCGGCACAAAAGTGATCGCCTTCACCGTGGATCACGGCAGCACCGGCTTGGGCGGGCAGATTTTGAAACACATCGCGCAGCGCTTCAATCAGGCCGTCGTTCAAGGCGTTGCGCTTGGCGGGACGGCACAAACGCACCACGGCAACAGCACCTTGCATCTCCAAAGTGACGCCATGGGCAGCGGCGCGGTCGTAAATGGGCGTGTTCAAGTCAGTCATGTGCGTTGTGTCCGTTCAGGGCTCGGGTCAAACCGAGGGTGCTTAAAAGGTTATTGTTGATAACGATTATTGTGCGTGGTTCGTGCGTTTTATGAGCTTGGTGGTTTCCCTAGGTTGGACGCACTTCCATTTGGAATAGCCCACTTTGAAGTACCTCGCAGCAGCTTGCCCGCGGTCTGCGCGTCTGCCTTTTCCTTGTCTCAAGGGCGGCTGCTTTGGCGACCGTGCTGTCTATACTTGCCTTCCTCAGGACGTGATGTGTACCCGGCGCGGACGGGTGTGGGGTGACACCCAAATGGGAACTTTTTGATCATGGCGGCGGCCTTGTCCGCAGCCCACCGTTCCATCCTCTTGAAATTTTGGAGTGACCCCATGAGACACGAAGATCTGATCGCCATCGACATTCACACCCATGCCGAAGTGAGTTGCTGGAACCCCTTTGACAACTACGGCGAGGAATACGACCGAGCCGCCGATAAGTTTTTTGGCAGCAACCGCCGTCCAACCATTGACGAGACCGTGGCTTATTACCGCCAGCACAACATGGGGTTGGTCATGTTCACGGTGGACAGCGAATCTCAGTTGGGTCGCCGTCGCATTCCCAACGAAGAGATTGCCAAGGCCGCGCGTGAAAACAGCGACATGATGATTGCCTTTGCCAGCATTGACCCCCATAAGGGCAAGATGGGCGCACGCGAAGCCGAGCGCTTGATCAAGGAAGAAGGCATCCGGGGCTTCAAGTTTCACCCCACCGTGCAGGGCTACCACCCTTACGACAAGATGGCCTGGCCGATCTACGAAGTGATCAATGCGCACAAAATGCCAGCCATTTTTCACACGGGTCACAGTGGCATCGGGTCGGGTATGCGCTGTGGCGGCGGCCTGCGACTGGCCTACAGCAACCCCATGCACCTGGACGATGTGGCGATTGACTTCCCCGACATGCAGATCGTCATGGCTCACCCCAGCTTTCCGTGGCAGGACGAGGCGCTGAGTGTGGCTACGCACAAGCCCAATGTCTGGATCGACCTGTCGGGCTGGAGTCCCAAATACTTTCCCAAACAACTGATTCAGTACGCCAACACGCTCTTGAAAGACCGGATTTTGTTTGGCAGCGATTACCCGCTCATCACTCCGGAGCGCTGGATCAAGGACTTTGAAGTGGCGGGGTTCAAACCCGAAGTGATGCCCGGCATCTTGAAGGGCAACGCCGTGCGTTTGCTGGGCTTGGACAAGGCGAGTTGATGGCCACTCAGCGCGATGGCCCCCATGGCGTGAGCTTCACGGCAGCGGCTGTGACCACGCCATAAAGCACCATGGCCACTGCCACCAGCACGTAAAAATGGCCTGCAGTGGCCTGTTGTTGCGCCAGCCAGTAGCCTGCGCCGGCTACCAGAATCAGACGCACCGTGCCCGCCAGCACCGGCCCGATGACCTGTCCTGCGCCTTGCGATGCAAAGTAGAGCGTCAGGCCCAAGCCAAAAAATGCAAAGGCCGGACCGGTCGTTACCAGGTATTGCCTCGCATAGCTCAATACGGCTTCGTCTTGTGTGAACAAGCGCGCCCAAGCATCAGGGGCCAGCGTGACCACTGCACCGATCAGCCCCAAATTGAAAGCCGATACGGCACCTGCCACCCAAGCGACGCGCCTTGCCCGTGCCACCTGGCCCGCACCGATGGCCATGCCCACCATGGGCACCGAAGCCACGCCAATGCCGAAGGCAATGGGGATCAACAAAAATTCCAGCCGCTGACCGATGCCGTAACCGGCCAGTGCTTCCGTGCCCTTTTGGGCCAACAGGCCAGTGAAAATCAAAATCGCCAACACCGATTGCACGGGCGACAGGCAGGCCACAGCGCCCACTCTGAGGATGTCGGCAAACATGCGTCCTTGCAGCTGCAAGCTGTCCAGCTTGAGCGTCAGACGGCCTTGGCCGCTGACCAGGTACCAGAGGAAATACACCACCCCCGCCGCAGTGGCGATGATGTGCCCAAGCGCCACACCCACCATGCCCATGGCCGGCACGGGGCCCGCACCTAACGCAAGCACGCCGCCCAATGCGATTTGCAAAACCGCTGTGGCCACCAGTGCCACAGACGGCGCACGCATATTGCCCGTGCCCCGAACAATGGACGCCAGCGTGTTGATGAGCCAGACCAGCAAAGCGCCTGCAAACAAGACCTGGCCGTAGCGCACGGCTTCTGTGAGCACTTGGCCTTGGCCGCCCAGCAGGGCATAAAAAAATGGCCCCCAGATCAAAAAGATGGCGCTGTACAGCACACCCGCGCCCAAACCAATCACCAAGGCATGCAGCAGCAAGGTGTGTGCTCGCGGCAAGTCCGATGCGCCCAAGGCACGGCTGATGGCCGCCGACACACCACCGCCCATGGCCCCGGCCGACATCATTTGCGTGAGCATGGCAAACGGAAACACCAAGGCCATGGCCGCCAGTGGGGCGGTGCCCAGACGGCCTACGTAGTAAGTTTCGGCAATGCCCACCAGCACGGTCATGACCATGGCCATCACATTGGGTGCGGCCAAGCGCAGCAAGGTGGGCAAGATCGGGGCGGTCAGCAGGCGCTGCAGGTCATGGTGCGGAACAGTCATGCCCGCATCTTGGCAGCTTGCGATGCCAACGCGTTAGCTTAGGTGACAGGCTTGATCGGCTCTTTGGGGATTGGCGACTGCAGTAACTGGGCCATCGGCCAGTTGAGCAACTCCGCCAGGCGACACACCACCCAGCGTGCTTCGGCGGGCGAGACCACGGCGGGCTCGGCCAGCAGTCCCAGCTCGCATTGCTGCAGCACCAGTTCTTCGGTGATGCCCAGGGTGAATTGCATGTTGGCTGCTTTTTCGGTCAACAGGTTGGCCAGGTCTTCGCACAGCTCATAGCGTTCGACCATCTCGTGCTGGCCGATGCGCGGTTTGATTTTGCCGGGCAGCACATACAAGGCCGTGAAGCTCTCCGGCATGTCAATCTGGTTGTCTTCGCTCATGCCGATATCAGACTTTTTTCACAAACTCGGTTTTGAGCTGCATCGGGCCAAAGCCGTCAATCTTGCAATCAATGTCGTGGTCACCTTCGATCAGGCGGATGTTTTTGACCTTGGTGCCCACTTTCACGACCGAGGACGAGCCTTTGATCTTCAGGTCTTTGACCAAGGTCACGGTGTCGCCGTCTTGCAGCACATTGCCGTTGGCGTCTTTCCAGATTTTGGCGGCTTCTGCCGTGGGCGCTTCAGCGGGGTTCCATTCATGGCCGCAACTGGGGCAGATCAGCAGCTCGCCATCGGGGTAACTGAATTCGTCTTGGCATTGGGGGCAAGGGGGCAAAGTGTTCATGGTGGTCTGGTCAGGCGAAACCCAGATTGTCCTCTGCAAACACCCTGAAATCAGGCGGACGTTTTTGCCGGTATGCTCGCAACGACCATTTTTCGATGACTGCTGCCCATGTCCGCCTCTCCCAAATCGCTATCGGGCCTGGTCCCTTTTTTGAAGCCCTACCGTCTGGCCTTGGCTTTGGCCGCCTTGTTTTTGTTGTTGGCAGCGGGTACGACGCTGGCTTTCCCTTGGGTCTTGCGTCAGCTCATTGACCAAGGCCTGTCCACCGGGGCGTCGGTCGAACAGTTGTCGGGTAACTTTTTGCAGCTTTTTGGCGTAGCGGCGGCTTTGGCGGTGTTTTCTTCTGGGCGTTATTACACCGTGAGCTGGTTGGGTGAGCGCATCACAGGCGACCTGCGCAATGCGGTGTACAGCCATGTGCTCCGGCAAAGCCCTGCCTTTTTTGAAACCACGCAGTCGGGCGAAGTGCTGTCACGTTTGACCAGCGACACCACCCTGGTGCAAACCGTGGTGGGCTCGTCTTTTTCAATGGGCTTGCGCAACCTGGTCATGGGCGCTGGGGCCTTGGGCATGCTGGTCTGGACCAACCCCATTCTCATGCTGCAGGTGGTCGCGGTGCTGGTGGCGGTTATTTTGCCCAGCGTGTACCTTGGCCGCCGGGTGCGCCGTTTGTCGCGCGCCAGCCAGGACAGGGTGGCCGACTCCAGCGCCATCGCCTCCGAGGTGCTGAATGCCATCACCGTGGTGCAAAGCTACACCGCTGAGGGACGCGAAACCCGCCGCTTCATCGATTCAACCGCGCGCGCCCTGGGCACGGCGCTGGGCCGTATCCGTGCACGGGCGGTGCTGGTGGGTTTCATCATCATGGCCTCCAGCGCGGTCTTGCTGTGGGGTTTGTACATGGGCACGTTGGCCGTGCGGGCAGGCACCAGCACGGCGGGCCAGCTGGGCGAGACGGTTTTTTATGTCATCTTGCTGGCCAGCGCCTTTGCGGTGCTGGGTGAGGTTTATGGCGACATGCTGCGGGCCGCCGGCGCGACCGAACGCTTGATGGAATTGCTGCACACCGAGTCGAACCTGAAGATCGCCGCACAGCCGCAACAGCCCGCTTGGCCGCAGGGCGGATCGTCTTTGCAGCTGGAGTCGGTTCGGTTTCACTACCCCTCACGCCCAGACACGTGGGCGCTGGACCAGCTCAATGGGCAAGTTCACCCGGGTCAAACGGTGGCGGTGGTCGGCCCCAGTGGTGCGGGCAAAACCACTGTGTTCGATTTGTTGATGCGCTTTCACGACCCGCAGTTCGGCCGCATCGTGCTCGACGGCGTGCCGATTGACCAGATGGACCTGCACGATCTGCGCCAGCGCATGGCCATCGTGCCGCAAGAGCCGGTGATTTTTTCGGGCTCGGTGATCGAGAACATCCGTTACGGCAGGCCCGATGCAAGCCTGGCAGAAGTGCAGGCCGCAGCCGAAGCGGCCTATGCGCAGGAGTTCATTCGCGATCTGCCCGAGGGCTTTGACACTTACCTGGGTGATCGGGGCGTGCGCTTGTCGGGCGGCCAGCGTCAGCGCATCGCCATTGCGCGGGCGATTCTGAAAAACCCACCGCTCTTGTTGCTGGACGAAGCCACCAGCGCGCTGGATGCGCAAAGCGAAAAAATGGTGCAGGCCGCGCTGGACAAAGCCATGGTGGGCCGCACCACACTGGTGATTGCGCACCGCCTGGCCACGGTGCAACGCGCGGACGTGATCTGGGTGCTGGAGCGTGGTCGCCTGATGGAGCAGGGCACCCATGCCGAGTTGCAAGCCAAAGGCGGGCTTTACGCGAGCCTGGCTGCGCTGCAATTCAATGCCGCGAGTTGAGCCAGTTGGTGCAAGCCGCAGGGCTTACAACAAGGCATACCTCAGCAAACCGAGCACGACACAGGCTGCCAGCACGCGCACCACGGCATAGCCTTTCTTGACCAAGGCCCATGTTGCCAGCAGGGTCAGCAAGAGCGCGCTCAGGTCGGGCAGCATGTGCCAGCCGCCAGGCAGCCAGGTCTGGCGGGCAAACACACCAGCCAGGTGCACGATCACGCCGATCACGGCCGCCGTGATGCCTTGCAGTGGCCCGGTCAGCGAAGGCATATGACGTGTCGATTCGACCAGCGGCCCACCTGCCAGGATGAACACGAACGAAGGCAAAAACGTGAACCAGGTCACCACGCAAGCGGCCACAATGCCGCCCAGCAGTGGATAGCCCAGCAAGGCTTGGCTGTGCCCACCCAAAAAACCCACGAATGCGACCACCATGATCAGCGGTCCGGGTGTGGTCTCGCCAAGCGCCAGGCCGTCCATCATTTGCGCTGCCGTCAGCCAGCCGTATTGCACCACCGCTGCCTGCGTCACAAAAGGCAGTACGGCGTATGCGCCACCAAAAGTTAGTAAAGCCGCTTGTGTAAAAAAGCCACCCATTTGCGTGAGGGTGTGGCCTGCGCCGAACAGCAGGGCAATCAGCCCCAGACTCAGCGCCCACAAACCCACACCCAGGGCCAGTGCGCGCCACAAACGGTGTGGACTGAAATGGGTGTGTGGCTGCTGGGGCGAGTGGTCATTCAGCCAAGCGGCGGTCTCTGCGGCAAGGTTTGGCGTGGCGGCGTTCACTGGCACTGCTGCGGCAAAAGACGACACGTTTGCCGATGGGGTTGTGCGCTGCTCTGGATGCGTGCGTGACATGAAATAACCCACGCCTGCCGACCCCAAAATGATCAGTGGAAACGGCAAACCCCACAACATGCCCAGCAGGGACAAACTGGCCAGAACCCACAGCCAGCGCGCTTTCAGGGTGCGTTGGGCCATGCGGTGAGCGGCGTGCAGCACCAGTGCCGTCACGGCGGGCTTGAGGCCCCACAGCAGTGCCTGAGCCCAGGGGTGGTTGCCCCAAGCGGTGTAGGCCCAGCTCAACACCATCAACAACACCAAGGACGGCAGCACAAACAAGGCCCCCGCAGCGATACCGCCTCGGGTGCCGTGCATCAGCCAGCCGATGTAGGTGGCCAGTTGCTGCGCCTCGGGGCCGGGCAGCAGCATGCAGTAATGAAGTGCATGCAGGTAGCGCTTTTCCGATATCCAGCGGCGGCGCACCACCAGCTCTTCGTGCATCAGGGCGATCTGTCCGGCGGGCCCGCCAAAACTGATGCAGCCCAGCCGAAACCAGAATTGAAGTGCCTGCTTGAAGCTGACGGGGGACGGTGTGTGTGGCGTCATGGCGCACCCCAATGGTCGCGAAAGGCCTGTGCAAAGCTGGGCGTGCCGCTCAGGCTCAAGCTCAGTTCGATGCGCTGGTCTGAGGCCGGGGGCGTGATGGTGATGTCGCGGGTGACCGGGCTGAACGTGATGACCGCAGTCACCGGAGGCTGGCCGCTCGGGTGCAGTGTGGCTTGCAAGTCAAAGTCCCAGTTCGCACCGTCTTCCAGCGAACCGGGGCCTTGCGCGTCAAAACAGAAGGCCCAAGCCAACACCTGCGACACCTCTTGCAGCAGCGCGCTGTTGTGATGGGTTTGTGGCTGCGCCAAGGCGTCCCAGCAGACCACGCCATCGGCGTCTTCGCTGCAGTCAAAGTCCAGTAATCGCAAATCCATCAGGGCGCTCCTCGAATGAGGGCTTGATTGTCGCCGCCCTGAATCGCCACGCGAGGCATCTTGCTGAATACATAAACCATGTTTAATGCTTAAAAATTGGGCAAAAATCGAAGATTAAGGGATTGTCTGTATACAGGTTTGGCCTTCTTGGTGGTTTAATGCCATTTTTACCAGCCTGTCTATGTCTGCACCATCCGTTCGCATCCAGGAGTCTGAAGCTGCCGAAGAAGGCGGCTCGCAAGCCGTCAAGGCACAGCAACGCCTGCGCGAATGGATTTTGGCGGGCGACTTGCCCGGGGGGAGCCGGATCGCCGAATTGGCCTTGGTGGAGCGATTGGGCATGTCGCGTACCCCCATCCGTGCGGCCCTGATGCGCTTGGGCCAAGAAGGCTTGCTTGAAGCCTTGAGCAGTGGCGGTTATGCGGTGCGTACCTTTTCCGAGCGCGAAGTCGCCGATGCGATTGAGTTGCGCGGTACGTTGGAAGGCTTGGCCGCTCGCTTGGCGGCAGAGCGCGGTGTGCGCCCGGCGGTGCTCAAGCAAGCCACAGAATGCCTCGACCAGATTGACCTGCTGCTGCGCCAAGGCGCACTGGACGACGACAGCTTTTCGGCTTATGTGCGTCTGAACGGTCAGTTTCACAAGCTGCTGTCCGGCATGGCCGACAGCGCGGTGCTGGCACGCGAGATCGAACGCGCATCGAGTTTGCCTTTCGCCTCTGCTTCGGGCTTTGTCGGTGTACAAGCCCACAACCCTGATGCCCGCGACATGCTGATGGTGGCGCAACACCAGCACAGGCAAGTGCTGGACGCCATTGCGCAGCGTGAAGCCGGTCGCGCAGAAGCCTTGATGCGAGAGCATTCGCGCTTGGCCAGGCACAACCTGGGCCTGGTCATGCAAAACCCGCAGCAAGGGGGCATGCCGGGTGTGCAGCTCATTCGCACGCAAAAGAACACACCGCTTTCTCAACGCTGATTTTTTAATTCTGCTTTCAACAACTGGAGACCTGCATGCAAAAACGATTTTTCCTCCGTGCCATCGCCTGCGCCGCTGTCGCGGCAAGTGCCACGACGGCCATGGCGCAAGACAAGTTCAAGATCGGCCTGATCTTGCCCATGACAGGCCCCTTTGCCTCGACCGGCAAGCAGATCGAAGCCGCAGCGCGCCTGTACATGGCGCAAAACGGCGACATGGTGGCGGGTAAAAAGGTGGAGCTGATCGTGAAAGACGACACCAGCGCCCCCGACGTGACCAAGCGCATTGCGCAAGAAATGGTCGTTAATGACAAAGTCAGCGTGCTGGCCGGTTTTGGTTTGACGCCGTTGGCGTTTGCCACGGCACCGATCGCCACCCAATCCAAAACCCCTTTGGTGGTGATGGCGGCAGCGACTTCGAGCATCACGCAAGCCTCTCCGTTCATCGTGCGCACCAGCTTCACCTTGCCCCAAGCCGCCGTGGCGATTGCCGATTGGGCACCCAACAATGGCATCAAGAAAGTTGTGACTCTGGTGGCCGATTACGGCCCAGGCATCGATGCAGAAAAGTACTTCAAGGACCGCCTGATCTTCAATGGCGGCCAGGTGCTCGACACCCTGCGCGTGCCCATGCGCAACCCCGACTTTGCCCCATTCCTGCAAAAAGTACGTGATTTGAAGCCCGATGCGGTCTATGTGTTCGTGCCCTCGGGCGCAGGTGCTGCGCTGATGAAGCAATTCGCCGAGCGCGGCATGGACAAAGCGGGCATCAAGCTGATCGGTACCGGTGACATCACCGATGACGATATTTTGAACAGCATGGGCGATGTGGCCAATGGCGTGGTCACTTCGCACCACTACTCGGCATCGCATAACTCGCCCTTGAACAAGAAGTTCGTGGCTGCTTTCGAGAAAGCCAACAACGGCCTGCGTCCCAACTTCATGGCCGTGGGCGGTTACGACGGCATGCGCGTGATTTATGAAGCGGCCAAAGCCACCAAAGGTGCGGGCGGCCAGGCCTTGCTCGACGCGATGAAAGGCCAGGTGTTTGAAAGCCCCCGTGGCCCGATGTTCATCGACGCGCAAACCCGCGACGTGGTGCACAACATCTACATCCGCAAGGTGGAAAAGGTGGGCGGCCAGCTTTACAACCAAGAGTTCGCGACCATCAAGGACGTGAAAGATCCGGGCAAGGCCCGCTGATCTGGCAGATGACTGTCATGCCCGATGCGTTCGGGCATCCATCTCTTGCAGGCTCGCGCTGCGTGTGCGCAGCGTGAGCCGCACCCAACTTCAAAACACATGTTGACCATTCTTTTCGACGGCATTGCCTACGGCATGCTGCTTTTCATCCTGGCGGTCGGCTTGTCTGTGACCATGGGCTTGATGAACTTCATCAACCTGGCGCACGGTGCTTTTGCCATGGCGGGCGGGTATTTGACGGTGGTGCTGATGCAACGCTGGGATGTGCCCTTTTTGTGGTGTCTGCCCTTGGCATTTGCGGGCGCTGCCTTGTTGGGCGCGGTGCTTGAGCGCACGCTTTACCGCCACATGTACCGCAAGCCACACCTGGACCAGGTGTTGTTTTCGATTGGTTTGGCCTTCATGTCGGTGGCCAGCATGGATTACTTCATGGGCTCGCAGCAACAGATCATGCAGCTGCCCGAGTGGCTGCGCGGTCGCACCGAGTTGTGGGATGGCGCTTTGGGCATGGGCCATTACCGTTTGTTCATCATCGCCGTGTGTGCGGCGCTCACGGTGGGCCTGCAATTCATTCTGGCCAAGACCCGTTTTGGCAGTCGCTTGCGTGCCAGCGTGGACGATGCCCGTGTGGCCTCAGGGCTGGGCATTCGGGTGAACCTGGTGTTTGCCGCCACCTTTGCCGTGGGCTCTGGCCTGGCTGGTTTGGGCGGGGCTTTGGGCGCCGAAGTGCTGGGACTGGACCCCACCTTTCCGCTCAAGTTCATGGTGTACTTTTTGATCGTGGTGGCCGTGGGCGGCACCTCGTCGATCACCGGGCCGCTGTGGGCGGCGCTGTTGCTGGGCGTTGCCGACGTGGCGGGCAAGTACTACATGCCCAAGCTCGGTTCGTTCATCGTTTACTCGCTCATGATCGCGATCCTGATCTGGCGTCCGCAAGGGCTTTTTGTGCGCAAAGGAGGCCGCTGAAATGGAGGCTCGTCAACAACTTTTATCCAGCGCCCGCATTCGGGGCTGGGAGCCATTGGTCTGGCTGGTGGCTTTTGTCTTGCCTTTCGCATTGCCAGGTCATGCCCTGATCGTCAACGAGGTGGCCATCGTCGCTTTGTTTGCGGTGTCGCTTGACCTCGTGTTGGGCTATACCGGCATCGTGTCGCTGGGGCATGCGGCGTTTCTGGGTTTTGGCGCCTATGCCGCGGCCCTGTTTGCCAAGCATGTGATGCCCGACCCTTTGGCCGGACTGATTTTTGGCACTTTTTGCGCCACGCTGCTGGGCGCGGTCTGCTCGCTCACCATTTTGCGCGGCACCGATCTGACGCGACTCATGGTCACGCTGGGCATGGCGCTGATCTTGATGGAGCTGGCCAATAAGCTCGATTGGCTCACGGGCGGCTCGGATGGTTTGCAAGGTGTGGTGATGGGCCCGGTGCTGGGCCGGTTCGAGTTTGACCTGTATGGCCAAACCGCAGCCTGGTACTCGCTGACCGTCTTGCTGGCGCTGTTTGTGCTGGCGCGGCGCTTTGTGCATTCGCCCTGGGGCGCCACGTTGATGGCGGTGCGCGACAACCCGCTGCGGGCCATGGCCATTGGCATCCCGGTGCACAACCGCCTGGCTGTTGTCTATACCGTGGCGGCGGCTTTGGCTGGCGCAGCGGGTGCGCTGATGGCGCAGACCACTGGTTTTGCTTCGCTCGATGTGTTTGCGCTGGAGCGCTCGGCCGACGTGATGCTGATGCTGGTCATCGGCGGCGTGGGCTGGCTCTATGGCGGGGTGGTGGGTGCGGTGGTGTTCAAGCTCATGCACGACGTGATTTCCGGCATCACGCCGCAATACTGGACCTTCTGGATTGGCCTGTTTTTGGTGGTGTTGGTCATGGTCGGGCGTGAACGCCTGATCCGCCCATGGCTGTGGTTTGGCCGTGCGGCTGACCAGAAAGGCGGTGCGCAATGAACGCATCAGTTGTTAACCCACCCATCGTGTTGAAGGCCCAAGGTCTGGTCAAGCAGTTTGGGGGCATCACGGCCACGGACAAGGTGGATCTGGCGTTGCGTCTGGGCGCACGCCATGCGCTGATTGGCCCAAACGGGGCGGGCAAGACCACGCTCATCAATTTGTTCACTGGCGTTTTGCCGCCCACTTCGGGCCGCATTGAGTTGCTGGGCGAAGACATTAGCCAGTTGGCCCCTTACCAGCGCGTGCGCCGAGGCCTGGTGCGCACCTTTCAGATCAACCAGTTGTTTGCCAGCATGACGCCTTTGGAAACTCTGGCCATGGTGGTCTCGCAGCAGCGCGGCCTGGGCGGGCGCTGGTGGCAGGTCTTGGGCCAAGACAGGGCGGTGGTTGAGCGCTGCGAAGCGCTGCTCGAATTGTTTCGCCTGACCGAAGTCATGCACCAGCGCACCGAGTTTTTGGCTTATGGCAAGCGCCGATTGCTGGAGATGGCGATCGCGCTGGCCTGTGAGCCCAAGGTCTTGTTGCTCGATGAACCGGTGGCGGGCGTGCCCGCAGGCGAGCGCGAAGAGCTGCTGCAGACCGTGGCGGCCTTGCCTGCCGAGGTGTCGGTCTTGTTGATCGAACACGACATGGATCTGGTGTTTGAATTTGCCGACCGCATCACGGTGCTGGTCAATGGCGCTGTGTTGACCGAAGGCACACCCGAAGCGATTGCGGCCGATCCGCAAGTCAAAGCGGTGTACCTGGGGCATGGCGAGGAGGTGGCCCATGGCTGAGTTGTTGAAAGTTGAAAACCTGCGTGCAGGTTATGGCGAAGCGGTGGTGTTAAACGACATCAGCCTGTCGCTGGGCGAGGGTGAAACCCTGGCCTTGCTGGGCCGCAACGGCACGGGCAAAACCACCCTGATGGACACGCTGGCCGGGGCCACGCGCCAACATGGCGGGCAGATCTTTTTGGGTGGCCAGCCGCTGCACACACTGCCTTCGCACGAGCGTGCTGCGGCGGGCATTGGCTGGGTGCCGCAAGAGCGCAATATTTTCAAATCGCTCACGGTGCACGAGAACCTGACGGCGGTGCAGCGGCCTGGGCGCAAAGGGCCAGGTGGGCGCGAGAGCCGAGCCTGGACACCCGAGCGCGTGTACGAGATGTTCCCGCGCCTGGCCGAGCGCAAGACCAACCTGGGCACGCAACTGTCGGGTGGCGAGCAACAAATGCTGGCCGTGGGCCGTGCGCTGGTACTCAACCCGCGTTTGCTGCTGCTCGATGAGCCGCTCGAAGGGCTGGCCCCGATCATCGTTGAAGAGCTGCTGCGTGCGATTGCCCGCATCACCCGCGAAGAGGGCTTGTCGGCCATCATCGTGGAGCAGCACCCGCAAGCGATTTTGCGCATCAGCCACCGCGCTGTGGTGCTGGACCACGGCAACGTGGTGCACGCCAGCGCTGCTGCCACCTTGCAGCAAGACCCCGAATTGCTGGACCGCTTGCTGGGCGTGGCCCGCAAGCTTTGAATTTTTTTGATCATCAAGAGGTGAAACATGTTCATTAAAAACACCTGGTATGTGGCCTGCGCCATGACCGAACTCGATGCCTTGGGCAGCAAGCCCCTGGGTCGCACCATTTGCAACGAAAAGATGGTTTTTTTTAAAGGCCCCGAGGGTCGGGTCGCGGCGGTGGAAGATTTTTGCCCGCACCGTGGTGCGCCCTTGTCTTTGGGCAATGTCTGTAACGGCAAGCTGGTGTGCGGCTACCACGGCCTTGAGATGGGCTGCGAGGGCAAAACCGTGCACATGCCCGGTCAGCGTGTGCGCGGTTTTCCGGCGGTCAAGAGCTATGCCGTGGTCGAGCGTTATGGCTTTGTCTGGGTCTGGCCCGGCGATCAAGCCCTAGCGGATGAGGCGCAAATGCCGGTGTTCGAATTTTTTGACAACCCGGCCTGGGCTTATGGCGGGGGGCTGTACCACGTGCAGGCCGACTACCGCCTGATGGTTGACAACCTGATGGACCTGACGCACGAGACTTATGTGCATGCCACCAGCATTGGCCAGCCCGAAATCGACGAGACGCCTTGCACCACCACGGTAGAGGGCGACAAAGTCATCTTGCAGCGCCACATGGAAGGCATTCAGGCCCCTCCGTTTTGGCAAATGGCCATGAGCGCCAACGGTCTTGACCCGCAGGCCAAGGTTGACCGCTGGCAAATTTGCCGCTTCAGCCCGCCCAGCCACATCATGATTGACGTGGGCGTGGCCCTTGCAGGCAAAGGTGGCTTTGACGCCGCGCCCGAGCACAAGGCCTACAGCGTGGTGGTGGACTTCATCACCCCCGAGAGCGAAACCTCGCATTGGTACCACTGGGGCATGGCCCGCCAGTTCAAGCCCGAAGACACGGCCTTGACCGACAAGATCCGCGCGGGACAGGGCGGCATTTTTGGCGAAGACATGGAAATGCTGCAATTGCAGCAAAAGAACATCACGGCTTGGCCGGACCGTAAGTTGTTGATGCTCAACATCGACTCAGGCGGCGTGCAATCGCGCCGCATCATTGACCGTTTGCTGGCCGAAGAAAACAAGCCCGGAGTGACCGCATGAACACCACAGACCTGACCCAAAGCCCCCTCACTGACGATGGCAGTTTTGAGGTGCAACTTGAAAAGAGCGGGCAAATTCTGCGGGTCACCAAAGACCAGTCGATTCTGAAGGTGCTGCAAGACGCGGGGCACGACGTGCCGTTTTCGTGCTCAGAAGGCATTTGCGGCACCTGCTTGACCAAGGTGGTCGCGGGCACACCTGACCACTGGGACATGTTTCTGACGCCCGAAGAACAAGAGGCCAATGACCAGATGCTGATTTGCTGCTCACGCAGCCAGACAGCGAGGCTGGTGCTTGATTTGTAAATTGGGCCAAGCGCTTGCCTGATCGCGTTCACACACACCACGATGAACTCAACTCTGGAAATTCTGGGCATCACCGGCCCCATTTACCTGGCCATTGCGCTGGGCTATGTGTTCACCCGACAAGGGGTGTTCGCCAAAGCCGACATGCAGGTGTTTGGCAAGTTCACCCTCAATTTGGCCTTGCCTGCGCTGCTGTTCAATGCGCTGTCGCAGCGCAGCATCGGTGAGATCCTCAATGCCCACTACCTGCTGGCCTATGCGCTGGGCTCGATGGGGGTGATTCTGGGCGGGCTGTTTTGGGCTCGCAAAGTCAAAGGCCACAGCCTGAGCTACAGCAGCATGATGGCCATGGGCATGTCTTGCCCCAACAGCGGCTTTGTGGGTTATCCGATCATGTTGCTCACTTTCGGCCCGGTGGCCGGGGTGGCGCTGGCGCTGAACATGGTGGTCGAGAACCTGTTGATGATTCCCTTGTTGTTGGCGGTGGCTGACGCAGACGGCGGCCATCCCGGTCAGTGGAAGCAGGTGCTGTGGCAAACCCTGAAGAACCTGGCCAAGAACCCCATGATCTGGGGCATCGTGGGCGGGTTTTTGTTCTCACTTTCAGGCTGGGCCATGCCCGCACCTCTGGGCCGCACGGTCAATTTGTTTGCGCAGGCCAGTGCGGCCTTGTCGCTGTTTGTGATCGGCGGGTCGCTGGTGGGCTTGAAGGCCGACGGCCTGCGGGGCACGGTGTCGCAAATCGCCTTCGGCAAATTGTTCTTGCATCCACTGGCCATGTGGGTGGTGTTGGTGTGGCTGGTGCCGATCGCCGATCCGGCTCTGCGCTCAGCCGCCTTGCTGACCGGGGCCTTGCCCATGCTGGGCATCTACACCATCTTGAGCCAGCGCCATGGGCACGGTGCCATCAGTGCCGCTTCCTTGCTGGTGACCACCGTGGTGTCGTTTTTCACGCTCAGTGCTTTGTTGTGGGTGATGCGGCTCTACCCCTTCTGAGCCGGTTTCAGTGCGGGGTGAGCCATTCACGGGCCATCTCGTCAATCAAGGTCAATGTAGCCTGCTGGGTCAAGGTGGTGGGCCGCAAAGAGCTGACAGCCGTGGTCAGTTGAATGGTCAGCGCTGGCGCTGACACCTGCCGCACCGAAAACGCCGAGGGCCGCACCGATCGCATGACGGCGTTGCGTGACAAGATGGCGTAGCCTGCGCCATCGGCCACCAAGTCCAGGATGGCGCTCACGCCGTCAATCTCCAATGCAATCTGCGGGCGGCAGCCAATGGCGGCCATTTCTGACTCGACATGCATGCGGATCGCGTTGGGCCGGGTGGGAATCACCAATGGCAGTCCGGCAACGTCTTGCAAGCGAATGGGCGGTGGAGGAGGGTCTTCTTGCAGGCCTGGTGGGCGTGGTTGCACCAGCAGCAATTCTTCTTGCACCAAGGGCCGGTGTTCGATGCCGGGCACTTGGCTCGGGTTGTAGAGCACGGCGATGTCCAGGCGTCCGTTTTGCAGGTTTTCTTGCATCGCACTCGACAGGCCTTCGCTGATGGACAGTTGGGCTTCTGGCATCTTTTGGCGGAACGCCCGCGTCAATGGCACGGTGAGCACCCGCGCCACACTGGGCGGCAGGCCCAAGGCCACACGTCCCGTCAGGCCGGTGCGCACCCGACCCAGCTCTTCGCGGGCACGCTCGACCTGGTGCAAGATGCCTCGGCCATGCTCCAGCAACAACTGCCCGGCTTGCGTGGGGGTGGCGCCCCGGCCATTGCGGACCAGCAGGTTTTGCCGCAGCTCCACCTCCAGCAGGCGCACCTGGCGGCTGAGCGCGGGCTGGGCGACGTTCAAGGCCTGCGCGGCGCGGGTGAAACTGCCCAGTTCGGCCACGCGCACAAAGTATTCAAGTTGTTTGAGGTCCATGGGCATTCTTTCCGTTGCCATGATTTTGTCATATCAATGGCTTGGTTATGCGAATTTGTTCTAGCTGGTAGTGGGGACGGGTGCTGGGTTTTGGCCGAGTGAGCCTGCACAATCTGCGCTTGAAATCTTGCAGGTCGCTGGCTTGAGCCCCGAAGATCTGTGCCCCGAAAACCAGGCCGAGGCTCAAGCCAGCGAGCTGCAGCCGTCGACCCAAAAAATGCCATCTACCGAGGAATCCGACATGAGCCAAACCAAGCCCTTGATCATTGACGTGCACGGTCACTACACCACCGCGCCCAAGGCGCTCGAAGACTGGCGCAACCGCCAGATCGCGGGCATCAAGGACCCCAGCATCAGCCCCAAAGTGTCCGAGCTGAAAATCAGCGACGACGAACTGCGCGAAACCATCGAAACCAACCAACTGGCCAAGATGAAAGAGCGCGGATCGGACATCACCATCTTCAGCCCCCGCGCCAGCTTCATGGCCCACCACATTGGCGATTTCAATGTCTCGTCCACCTGGGCGGCGATTTGCAACGAGCTGTGCTACCGCGTGGCGCAACTCTTTCCCGACCACTTTGTGCCTGCGGCCATGCTGCCCCAGTCGCCCGGTGTGGACCCGGCCACCTGCATCCCCGAGCTGGTCAAGTGCGTTGAGCAATACGGCAACGTCGGCATCAACCTCAACCCCGATCCGTCGGGCGGCCATTGGACATCGCCACCCTTGTCCGACAAAGCCTGGTACCCCATTTATGAAAAGATGGTCGAGTACGACATCCCCGCGATGATCCACGTGAGCACCAGCTGCAACAGCTGCTTTCACACCACCGGCGCGCACTACCTGAACGCCGACACCACCGCCTTCATGCAGTGCCTGACCAGCGACTTGTTCAAAGACTTTCCGACGCTGAAGTTCTTGATCCCGCACGGCGGCGGCGCAGTGCCTTACCACTGGGGCCGCTTCCGCGGTTTGGCGCAAGAACTCAAAAAGCCCTTGCTGTCTGAGCACCTGCTGAACAACATCTTCTTTGACACCTGCGTGTACCACCAGCCGGGCATTGATTTGCTGACCAAGGTCATCCCCGTCAAGAACATTTTGTTCGCGTCTGAAATGATCGGCGCGGTGCGCGGCATCGACCCCGAAACCGGCCACTACTTTGACGACACCAAGCGCTATGTGCAAGCCACGGCCAACCTGAACGACCAAGAGCGTTACATGGTGTTTGAGGGCAACGCCCGCCGCGTGTTCAAGCGCCTGGACGACCAGTTGACGGCCAAGGGCCAGTGAGCAAGATCTTGTCAGTCACCTCGTTTTGTCGCTCTGCTGCCCTGTTGTCATGCCCGACTTGATCGGGCATCCATGCCCCTCGATCCCCGCCTTCGTGGGGATGACAAACACAGGATGCGTGCCCAATACGCGTTTTTCTGGCGTGATCGCCTAAATTTGAATCAGGAGAAAACCATGTACGAACTCGGCGTTGTTTACCGCAACATCACCCGCGCGGACCGCGCAGCCGCTGACGGCTTGGCCGCTTTGGGCTCGGCCACGGTGCACGAAGCCATGGGCCGTGTCGGTCTCATGAAACCCTATATGCGCCCCATCTATCCGGGCGTGCAAGTGTCGGGCACCGCCGTGACCGTGCTGCTGCAACCGGGCGACAACTGGATGATGCATGTGGCCGCTGAGCAGATTCAGCCAGGTGACATCGTGGTGGCGGCAGTGACTGCTGAATGCACCGATGGCTATTTTGGTGACCTGTTGGCCACCTCGTTTCAGGCTCGGGGTGCCCGCGCCTTGATCATCGATGCCGGTGTGCGCGATGTGAAAGAGCTGCAAAAAATGAATTTCCCGGTCTGGAGCAAAGCCATCTCCAGCAAAGGCACGATCAAGGCCACCTTGGGTTCGGTCAACATCCCGGTGGTGTGCGCAGGCATGATCGTGCAGCCCGGTGATGTGATCGTGGCCGATGACGACGGCGTGGTGTGCGTGCCTGCCCACTTGGCCGCCAAGACCTTGGATGCCGCCCAAAAGCGCGAAAGCTTCGAAGGCGAAAAACGCGCCAAACTCGCCTCTGGCGTGCTGGGCCTGGACATGTACAAGATGCGCGAGCCCTTGGCGGCAGCGGGTCTGAAGTACATCGATTGATCAACCTGCAACGACACAAAGGACAAGAGGCTGTGCAGCCTCTTGTCCGTTCACGATGGAGCGAAGATGAGCAAACCCACAACAGGTGATTTCACCAAAACCGCTGGCTGGATGGACTGGTACAACGGTCCGAGCAAGCCGGCCTTCAAAGTGCCCGCAGGTGCGGTGGATGCGCACTGCCACGTCTTTGGACCCGGTGCCGAGTTTCCCTATGCGCCCGAGCGCAAATACACGCCTTGCGATGCCAGCAAGCACCAGCTGTACGCACTGCGTGACCACCTGGGGTTTGAGCGCAACGTGGTGGTGCAAGCCACCTGCCACGGCGCTGACAACCGCGCCATGGTCGATGCACTGCTCAACTCAGGCGGCAAAGCGCGTGGCGTGGCCACGGTCAAGCGCAGCGTGACGGACGAAGAAATCCAGGCCATGCACGACGCCGGTGTGCGCGGTGTGCGCTTCAACTTCGTTAAGCGTCTGGTGGATTTCACACCCAAAGACGAACTGATGGAGATTGCAGGCCGCATTGCCCAATGGGGCTGGCATGTGGTGATTTACTTTGAAGCCGTGGACTTGCCCGAGCTGTGG
The DNA here is from genome assembly GCA_017986055.1 of Limnohabitans sp. Taxonomy (GTDB): domain Bacteria; phylum Pseudomonadota; class Gammaproteobacteria; order Burkholderiales; family Burkholderiaceae_C; genus Limnohabitans_A. Next base: position 13,354 of record JAGNWH010000007.1, on the reverse strand, counting down.
GACTTTTTCACCGCTTTGCCCACCACCGTGGTGGTGGACCACATGGGCCGCCCCGATGTGTCGCTGCCCGTGGACGGCCCGCAGTTTGCGTTGTTTCAAAAGTTCATGCGCGAGCACAAAAACGTGTGGAGCAAAGTGTCTTGCCCAGAGCGTTTGTCGGTGACTGGCCCCAAGGCTTTGAATGGCGAGAAAGACTTGGAGTCGGGCGCCTACAAAGACGTGATCCCGTTTGCCAAGCGCATCGTCGAAGAGTTCCCGGATCGCGTACTCTGGGGCACCGACTGGCCACACCCCAACCTGAAAGACCACATGCCCGATGACGGCCTGTTGGTGAACTTCATCCCGCACATCGCGCCAACTGCCGAGCTGCAAAAGAAGCTGCTGGTGGACAACCCGATGCGCTTGTATTGGCCCGAAGAGGGGGTCTGAGTCT
>JAGNWH010000007.1:0-12821 GCA_017986055.1 Limnohabitans sp. | reverse complement strand
AAATGACAGAGAGACGAAACGATGACACAGACAACAGCGTTGCTTTGCTGAACAGAAACTGAAAGGAACTCGATATGGCTTTAGACAAACCCTACAAAGACGTGCCCGGCACCATCATTTTTGATGCCGAGCAGTCCCGCAAAGGCTACTGGATCAACCAGTTCTGCATGTCCCTCATGAAAGCCGAAAACCGCGAACGGTTCAAGGCCGACGAACGCGCTTATGTGGATGAGTGGCAAATGACCGAAGAGCAAAAGCAGGCGGTGCTGGCCCGCGACCTGAACTGGTGCATGCGCACGGGTGGCAACATTTATTTTCTCGCCAAGATTGGTTCAACCGACGGCAAGAGTTTCCAGCAGATGGCGGGCTCGATGACCGGCATGACCGAAGAGGAATACCGCAACATGATGATCAACGGTGGTCGCAGCGCAGAAGGCAATCGCTACATTGGCGAAAACGGCGATGCGCAGGCGCACAACCAGCCCCAAGGCGCCGCCGGTCAGCAGATTCACGCAGCGGCTCAATCGGCCCTCGCAGACGCCAAGAAAGGAAACTGAACATGGCCAAAATCACCGCCTCTGTTTTCACCTCGCATGTGCCCGCCATTGGCGCCGCCATGGATTTGGGTAAAACGCAAGAAGACTACTGGAAACCCGTTTTTGCGGGCTATGACTTCTCCAAGCAATGGATGAAGGACAACAAGCCCGATGTCATTTTTTTGGTCTACAACGACCACGCTACGGCGTTCAGTCTGGACATGATCCCGACTTTTGCCATCGGCACCGCCGCCGAGTTCACGCCCGCCGATGAAGGCTGGGGCCCACGCCCTGTGCCCGTGGTCAAAGGTCATCCCGAGTTGGCTTCGCACATCGCGCAGTCGGTCATTCAGCAAGACTTTGACTTGACCATCGTCAACAAGATGGACGTCGACCACGGCCTGACGGTGCCGCTGTCTTTGATGTGCGGCGAGCTGGATCCGGTGAAGGATGCTTGGCCTTGCCCGGTGATCCCCTTTGCGGTCAACGTGGTGCAGTACCCCGTGCCCAGCGGCCAGCGCTGCTTCAACTTAGGGCAAGCCATCCGCAAGGCGGTGGAGAGTTACGACGAAGACATCAACGTGCACATCTGGGGCACGGGCGGCATGAGCCACCAGCTGCAAGGTGCGCGTGCGGGCCTGATCAACCGCGAGTGGGACAACGCCTGGTTGGACCAGTTGATCAACGATCCGGTGGCGGCTGCAGCCACACCGCACATCGACTACGTGCGCGAAGCCGGCAGTGAGGGCATCGAGCTGGTCATGTGGCTGATCGCCCGTGGCGCGATGAGCGACATCCAGGATGGCAAAGTGACAGGCCCTGCGCCTAAATTGCGCCACCGCTTTTATCATGTGCCCGCCAGCAACACGGCGGTGGGGCACGCGATTCTGGAAAACAGTTGAACTGAATGGTCATCCCCGCGAATCTGGGCATGCATGAATGCATCGACCCTGGATCAAGTCCGGGGTGACAAGCGATTGTCAAACCCCCTATTGGAGAAAAGCATGAGCAAAACCATCAAAGTCGCCCTGGCGGGCGCGGGTGCCTTTGGCATCAAACACCTGGACGGCATCAAGAACATCGATGGCGTGGAAGTCGTCTCGCTGATCAGCCGGGACATTGAAAAAACCAAGGAAGTCGCTGCGCAATATGGCATTGCGCACGCCACAACCGATCTTGAAGAGTCGCTGGCTTTGAAAGAAGTTGACGCCGTGATTCTGTGCACGCCCACCCAGATGCACGCCAGCCAGACCCTGGCTTGCCTGAAGGCGGGCAAGCATGTGCAGGTCGAAATCCCGCTGTGTGACGTGTACAAGGAAGGCCAAGAAGTCCTGCGTGTGCAAAAAGAATCCGGCCTGGTGGCCATGGTGGGCCATACCCGCCGCTTCAACCCCAGCCACCAGTGGGTCAACCACAAGATCAAGGCCGGAGAGTTCAACATCCAGCAGATGGATGTGCAGACCTACTTCTTTCGCCGTACCAACATGAATGCGCTGGGCCAAGCCCGCAGCTGGACAGACCACCTGCTGTGGCACCACGCTGCCCACACGGTGGACCTGTTCGCCTACCAGTGCGGCAGTCCCATCGTCAAAGCCAATGCGGTGCAAGGCCCGATCCACCCCGCTTTGGGGATTGCCATGGACATGAGCATCCAGCTCCAGGCCGCCAATGGCGCGATCTGCACTTTGTCGCTCAGCTTCAACAACGATGGCCCTCTGGGCACCTACTTCCGCTACATCGGCGACACCGGCACTTATTTGGCCCGCTATGACGACTTGTTTACCGGCAAGGAAGAAAAGATCGATGTGTCACAAGTGGCCGTGTCGATGAACGGCATCGAGCTGCAAGACCGTGAGTTTTTTGCCGCGATCAAGGAAGGCCGTGAGCCCAATTCGAGCATTGCACAGGTCTTGCCTTGCTACCAGGTCTTGCACGATCTGGAGCAACAGCTGAACAGCTGATCGATGACCCCAGCGCAAACTGAGCGCAGCAGCTTGCGCGTGATGGGCCTGGCAGGTTTTGCCAGCATGGCTTCGATGCGCTTGTGCGATCCGATGCTGGTGGTGCTGGGTCAGGAGTTTCAGGTCACCACGGGCGAGGCCTCGCGCGTGGTGTCGTCTTTTGCAGTAGCTTATGGCGTACTGCAGTTGTTTTATGGTCCTCTGGGCGACCGATTTGGCAAGTTGCGCGTCATTGCTTTGGCCGTGCTCGCGTGCGCCGTGTTCAGTGCCATCACCAGCATGGCTTCAGACCTGACGCTGCTGGTGGTCATGCGTGGTTTCATGGGCGCTGCAGCGGCGGGCATCATCCCCTTGTCGATGGCCTGGATTGGCGATCAGGTGGTCTATGACCGCAGGCAAGAAACCTTGGCCAAGTTGATGGGCTACACCGTCAGCGGCATGATGGTCGGTCTGTGGTTTGGCGGCTTTGCAGCCGAGCACCTGGGCTGGCGCAATGCCTTTGCGGTGGTGTCGGCACTTTTTGCCACGGCCGCGTTCATGTTGTGGCGCAAGTTGCGCAGCACCCCTGCACCCGTTTTGCTTGCCGCAGCGCCCAGTGTCATGGCGTCTTTTGCCAACACTTTCCAGATGCTGAGAGTGGTGCGTGTGCGCCATGTCTTGACCGTCACGGCCATCGAAGGTGCCCTGGTGTTTGGTTCGATGGCTTTCATTCCCACCCACTTGCACCAGCAGTTCGACATGAGCGTGGTCTTTGCGGGCTCGGTCATGATGCTGTACGGCGTGGGTGGTTTGCTCTACAGCCAGCTGGCGCGCCGTTGGCTGGGCTGGCTGGGCGGTGAGCGCGGGTTGGTCAGAGCCGGAGTTGCCAGCATTGTGCTGGGTTTGCTCACGCTGGCTTGGGCGCATCAGCCCGCTTTGGGCATGTTGGGCTGTTTTGCAGCCGGTTTTGGCTTTTACATGCTGCACAACACCTTGCAGGTTCAGGCCACCCAAATGGCCCCCGCATCGCGTGGCACCGCAGTCACGTTGTTTGCCTGCCTGCTGTTCTTTGGCCAGTCCAGCGGTGTGCTGCTCATGGCCGAGAGCGTCGATCGGGGCTGGCTACCGTATGCCTTCAGTCTGGCTGCGGCGGGTGTGGCGGTGTTGGGTTTTTTTGTGCACCGGCTGGTGGGGCGGCACTGAGCCAGGTCATTGAGTGCTGCACGTCAGGCCTTGGCTGCGCCACCAACGTGCCGGTGGGCGCAGCGCCCCAGGTGTGGCATCGGTTAAGCCCGTCAGTTTGTCTGCATGCCGAGGCGATAAGATCACAGTCCAGATAGCCGGAACCTTTTTTCATGACAGACCGTTACGCCGTCATCGGCAACCCCATTGAGCAGAGCAAGTCGCCGCTCATCCACACCGCTTTCGCCCAAGTGAGTGGGCAAGACATCGAATACACCAAGCTGTTGGCCCCTTTGGGCGGCTTTGCCGAGGTGGTGGACGCGTTTCGCACATCGGGTGGCCGTGGCATGAATGTGACGGCGCCTTTCAAGTTGGACGCCTTTGCCTATGCCACCGATCTCGCGCCCAGTGCGCAGATGGCCGGTGCCGTCAATGCCATGAAGTTCGAAGGTGGCAAGGTCTATGCCGAAAATTTTGATGGCGTGGGCTTGGTGCGCGATCTGCTGCACAACTTGGCGTGTCCGCTGAAAGGTCGGCGGGTGTTGATTTTGGGTGCGGGCGGTGCCACACGTGGCGCTTTGCTGCCTTTGTTGGCCGAAGAGCCCGCCGAGCTGGTGATTGTCAACCGCACGCTCGCCAAGGCCGAGACCTTGGCCACTTTGGCCCAGAAGCACCAGACGGCCTCGGTGCCCGTGCAAGGTCTGGGCTACGCCGCTTTGCAAGGGCAGGCTTTTGACGTGGTGCTCAACGCCACATCGTCGAGCTTAACCGCCGAGTTGCCGCCCCTGCCTGCCAGTGTGTTTGCCCCGGGGTGTCTTGCTTATGACCTGACCTACGGAAAAGGTCTTACGCCATTTCTGAAGCTGGCCAGCGAGTCTGGCGTGACGCGCTTGGCCGATGGCGTGGGCATGCTGGCCGAGCAAGCCGCTGAGGCGTTTGCCTGGTGGCGAGGTGTGCGCCCTGACACCACGTCTGTGATCCAGCTACTCACGATTCCTTTGCGCTGACTGTCATGCCCCCCGGGGGGGCGGGGTCAAACCTGTGTGACGCCGTCTGGCGCATGCAGGTCGATGTACCTGCCAGCCATGAATGCGGTGAAAAATCCATTGAACCAATCCATGTTGATGGGTTTGGCCATGAAGATCGTGCCTTCTGGCAAGCCGCCTCTGGTTTCAATTTCTTCGGGTGTCAGTGCTGACAGTACCAGCGTGGTCATTCGACTGAACTGCGAATTTTGACGCAAGGTGCGCAGCAATTCGAACCCGTCTACACCGGGCATGTCGAGATCGGTGATCAGAACGTCCGGTTTGATGCTGGAGATATCGATCAATGCTTCCAGCCCAGAAGACATGGCCATGCAATCAACCGGCATGCTGGATCGGTTGCAGTAACCACGCAGCATTTCGCGGGTAACGGCATCGTCCTCGACCAACAAGACACGCAGCCGGTTGTCACGCGGCTCGTTTTGGATGGTCAGCATGTTGTGCTTTCGCTGGTATTCGCGAATGGAGGGCATCGAAATCCGACGATGGCCTCCTTGCGTTTTCCAGGCTTGTAGCTCGTTCTTTTCGACCAAAGTCTGGATCGTACCGACCGACAGCCCCAATAATTTGGCTGCATAAGTGGTGCCGCAATAGTCTTCGGGAGTGTCAGGTGTGGTGTTTGTTTGCATGGTTGCTCATTTTAGTAATAAAAATGCAAAAAATAATCTTAAAACACTCTTAAAATTTGTCGAATAGAGTACTAAAAGACAAAAAACACCAAATAGTTGGTGTTTTCCCTTAAAAACACCTTATTGCACCCGTCTTCAGCCGCCCGGTTTGGTCCCCCCAGTGACAATCTCACGCCAGCCTCAAGTGCGCGTGGCGATTAACATGCAGCACAACATCATTACAGGAGACGGCTGATGCCCGCACATGCTGCTGTTTGGCCCGCGCGTTTGCCAGCCAAGATCACCGCGCCCGCGACATCGCTTTGGATGAATCTGGCCATCAGCGCTCTGCGATACCCGAACAAAGCCGCCTTGGTGTTCATGGGGCGTGTCTGGACGTTTCAAGACTTGCTGTCGAGCGCCGAACAAATGGCCAAGCAGTTGGCCGCAATCGGCGTCAAAACGGGTGACCGTGTGGTGCTCGACATGCAAAATTGCCCGCAGTTGGTGATCACCCATTTCGCGATTTTGCGGCTGGATGCGGTGGTGGTGCCGGTCAACCCGATGAACCGTGCCGAAGAGTTGAAGCACTACATCACCGACCCTGACACCCGAGTGGCTGTGACCACCGCAGATTTGGCCCCAGATTTGGCACAAGCCAGCGATGCGCTGCCGCCAGAGCAACGCTTGCAGCATCTGGTCGTGACGCAATTCACCGATGCGTTTGATCCCGCCGCCGTTGGCCCCGAAGATCTGCCTGATGCCTGGCGTGCCTGGCTGTTGCCTGTGCGTGCGTTGCCGATCATGGCGTCGGGCCAAGCCCATGCCTGGCATGCGCTGATGGCTGCGCCCTCAACAGCGCAGTTGCCTGCGGTCATGGCTGGCCCGGATGATTTGGCGGTGCTGCCTTACACCAGCGGCACCACGGGTCTGCCCAAAGGCTGCATGCACACCCACGGCACCCTCATGCACAACGCGATGGCCAGTGGCCTGTGGGGCAGTGGCACACCCGAAAACGTGACGTTGTGCGTGGTGCCCATGTTCCACATCACCGGCATGGTGAGCGTGATGCACACCAACATCTTGTTGGGGTCCAGTTTGGTGATCATGCCGCGATGGGACCGCGATGTGGCCGGGCATTTGATCTCTAAATGGCGTGTGACGCACTGGACCAACATCCCGACGATGGTGATCGACTTGCTGGGCAGCCCGCACATGGACCGCTATGACCTGAGCAGTTTGGTCTACATCGGCGGTGGCGGTGCGGCCATGCCTGAAGCTGTCGCCCAGCGTTTGCTTGACCAGTTTGGGCTGCGTTATGTCGAGGGCTATGGCCTGACCGAAACGGCGGCTCCTTCGCACACCAATCCGCCCGATGCCCCCAAAAAGCAGTGTTTGGGCGTGCCTTTCATGAGCGTCGAGTCTCGCATCGTGGACCCCGAGACCTTGGCCGAGTTGCCTGTGGGTGAGTCGGGTGAGATCGTGATCAGCGGCCCACAGGTGTTTAAGGGCTACTGGAAGCGCCCCGAGGCCACGGCGGCCGCGTTCTTTGAGCGTGATGGCCAGCGCTTTTTCCGTTCGGGCGACATGGGGCGGGTCGATGAAGAGGGGTACTTCTTCATGACCGACCGACTCAAACGCATGATCAATGCCAGTGGCTTCAAGGTCTGGCCCGCCGAGGTCGAGGCCTTGATGTTCCGCCACCCGGCCATCCAAGAAGCCTGCATCATCGCCACGCGGGATGCCTATCGGGGCGAATCAGTCAAAGCGGTGGTGGTTTTGCGGCAGGACCACAAAGGCCAAGTCAGCGCGCAAGACATCATCGACTGGTGCCGTGAGAACATGGCGGTTTATAAAATGCCCCGCGCTGTGAGCTTTGTCGATGCTTTGCCCAAGAGCGGCAGCGGCAAGGTGATGTGGCGGGCGCTGCAAGAGGCCGAAATGGCGGCCTTGGACACCCATACAAAACCTGAATGAGCCTGAAACTTTCCATCCTTGACCAATCCGCTGCAGCCTCCGGGCGCGGGCAAGACGCGACCATTCGCCAGACGCTGGCGTTGGCCCAACAAGCTGAGACCTGGGGCTACCACCGCTTTTGGGTGAGCGAACACCACAGCCACCCCAGCATCGTGGGTTCCGCCCCTGAGGTCTTGATGGCCGCAATCGCCGCACGCACGCAGCGCATTCGCTTGGGCAGTGCGGGCGTCATGCTGCCGCATTATTCGGCCCTCAAGGTGGCCGAACAGTTTCGCGTACTCGACGCGCTGGCGCCCGGGCGCATCGATCTGGGGGTGGGGCGAGCGCCCGGCAGCGACGGCCGTACAGCGCAATTGCTCAACCCAGACCGCAACGCGTCCGAGCGTTTTCCCCAGCAGGTGATGGAACTGCAAGCTTGGGTGAATGGGCAAAACCTGCCCGCAAACCACCCCGGACACAACGTGTATGCCTACCCTCAGTCGGACACCGCGCCCGCGGTATGGATGCTGGGCAGCTCTGACTACGGCGCCCAATTGGCTGGCCATTTGGGCTTGCCCTATGCGTTTGCCTACTTCATCACCGACGGGCAGGGCGCTGACGAAGCGCTGCAGATTTACCGCGACACCTTTCGCCCCAGTGCGTCACTGCAAAAGCCCGCCGCCACCGTGTGCGTTTGGGCCTTGGCTGCTGAGACAGACGAGGAAGCGCTGAGCCTGTTCGAGAGCCGCGCCCGCTGGAAGATGGACCGCAACCAGGGCCGCATCGGGCCACTCTTGCCACCTGAAGCAGCGGCGCGTGAATACAGCCCTGCCGAGCAGTTGGCACTGGCGCGCTTGCGTGACTCTGCGCTCATCGGTTCGGCCGCCACTTTAGGGCACAAGTTGCGCCAACTGGCTGCGCGGCTGCAGGTCGATGAACTGGTGCTCATCACCTGGACGCATGACCCTGCGGCCCAAATGCGTTCTTACGAGCTGCTCGCCCAAGAATTCGCCCTTGCGGCAAACTGCTGAGCATTGATTTTTTAACCCAAGGATTTTTGACATGTTTACCACCGCGATTGCTGGCAGCTTGCCCAAACCCGCCTGGCTGGCCGAGACCGAAAAACTCTGGCCCCAGTGGACCACCCAAGGCCCCGAGCTGCAACAAGCCAAAGCCGATGCCACGCTGTTGTGGATCAAGGCGCAAGAAGACGCAGGCCTTGACGTGATCGGTGACGGCGAGCAGGCCCGCCAGCACTTTGTGCACGGCTTTGTCGAGCAGGTTGAGGGCATCGACTTTGTCAACAAGGTCACCATGGGCATCCGCAACAACCGTTACGACGCGCAGGTGCCCCAGGTCATCGCGCCGCTGCGCCTCAAAGGCCGTGTGCACGCCTTCGAGGCCCAGTTGGCCCGCGCCCACACGCAAAAGAAACTCAAATTCACCTTGCCAGGTCCGATGACGATTGTGGACACCGTGGCCGACCGCTTTTATGGCGACAAGGTCAAGATGGCCATGGCCTTTGCCGAGCTGTTGAACCAAGAAGCGCTGGCCTTGCAGGCCGATGGCGTCGACATCATCCAGTTCGACGAACCCGCCTTCAACGTCTACATGGACGAGGCCGCTGACTGGGGCGTGAAGGCTCTTGAGGTTGCCGCGCGGGGCCTGACCTGCACCACGGCGGTCCACATTTGCTATGGCTATGGCATCGAAGCCAACAACAAATGGAAAGAGACCTTGGGCCAAGAGTGGCGTCAGTATGAAAAGGTGTTCCCGGCCTTGGCCAAGAGCAGCATCCAGCAAGTCAGCCTCGAGTGCATGCACTCGCATGTGCCGATGGAGATGATGAAACTGCTGGAAGGCAAAGACGTGATGGTGGGGGTGATCGATGTGGCTAACCCGGCCATCGAAACGCCTGAAGAAATCGCCGACACCATTGGCCGCGCCTTGCAGTTCGTGCCCAAGAACCGACTCATTGCCTGCACCAACTGCGGTCTGGCTCCCATGAGTCGCGCCGTGGCTGAAGCCAAGCTCAAGGCACTGGCTGAAGGTGCCAAGCTGGCCAGCCAGCGTTACGCTTAAACCCGAGACCCTTCATGCCCCAACAGTTATTGCCGCCCCCGTTGACATCACCCGACCTGCTGAGTGCTACTTTGGCCGATCAGGGGTTTGCGGTCTTGGGTTCTGCCAGTGTGTGCGCTTTGTCTGGCGTTTCGATAGAGTCCTTGCAAGCACTGGAACCGAGCTGGAACGATTTGCCGCCCGACCAGTACCTCAAGGACGGTGGGCGCTACCGCCGCCGCCGTCATGCCAGTTTTGAGGTCACGGCCGACAAGGCCCTGGCCATGCCGCACCGCGCCCATTGGCAGCCCGTGTCGTACAACGCCTTGCACGGCGGCATGCAGCGCTGGTTTGACCCCATGGCACCCGAGGTGGCGCAACAAGATGCGTGGCAAAAATTGTTGGCTTGGTTGGCCCGTGTGGCCTCTGCTGCACAGGGCGATCAAACCTGGTTCACTGAGGCGCACCAGTTTCGCATCGACACCACCGACGGCATTGGTCGCCCCACGCCCGAAGGCGCGCACCGCGATGGAGTGAACTGGGTGGCGGTGTTTTTGGTGGGCCGCCACGGCATCAAAGGCGGCGAAACCCGGGTGTTCGACATGGACAGCCCACGGGGCCAGCGCTTCACATTGGCCGAGCCTTGGTCATTGCTGCTGCTGGACGACAGCCGAGTGATCCACGAAACCACCCCGATCCAGCCGGAGCAACAAGGCGGCTGGCGCGATACCTTGGTGATCACATTGCGCTCGGGCGGCTTTCTGGACGACCCTGCCTGAGCTGTTGGTGGGGCTTCCTGTGGCAAAGTCCTTGCGCATGGGGCCGTAGAGTCGTGGTGGTGGTGGTGGTGCTCGGGGGGGCTTAATGCTGCGGATGCGTCATACCCGGCTTGACCGGGTATCCACGGCGATCAAAGGCTCAGCCCCATCAAGTCAGGGTGAAAGCAGGGGCTGTGTCGCCTTGAGCTGCGCGATAGCCACAAGCGAGGGCATGATGCCCCGCGCCATCAATCCCTGAAGTTGTCGAACGACAGGGGCAGATCGGGCATGTCTTTGCGCAGCACGGCCATGGCCGCTTGCAGATCGTCACGCTTGGTGCCAGTCACACGCACGGCATCGCCCTGAATGGACGCCTGGACTTTGATTTTGCTTTCCTTGATCAGCTTGGTGATCTTTTTGGCGTCTTCGGTCTCAATGCCGTTTTTCACCTTGATCACCTGCTTGACCTTGTCGCCGCCGATTTTTTCGACTTTGCCAATGTCCAGAAATCGCACATCCACGTTGCGCTTGGTCAGTTTGTTGCGCAGGATGTCTTCGACCTGCGTCAGTTGAAACTCGGCATCGCCGAACATCGTGATCTCTTTGTCCTTGAGTTCAATGTTGGCGGAGGTGCCTTTGAAGTCAAAGCGGGTGCCGATTTCTTTGGCGGAAGTGTCAACGGCGTTGCGCACTTCGACCATATTGGGTTCGCAAACGGTATCAAACGAGGGCATGGCAGAAAAAATCCGAGGTTGAGAATGCGACAATTCTCCCATGAACCTGGAGAAAAATGTCCCCCTGCAGCCGTACAACACGTTCGGCATCGCCGCCAAGGCCCAGGCTTTGGTGCGGGTGCACTCTGAAGCCGACCTCTTGGCCGTGCTGGCCGACCCGCAATTGGCCACCTTGCCCCGGCAAGTGTTGGGCGGCGGCAGCAACATTGTTTTGACGGGCGACGTCAAGGCGCTGGTGCTCAAGGTCGAGGTGCCCGGCTTGCGCCTGGCCTCTGAGACCGACAAACACTGGGTGATCGAGGCCGGTGCCGGTGAAAGCTGGCACGACTTGGTGGCTTGGTCACTCGACAACGGCTACCCCGGCCTGGAAAACATGGCCTTGATCCCTGGCACTGTGGGCGCATCGCCCGTGCAAAACATCGGGGCTTACGGCGTGGAGCTGCAAGACCGCTTCGACTCGCTCGACGCGATGGACATGTTCACCGGCGAGCTGTTCAGTCTGAATGCGGCGCAGTGTGGCTTCAGCTACCGAGATTCGGTGTTCAAGCACGCATCGGGTGGCCCCGACGGTTTGGGCTTGGCTGGCCGAGCGGTGATTTTGCGGGTGCGCTTTGCGCTGGCCAAACGCTGGAAGCCTGAGTTGGGCTACCTCGATTTGGAGCGCAAGATGGCCGAGACGGGCATCCACAACCCCGATGCCCGGCAGATTTTTGACTGGGTGGTGGCGATCCGCCGCGCCAAACTGCCCGATCCACAGGTAATCGGCAACGCGGGCAGCTTTTTCAAGAACCCCACCGTCACCCCCGAGCAGTGCGCCGACATCATCGCCCGCGACCCGAAAGTGGTGCATTACCCCATGCCCGACGGCAGCATCAAACTGGCCGCAGGCTGGCTGATCGACGCTTGCGGCTGGAAAGGCAAGACCGTGGGCCACGCCGGGGTGTACGAGAAGCAGGCGCTGGTGCTGGTCAACAAGGGCGGGCGCGAAAACCCCTGTACTGGGGGCGAAGTGATGACGCTGGCCAAGGCGATTCAGACCAGTGTTTATGAGCGGTTCGGGATTCGGCTGGAGCCTGAACCTGTGGTGATTTGAGCTTTTTGGCGGATGTTTACGTTTTGTGTCATGGGTACTTCGCTCCGGTTCCGCGCCGGATTGGGGCCTGAGCGGTCGTCTTCATCACTCGCTTCGCTCGCCAAATCGGCCGATCCGCTCAGGCCCCAATCCGGCGCTGCGCTGCCAGAGACCTCAATACCCGCTTGTGTTTCAACGGATGCAGCCTTGGTGCGGGTGCCTGCCGGACTCACCGATTTGGCGAGCGAAGCGAGTTATGAGGTGAGCTGGCAGGCACCCGCGCCAAGGCGGAAAACACCCACAAAACCAAGCAAGACAACAAAAAACGGCCCGAAGGCCGTTTTTCATTAATGCTCAACAAGAATCACTTCTTGCCGCTGCCGTCCAGCTTGTAGATGTGGGGGCCTTCGCCCACCGACAGCAATCCAGCGTGCGCGTAGATGCCCAGCTTGGCGCGGGTGTCCACGATGTCGAGGTTGCGCATGGTCAGCTGGCCGATGCGGTCGAGCGGGCTGAACGGCGCGTCTTCCACTTTTTCCATGCTCAGGCGTTCTGGCTGATAAGTCAGGTTGGCGCTTTCGGTGTTCAGGATGCTGTAATCGTTGCCACGGCGCAGTTCCAGCGTCACGGTGCCGGTCACGGCGCGGGCCACCCAGCGCTGGGCAGTTTCGCGCAGCATGATGGACTGCGGGTCGAACCAACGGCCTTGGTACAGCAAGCGGCCCAAGCGCAGGCCGTTGATGCGGTACTGCTCGATGGTGTCTTCGTTGTGAATGCCGGTGACCAAACGCTCGTAGGCAATGTGCAGCAATGCCATGCCGGGGGCTTCGTAGATGCCGCGGCTCTTGGCTTCGATGATGCGGTTTTCGATCTGGTCGCTCATGCCCAGCCCGTGACGGCCACCGATTTCGTTGGCCTTGAGGAACAGCTC
>JAGNWH010000138.1:0-4380 GCA_017986055.1 Limnohabitans sp. | reverse complement strand
GGATACCCGGTCAAGCCGGGCATGACGGATTTGGGGTTACCCGGTCAGGACGTGCATGACAGAGGGGCGGGGCTGGTCAGCAGTCAAACAACATCAAAGCTTCAAGCCCTTGGGCAGCGGAAACTTGATGGTTTCCTGAATGCCGTCCAGCGTGCGCACCGACACGGCACCCAAGGCCCTTAGGCGCGCAATCACCTCTTGCACCAACACATCCGGGGCCGAGGCCCCTGCCGTCAGGCCCACTTTTTGCGCACCCGAAAACCAAGCCCCATCGAGGTCAGCGGCGCTGTCCACCATATAGGCCGGGGTGCCCAAGCGGTCGGCCAACTCGCGCAGGCGGTTGCTGTTGGAACTGGTGGGGCTGCCCACCACAATCACCACATCCACCTGCGGACTCATCAGCTTGACGGCGTCCTGGCGGTTTTGGGTGGCGTAGCAAATGTCTTGTTGTTTGGGCTCGCGCACCTGCGGAAAACGCGCCTTGACGGCCGCCACGATCTCGGCGGCGTCGTCCACACTCAAGGTGGTTTGCGTCACCACAGCCAGCAAGTCGGTCTGGGTCGGCTGCACCTTGGCCACATCGGCCACGTCTTCCACCAAGTGGATACCGCTGTCGAGCTGGCCCATGGTGCCTTCCACCTCAGGGTGGCCCTTGTGGCCGATCATGATGAACTCGTAACCCTCTTTGTCCAGCTTGGCCAACTCCACATGCACCTTGGTCACCAGAGGGCAGGTCGCATCAAAAATGCGAAAGCCCCGCGCCTGGGCCTCGTCTTGGATCGCCCGGCTCACCCCATGCGCACTGAAAATCAGCGTCGCGCCCGGCGGCACATCTGACAATTCTTCAATGAAAATCGCGCCCTTGGCCTTCAAGTCGTTCACCACATAGGTGTTGTGCACGATCTCATGGCGCACATAAATAGGACGCCCAAACTTGGCCAGTGCGTGCTCCACAATGTCGATCGCCCGGTCGACCCCGGCGCAAAAGCCACGGGGTTCGGCCAAAAAAATCTCGGTCATTACAGCACCCCGATCAGTTCAACCTCAAAGGTCACAGGCTGTCCGGCCAGGGGATGGTTGAAGTCAAACAACACCGCACCCGCCTCGCCCACCTCCAGCACCGTGCCGGCATAAGAGCCCAGGCCATCGGGCGTCGGAAACTGCACCACATCGCCCGCTGCGTATTTTTCGGTCGGGTCACCCAGTTCATTCAGCAACTTGCGGGCCACCCATTGCTGCATGTCCGGAATGTGCTCGCCAAAGGCCTCGCCTGCCGGAATCTCCATCACCACCCGGGTGCCTTCGGAAAGTCCCAACAAACGCTGTTCGACAGCGGGTGACAAAGTACCCGAGCCCAGCGACAAGGTCGCGGGTTTTTCGTTAAACGTGTTGATGATGTCCCCCTGCGGCCCAGCCAGGCGGTAGTGAAGCGTCAAGAAAGATGCGGGTTCGACAATGGACATAAGGGTTTTCTGGAATGCCGCAAACGCGGCCCAACAGGCATAAAGAAGGCACTATTGTAAAAAGCCCGGCCGACCCACCCCGTAAAAGGGACAAGAAGGACCGACGGCAGCTCCGGGGAGGGGCTTCAGATGAGCATCAAGGACTTGCCCGCCGAAGCGCGGCCGCGTGAGAAGTTGCTTGCCCGAGGCCCCCAGGCCCTGAGCGATGTGGAGCTGCTGGCCATCTTGCTGCGCACCGGCATGGCGGGTAAAAACGTATTCCAACTGTCAGAAGAACTGCTGGGGCCAGACGGCATCGCGGGCCTGCTGCAAGCCACAGCACAGTCGCTCAAATTGGTCAAAGGGCTGGGGCCCGCCAAACAGGCCGAACTGCTGGCCGTGTTCGAGCTGGCCCGCCGTGCTTTGAGCCAGCGGCTGAAAGAGCGCGAAGCCTTCCATACGCCCGATGCCGTCAAACATTACCTGCAGCTGCAGCTGGCCCACAAAAACCACGAGGTGTTTGCCGTGCTGTTTCTGGACAACCAAAACCGCCTGCTGGCCCTGGAAGAACTCTTTCGCGGCACCCTCAGCCAGACCAGCGTTTATCCGCGTGAAGTCGTCCTGCGTGCCCTGCACCACCAAGCCGCCGCCGTGGTCTTGAGCCACAACCATCCCAGCGGCTCGGTGCAACCCAGCAAGGCCGACGAACACCTCACCCAGACATTGAAAGCATCTTTGGCTCTGGTCGATGTGCGAGTGCTTGACCACATCATCGTGGGGCAAGGACAGGCATTTTCGATGGCGGAACAAGGCTTGATGTAAGGCCTTTGGCTGTCGTGGACACCCGGTCAAGCCGGGCATGACCGCAGAACCGGCAAGTGCAGCCGCTAAACTCGTTGTTTTTTCCTCTCCGCTGCAGCCATGTCCCATTACCACCTCTACGCCATTGGCAACGCCTTGGTCGATACCGAATACGAAGTTTCTGACGAACTGCTGAGCGCCATGGGCGTGAGCAAGCGGCACATGACGCTGATCGACACCCCCCAACGCGCCGAATTGCTGACCCATGTACAGGGCCTGCACGCGCGTCGCACAGGCGGCGGCTCGGCAGGCAACACGGTGGTGGCACTGGCGCAATTGGGCGGCCAGGCGTTTTATTCGTGCCGCGTGGCCGACGATGAGCTGGGCGCTTTTTACACACAAGACCTGCAAGCCAACGGCGTGGCCACCAACCTGACACACACGCGCCCGCCCGAAGGCCAAACCGGCAGCTGCATGGTGCTGGTCACCCCTGATGCCGAGCGCAGCATGTGCACCTTTTTAGGTGCCACTGCGCAGCTTGACGCCAGCGCTCTGCACCAGCACGACATTGAAAAGTCTCAGATTTATTACATGGAAGGCTACCTGGCCGCATCGCCCACGGGCTTGGAAGCCGCCGTCAAAGGCCGCCAGATCGCGATTGAAAACCGTGTCGCGACGGCCCTCACGCTCAGTGACGTGAGCATGATCAACTTCTGCAAAGCGGGCCTTGAGGCCATGATCGGCGACGGCCTGGACTATTTGTTTGCCAACGAAGAAGAGGCGCAAACCTGGTGCGGCACCACCGACCTCGACGCCATCATCGGCCAGCTGTCACCCTTGGCCAAAACCGTGTGCCTGACCCGTGGCCCCAAAGGCTGCATCGTGGTGCACGGCAGCGACCGAACCGAAGTGCCCGCCGTACCCACCCAAGCGGTGGACACCAACGGCGCAGGCGACATGTTTGCCGGCACCTTTTTGTACGGCATCACCCACGGCCACACGCCCACACAAGCTGCGGCGCTGGCCAACCGCACCGCGGCAGCCGTGGTCAGCCAGCACGGCAACCGCCTGACGGTGGCGCAAATGCAAGCGATTCACACCGATTTTCAAAAGGTCTGAACATGAAAAAAATCCTTCTCCTTGGCTCCGGTGAACTTGGCAAAGAATTTGTCATCAGCGCCAAGCGTCTGGGCTGCCACGTCATTGCCTGCGACAGCTATGCGGGTGCGCCCGCCATGCAAGTGGCCGACGAATTTTGTGTCTTCAGCATGCTCGACGAAGCCCCACTGCGTGCCGCCATCGCCAAATACCAGCCTGACCTGATCGTCCCCGAGATCGAAGCCATCCGCACCGAAGTGCTGCTCGATGTCGAAAAAGAAGGCTTTGAAGTCATCCCCAGCGCCCGCGCTGCCAACCTGACCATGAACCGCGACCGCATCCGCGACGTGGCCGTGGGCCTGGGCGTGCGCACCGCCAAATTCAGCTATGCAGACTCGGCCGCCGAGCTGTTGGCCCGTGCCACCGAAATCGGTTTCCCGGTCGTCATCAAGCCCGTCATGAGCTCATCGGGCAAAGGCCAAAGCGTGGCCAAAACAACCGCCGACGTGCAGGCCAGCTGGGACTACGCCTGCGCAGGCATGCGTGGTGATCGCCAAAAAGTCATCGTCGAAGAATTCATCAACTTCGAGTTTGAAATCACCCTGCTCACCATCCGTCAACGCAACGGTCAAACCTTGTTTTGCGAGCCCATCGGCCACGTTCAAGAGCGCGGTGACTACCAATACAGCTGGCAGCCCCAGCCCATGAAGCTCGACTATTTGAAAGCCGCACAAGACATGGCCGAAAAAGTCACCACCGACCTGGGCGGCGCAGGCCTGTTTGGCGTGGAATTTTTCGTAACGAAAGACGAAGTCATTTTCAGCGAACTGAGCCCCCGCCCGCACGACACGGGCATGGTCACCCTCATCAGCCAGAACCTGAGCGAATTCGACCTGCACGCGCGCGCCATTCTTGGCCTGCCTATCCCGCAGATCGAATGTGTGGAAGGTGCCAGCGCCGTGGTGCTGGCCGACAAAGAAGGCAAAGACCCGCGCTTTACCGGCGTCGAGTCCGCTTTAAGCGAGCCCGGCGTGGACGT
>JAGNWH010000050.1:0-15073 GCA_017986055.1 Limnohabitans sp. | reverse complement strand
ACGTCAATTTCAATCGAGTCGCCGTGCAGCTCCATCAGCTCGCGTCGGGCAGCGGCTTCGCCTTTGCCCATGAGCTGCATCATCAGGGTTTCGGTGCCCGCATTGTCCAGCGGTCCCAGCTCGATGGGCAGCAGGCGGCGCGTGTCGGGGTTGAGCGTGGTGTCCCACAATTGCTCGGCGCTCATCTCGCCCAGGCCCTTGAAGCGGCTGATGCTCCACCCGCCCTCTTTGACACCGTCTTTGCGCAGCTTGTCGATGATGGCGGTCAACTCACCGTCGTCCAGCGCATAGGCTTTGGACGCGGGCTTTTTGCCACGTGCAGGTGCATCGACCCGGAACAACGGCGGCCGCGCCACATACAGGTGCCCGGTTTCGATCAGCTTGGGGAAGTGGCGGAAAAACAAGGTCAGCAGCAGTACCTGGATGTGCGAGCCGTCCACGTCCGCGTCCGACAAAATGCAAACCTTGCCATAGCGCAGGTTGCTCATGTCGGGGTTGTCGTTCGGACCGTGGGGGTCCACGCCGATGGCCACCGAAATGTCGTGGATTTCGTTGTTGGCAAACAGGCGATCGCGGTCGACTTCCCAGGTGTTGAGCACTTTGCCGCGCAGGGGCAAGATGGCCTGGCACTCTTTGTTGCGGCCCATTTTGGCGCTGCCCCCGGCCGAGTCACCCTCAACCAAAAACACCTCGTTGTGCAAGATGTCTTTGCTCTCGCAATCGGTCAACTTGCCCGGCAGCACGGCCACGCCGGAGCTCTTGCGCTTTTCTACCTTTTGGCCCGCTTTTTGGCGTGACTGGGCGGCTTTGATGGCCAGCTCGGCCAGCTTTTTGCCGTAGTCCACATGCTCGTTCAGCCAGAGTTCGAGCGCCGGGCGCACAAAGCTGGAGACCAGTCGCACTGCGTCGCGCGAGTTCAGGCGCTCTTTGATCTGCCCCTGAAACTGCGGGTCGAGCACTTTGGCGCTCAGCACATAGCTGGCCCGCGCGAACACGTCTTCGGGCATGAGCTTGACGCCCTTGGGCAGCAGGCCATGCAGTTCGATGAAGCTTTTGACGGCGGTGAACAAGCCATCGCGCAAGCCGCTGTCGTGCGTGCCACCTGCGCTGGTGGGGATCAAATTCACGTAGCTCTCACGCACGGGGGCACCGTCTTCGGTGAAGGCCACGGCCCAAGAAGCGCCCTCGCCTTCGGCAAAGCTGTCGTGGTTGGCGTCGGCAAAGCCCTCCCCTTCAAACAACGGGATCACCGGATCGCCATTCAGGGTTTGCGTCAGGTAGTCGCGCAGACCGGCTTTGTATTGCCACTGCTGGGTTTCTTTGGTTTTCTCGTTGACCAAGGTCACCGTCACGCCCGGCATGAGCACGGCTTTGCTGCGCAGCAGGTGCGTCAGCTCGTTCATGGGCAGGGCGCTGGATTCGAAGTATTTGGCGTCGGGCCAGGCACGCACCGTGGTGCCCTGTTTGCGGTCTCGGGGCACGTCCGCCAAGCCGCTACGGTCGCCCTCATTGGCCAGGCGAGTCACCAGCGGCTCGATCACGTCGCCTGCCGAGAAAGCGAGAGTGGCCACTTTGCCTTCGCGGTAACTGGTGGCTTCCAGTCGCTTGGACAAAGCATTGGTCACGCTCACGCCAACGCCGTGCAAGCCGCCCGAAAAGCTATACGCACCGCCCTTGCCCTTGTCAAACTTGCCGCCCGCGTGCAATCGCGTGAAGACCAGCTCGATCACGGGGGCGTTTTCTTCAGGGTGCAGGCCAAACGGAATACCCCGCCCATCGTCCTCGATGCTGACCGAGCCATCGGTGTGCAGGATGACTTTGATCTTTTTGCCGTAACCGGCCAGCGCCTCGTCGGCGGCGTTGTCCAGCACTTCTTGAATGATGTGCAGGGGGTTGTCGGTGCGGGTGTACATGCCCGGGCGTTGCTTGACGGGCTCCAGGCCCTTGAGCACACGGATCGAGCCTTCAGAGTACTCGTTGGATGTTTTGACAGTAGATTGGGTGGCCATGGTGGCGGATTGTAGTGGGATTTATGCCGGATTACTGGATACAACAACAGTGTCGCATTGCCTCTGCGCGCAGAAGTCCTGCTGGTGAATGCTTGCATTTGCGGGACAAGCAAGCCGTACGGCATTGGTTAAAGTCAGGGTATGCAACACAAACCCCTTTCCCTGTTTCAAGTGCTGGCCTGCGGCGCGGCCATCGTCACGCTGTCCATGGGCATTCGCCACGGCTTTGGCCTGTGGCTGCAACCCATCACCCAAGCACAAGGCTGGGGCCGTCAAGAGTTCGGCTTCGCCATGGCCATCCAGAACCTGTCTTGGGGTTTCATGGGCATTTTTGCGGGCATGGTGGCCGACCGGTTTGGCGCATTCCGCGTGATTGCAGCGGGGGCCTTGATCTATGGCATTGGCCTTTTAGGCATGTCTTGGGCCACCGACCCGTGGGTGTTTGCCTTGTTCACCGGGGTGATCATCGGCACCGCACAAGCCGGCACGACTTACGCCGTGATTTACGGCGTGATCGGACGCAACGTGCCACCAGAACGCCGCTCGTGGGCCATGGGCGTGGCGGCCGCGGCGGGCAGTTTTGGCCAGTTTTTGATGGTGCCGGTAGAAGGTCTCTTGATCAGCCAGATGGGCTGGCAGACGGCACTGGTCATTTTGGCCGCAGCGGCCATGCTGATCATTCCCCTGGCTTGGGGCCTGCGCGAACCGGCTTTGAATGCACCGGGCCAGGTCAAACGCGACCAGACCATTGCCCAGGCGTTGAAAGAAGCTTTCAAATACCCCAGTTTTCAGCTGCTGATGGCGGGCTATTTTGTCTGCGGCTTTCAAGTGGTGTTCATTGGCGTGCACATGCCCAGCTACCTGAAAGACCACGGTCTGGCGCCTCAGGTGGCCAGTTATGCATTGGCCCTGATCGGTCTGTTCAACGTGTTTGGCACCTACATTGCAGGCACGCTGGGCCAGAAAATGGCCAAGAAAAAGATCCTGGCGTTCATTTACGCAGCCCGCTCGGTGGCCATCGTTTTGTTCTTGCTCGCTCCGCTCACGCCCACCAGCGTTTACATTTTTTCGTCTGTCATGGGCTTGTTGTGGCTGTCTACCGTGCCGCCCACCAACGCGGCAGTGGCGCAGATTTTTGGCATCTCTCACCTCTCCATGCTCAGCGGCTTCGTCTTTTTCAGCCACCAAATCGGCTCATTCATGGGCGTGTGGCTGGGCGGTTATCTGTATGACAAGACAGGCAGCTATGACATCGTCTGGTACCTGGCCATTGCCTTGGGCGTCTTTGCCGCATTGGTGAATTTGCCGGTGCGCGAAAGTCCGATCCAGCGCCATTCGCCCAAAGCCGCATGACCACCCGAATTAAAACCCTGTTGTTGTTGTTAGCGGCGGTGCTGGGCCTGACGTTTTGGCTCTATGCCAAACCCGATGTCGTCATCATGCTGTCCGAACAGCTGTGGTCTTGCTTCTGATTTTTTGAAAACTCAACCTATGCACGGCACCGAAAACCCTTCTGCTTGGCTGCAACGCTGGGCCCATTTGATCGCTCCTGGCAGCAGCGTGCTCGATGTCGCTTGCGGCGCAGGCCGCCACATGCGCTGGTTGGCCACGCAAGGCCATGCGGTGCAAGGCGTAGACCGCAACCCCGATGCTGTGGCGTTGGCACAGGCTTTTGGCGAAGTCACTTGCGCGGACATCGAAAACGGCCCTTGGCCCTTCGCTGGACAAACTTTTGGCTGTGTTGTGGTGACCCATTACCTTTGGCGTCCGTTGCTGCCCACCCTTGTGCAGGCCGTGGCCCCGGGTGGCGTGCTGATTTACGAAACCTTTGCCGCTGGCAACGAAACCGTGGGCAAGCCCTCTCGCCCAGACTTTTTGCTGCAACCGGGCGAGCTGTTGCGGGCCACCGAAAGCTTGCGCACCGTGGCCTATGAGGACGGCTTTGAGGCATCCCCCAACCGATTTGTGCAGCGGATTGCCGCAGTACGGCTTGTGCACCAGGCCGATGTACCCCGCTTGCCTTTGCGGGCCGACTGAGTTGAAGTCGGGTTTTTCCCGTCACATCGGGTGACATTCACCCGACTCGGGGGTCATAAATCGGGTCTGCAATCGTTAGAATGGGTTTTTTCTGTTCAGAAGCACCTGACATGACCACCGAATTTCGCCCCATCAAAGGCAGCATCCCTGCACTGATTACCCCCATGCTCGAAGACGGCAAAGTGGACTACGCCGCTTTGCGAAAATTGATCGACTGGCATGTGGCCGAAGGGACCGATTGCATTGGCGTGGTCGGCACCACGGGCGAATCGCCCACGGTCACGGTCGACGAGCACTGCGAAATCATCCGCGTGTCGGTCGAACAAGCCGCTGGCCGCGTGCCGATCATGGCCGGATGCGGTGCCAACTCCACCGCCGAAGCCATCGAGTTGGCCAAATTCGCCAAAAAAGTCGGGGCCGACTGTCAGTTGCAAGTTGTGCCGTACTACAACAAACCCACACAAGAAGGCCAGTACCGGCACTTCCGCGCGATTGCCGAAGCCACGCCCGACTTGCCCGTGATTTTGTACAACGTGCCCGGCCGCTCGGTGGCCGATATGCAGCACGACACCGTGTTGCGCCTGGCGCAAGTGCCCGGCATTGTGGGCATCAAAGAAGCCACCGGCAACATCGAACGCGCCCAGTGGCTGATCCGCGATCTGCCCAAAGAGTTTGCCGTGTACTCCGGCGATGACCCGACCGCTGTGGCCCTGATGCTGTGCGGCGGTGCTGGCAACATCAGCGTGACCGCCAACGTGGCCCCGCGCCTGATGCATGAACTGTGCATGGCGGCCATCCGTGGTGACATCAAAGAAGCGATGCGCATCCAGTTTTTGCTGATGCCTGTGCACAAAAACCTGTTTGTCGAAGCCAACCCGATCCCCGTCAAATGGGCCATGAACCGCATGGGCCTGAGCGGCCCTACTTTGCGTTTGCCCATGACCGAGCTGTCTGAATCACAGCAGCCTGCGGTTGAGGCGGCGCTCAAGGCCAGCGGCCTGATTTGATTTCCACCTAAGGATTGCTTGTGAAATTGTCCCATCGCTCTACGTCTTGTCTCACCGTTCAGCGCACGGCCGTTATCGCGGCCTTGACCATTTTGGTCAGCGCTTGTTCCATTCTTGAGGAAGACAAGGTTGACTACAAAAGCGCGGCCAAAGCCCCCACACTCGAGATCCCGCCCGACCTGAGCCAACTGCGCAAAGAATCGCGTTACGCACTTGAAAGCAACTCCGCAACCGCTTCGGGCTTCCAAAGCGCAAGTTCGCGCGTTGTCGATGCAGGCACCGCAGCCAACAAGTTAGGCGATGTGCGTATGGAGCGCCAAGGCAACCAACGCTGGTTGGTGGTGGCACGCCCGGCCGACCAAGTTTGGGAGCCCCTGAAAGAGTTCTGGACCAGCAACGGTTTTGTTCTGGTCACCGACTCGCCTGACGTGGGCATCATGGAAACCGATTGGGCCGAAAACCGGGCCAAAATTCCACAAGACATCATCCGCAGGACGCTGGGCAAAGTGCTCGACACACTCTACTCGTCTGGTGAACGCGACAAATTCCGAACACGCGTCGAGCGCAACGCACAAGGCGGCGTTGAGATTTACATCACCCACCGCGGCATGGTCGAGAACTACACCACGGCTCAAAAAGAACAAACCGTCTGGCAACCCCGCGCCAGCGATGCCGAGCTCGAAATCGAATTTTTGCGTCGCCTGATGGTGAAACTGGGTGCCTCAACCGAATCTGCCAAAGCGGCCAGCGCAAGTGCAGCGCCCATTGCCCTGGCCACCGTCAGCACGCTGAACGGACAACCCGTCATCCAAATCAGCGACACACTAGACCGCGCATGGCGCCGCACTGGCGTGGCACTTGACCGTACCGGCTTCACAGTCGAAGACCGCGACCGAACCAAAGGTGTTTATTTTGTGCGCTATGTGGCACCCGGCACGACCGAAAACAAAGAGCCAGGTTTCTTTGCCCGCATGTTCAGCAGCAAAAAGGAAGTGGCTGCTTTGTCACGATACCGCATCGCTTTGACTGAGAAAGACAATGTGAGCATCGTTAGCGTGCTGGATGCCAATGGCCAAGCCGAAACTTCGGGCAATGCCGAACGCATTTTGAAGTTGCTGGCCAACGAACTGCGCTGATCTGGTAAGGCAGGCCAGCCAAGGCCTGCTGTGCCCGCCCGCTGTCTTATGGCGCAGGCGATCACCCATAAAAAAACCCCGCAATGCGGGGTTTTTTTATGCATTCCCGGTAAAACCGGGAAAGCGCCAACCAATTACTTGGCAGCAGAAGCGTCAGCAGCTGGAGCGGCAGGAGCAGCTGGGGCAGCAGAAGCGTCAGCAGCTGGAGCAACGGCAGCAGGAGCTGGAGCAGCAGGAGCAGCGGCTTCTTCTTTTTTGCCGCAAGCGGACAGAGCAGCAGCAGCGATGATGGCAGCCAAAACGAGGGACTTGTTCATGATGATTTTCCTTGTAGGGGTTGAAAACAATTTCCGGAAATTGTCATAGCAAACTTAAAGTTTGCTTGGACCGAGACAAAAGCACTCGAGCTCTTTTGTACTCAGCTTTAAATTATAGCGTTTTCCCTAGGACCTCGCGTAACAGAAGTCACAAAGCTGACGCGAAACCTTCAATCAGGCCTTTTGTGCGGGAAAATCCTCTAGGGGTTTTAACCAATCTGCAGACATCCAATCCAACAGGGCCTCTTGAGCCGCCTCACTCAAGTTGGCGCATGAAGCCGCTGGAAGCGAGCGGTTATCAGCCAATTGACGCAATAAACGAGCATCTTTGCCGCCCACGCGGAAACTTTCTCCATTGATAAAGACATGCCGATCGTCGTACATCATTTTGGTGCGTCGATCCAATTGCACGCCAAGCGACAGATCAGAAGCCGCCTCTGCCCCGTCAAACCAGACATTTGATTTCGGCTCGGTCAAATATTCGCCCAGCAAACTGTCAAGCAAATGTGGGTCTTTCAGCGCTTTATCAAGCACTTGGCGGGCGAAGCCAGCCAATGACTCCGGAATAGCCGCTGGTGACGACACCGCCAGTTGTTTGGGGTCGCGGTACAAACCATCGCCCACGCCCTCAAACGCCTCATCTGCCAGACCCAGCAAAAGCTCTCGGGCCAGCTCGCCTTCTTGCGGTGCGCGAAAGCCGATCGACCAGGTCATGCACTCGCCCTCGGCAACGCCGTCGTGCGCGTATTTGGGTGGCAGGTAAAGCATATCGCCGGGGTTGAGAACGAATTCTTCTTCGGCTTCAAAATTTTGCAAAATTTTGAGCGGCACACCTGGCTGCAAGCTCAGGTCTTGTTGACGGCCGATGCGCCAACGTCGCTGCCCATGGGCTTGCAGCAAAAACACGTCATAGCTGTCAAAGTGCGGGCCCACGCCGCCGCCATCGGTGGCATAGCTGATCATCAAATCGTCGAGTCGCGCGTCGGGCACGAAGCGAAACTGCTGCATCAGCGCATGCACACCGTCGTGGTGCAAGTCGACGCCCTGCACCAGAAAAGTCCATTTTTTCTGACTGAATGGGGGCAGGCTGCGTTTGAGCAAGGGGCCGTGCTTCATCTTCCAGCCCTTGTCCGAATCCACAATCAGACGCGACTCAACGCCTTCTTGCGCAGCCAGTGCCACCAACTCGGAACGCCCGACGCAAGGAACAAAACCGGGGATGGCATTGCGCACCAAGAGTGGCTTTTTTTGCCAATGGCGCTTCATGAATTGGTTCGGCGTCAAGCCGCCCAGCAAGGCCAAGGGTTGTTCTGTGTTCATCTCAAATTCCTGGTTAAAGGCCCCACGCCGCCGGCGGACCTCGCATCTCAAAGCCAAAGCGGCCAAAAAGTGGCCGCCAAACTGCGACAATTGTCCTATGGAAATCAAGACACCTTCTGTGGTCGCACTGACCTGGACACTCAAAGACACGCTGGGCGAAGTTCTGGACACTCTGGACGAACCCGTTGAATTTTTTATTGGCGGCAACGACCTGCTGCCCAAGATCGAGGAAGCCCTGCAAGGCCACGAACGTGGTGCCAAGGTCGACTTGCACCTGGAGCCCGAAGACGCCTTTGGCGACTTTGATGAAAACCTGCTGTTTCTGGAGCCACTGGCGCTGTTCCCAGAGGGACTCGAACCCGGCCTGACGATCGAAGGCACCGCCTTGCCCGAAGGCTGCAACCCCGATGCGCCCCGCAACGCGCTGTACACCGTGACCGAGATTTACCCCGAGCATGTGGTGCTGGACGCCAACCACCCTCTGTCGGGCATTGCCCTGCGCTTGCACCTGAAAATCGACTCGGTTCGCGAACCGACCGAAGCCGAAGTGGGCAACGGCAGCTGCGGCACAGGCTTCTTCAAAATTGAAGTGGGCGATGAAGGCGACATCCCATCTCCGTCCAACGGCCCCACATTGCACTGAGCTTGAAGCAGCTCAGTGCCAGCAAGTCCACGACTTTGGCACCGACATGCGCACAACCTGACACCACCAATGTCGCTTAAGCCATCGACCGCAAGCTGCGGCTTATTTTTTGCCCGTTGAGCCGTAACCGCCTTCACCGCGTTCGCTGGCTGCGTCGAACTCGGTGACCACATTGAACGTAGCTTGCACAACAGGCACGATCACCATTTGGGCAATCCGCTCCATCGGTTCAATCGTGAACGCCACGTCGCTGCGGTTCCAGGCACTGACCATCAGCTGGCCCTGGTAATCGCTGTCGATCAAGCCCACCAAATTGCCCAATACGATGCCGTGCTTGTGGCCCAGGCCAGAGCGCGGCAGCAACATGGCCGCATAACCGGGATCTTTCAAGTGCACGGCAATGCCTGTGGGCACCAACTGCCAAGCGTTGGGCTGCAAGGTCAAAGGCGCATCCAGACAGGCACGCAAATCCAGACCGGCGCTGCCGGGTGTGGCGTAAGCAGGCAGTTGTTCGGCCATGCGGACGTCGATGATTTTGAGATCAATGTTCATAAAAACTCCGGAGTTTGAAGAAAGGCC
This sequence comes from Limnohabitans sp., assembly GCA_017986055.1. Lineage (GTDB taxonomy): Bacteria > Pseudomonadota > Gammaproteobacteria > Burkholderiales > Burkholderiaceae_C > Limnohabitans_A. The sequence continues at coordinate 6,025 of JAGNWH010000050.1, read as the reverse complement.
GTTGGCACCATGCGGCCACATGAGCCCCGAAATGGCATCAGCCTAAACGGCGTGCGATGTCGGCGATGAGGTCCACCGCCAGCGACTGTTTGCTGGCATGCGGCAGTTCACGAGCACCGGCTTCGTCGACCAGAAGCAAGGCGTTGTCATCCTGGCCAAAGGTGGCAGGCCCAATGTTGCCCACCAACAAGGGCACACCTTTGCGGATGCGTTTGGCCGTGGCGTGGGTCAGCAAGTCGTGGCTTTCGGCCGCAAAACCGACACAAAAAAGCGCACCAGAAAGAGCTCGCGGTGACTGCGCAATCGTGGCCAGAATGTCCGGATTCTCGACAAAGCTCAGCTCAGGCGTTTGGCCTGAACCGTCTTTTTTGATTTTTTGCTCAGCCGAGGTCGCCGGACGCCAATCGGCCACAGCAGCCGTTGAGATAAACACCTGCGCCCCGCCCACATGCTGCATCACAGCGTCCAGCATCTGGCGAGCCGACTGCACATTCACACGCTGAACGCCTCTGGGCGTGGGCAAATGCACAGGACCCGCAACGAGTGTCACCTGGGCCCCCGCCCTGCGCGCCGCACAGGCAATGGCAAAACCCATCTTGCCACTCGACAAATTGGTAATGCCGCGCACCGGGTCGATGGCTTCGTAAGTAGGCCCGGCCGTGACCAGCAGGGTCTTGCCTGCCAGCACCTTGGGCGTGAAAAAAGTTTCCAGTTCTTCCAGAATTTCATCGGCCTCAAGCATGCGGCCATCGCCGGTCTCCCCGCAGGCTTGGTCGCCTTGCCCCACGTCAAGCACATGCACGCCATCGGCTTTGAGTTGCGCCACATTGCGCTGCGTCGCGGGGTTGGACCACATTTCGCGGTTCATGGCTGGGGCCACGATCAGCGGCACCTTGTCCAGCGGACGGGCCAGGCACATCAGGCTGAGCAGTTCATCGGCGCCGCCATGCAGCAGTTTGGACATGAAATCGGCGCTGGCCGGAGCCACAAGAATGGCGTCGGCTTCGCGGCTCAGGTTGATGTGAGCCATGTTGTTGGCTTCGCGCGGGTCCCACTGCGAGGTGTAGACCGGCCGACCTGACAGGGCCTGCATGGTGACGGCCGTCATGAATTGCTCGGCCGCCTCGGTCATGACGACTTGCACCGTGACCCCGGCCTTGACCAAAGCCCGGCAGAGTTCCGCAGATTTGAATGCGGCAATGCCACCCGACAAACCCAAAACGATGTGTTTTCCAGCCAATGTGCTCATGGCGGGGAATGTAGCAGAGAGCACACGCCCAAGGATGCGCTGTGGCAGGCGGCCCCTGCGGCGAACAGGCGCTGTGGCACATCAAGCATTCGAGAGCGGGGGCTCGCTCCCACAAAAATACAAGCTCAGCGCAGCGCCGGTGTCAGGGCTGGCTGGATCGGGCGATTTGGCGAGCGAAGCGAGTATGAGCCCGACCGGCCAGCCCTGACACCGGGGCGGAAAACGACTGCAGACCCGGCGCGGAAACAAGCAAGATTCGCCCATCACCAGAAAAAACCCCGAACCCGACTGTCTATAATCACGATTTCCACCTTCCGGGAGCGCAAAGCTCCCGTCTTGGACATGACCAAATTCGTCTTCGTCACCGGCGGTGTGGTGTCTTCCCTGGGCAAGGGAATCGCCTCCGCATCGCTCGCCGCCATCCTTGAATCGCGCGGCCTCTCCGTCACCCTGATCAAGCTCGATCCCTACCTCAACGTCGATCCTGGCACCATGTCGCCCATTCAGCATGGCGAAGTGTTTGTCACCGACGATGGCGCCGAAACAGACCTGGATCTGGGGCACTACGAACGCTTCATCAACACACGGATGAAGAAGGCCAACAACTTCACCACCGGCCAAATTTACAAAAGCGTGCTCGAAAAAGAGCGCCGTGGCGACTACTTGGGCAAGACCGTGCAGGTCATTCCCCACGTCACCAACGAAATTCAGGACTTCGTCAAGCGCGGCGCGGGTTACGGCACGCCCGATGCGGTCGATGTGGCCATCGTCGAAATCGGCGGCACCGTGGGCGACATCGAATCATTGCCCTTTTTGGAAGCCGTGCGCCAACTCAGCTTGCGCCTGGGGCCCAACAATGCGGCTTTTGTGCACCTGACCTATGTGCCCTGGATTGCGGCTGCGGGCGAGCTCAAAACCAAGCCGACCCAACACACGGTGCAGAAACTGCGCGAAATCGGCATCCAGCCCGACGCACTGCTGTGCCGCGCTGACCGCACCATTCCCGACGACGAGCGCGACAAAATTTCGCTGTTCACCAACGTGCAAAGCTGGGGCGTGATCTCCATGCCCGACGTGGACACCATCTACAAAGTGCCGCGCGTGCTGCACGAGCAAGGTCTGGACGGCCTGATCTGCGACAAGCTGCGCCTGAACACGCCACCTGCCAGCCTCAAGCGCTGGGACGACCTGGTTTACGAAACCGAACACCCCAAGGGTGAAGTCACGATCGCCATGGTCGGCAAATACGTCGAACTGTCCGACAGCTACAAATCGGTCAACGAAGCGCTGCGCCATGCCGGCATGCGCAACCATGTGCGCGTGAAAATCGAGCACATCGACTCCGAAACCATCACCCCAGAGACCGTGGCCAGCCTGGCCAATTTCGACGGCGTACTGGTGCCCGGCGGCTTTGGCAAGCGCGGCGTCGAGGGCAAGATCGAAACAGCCCAATTTGCCCGCACCCACAAAGTACCTTACTTGGGCATTTGCCTGGGCATGCAGGTGGCCACCATCGAATATGCCCGCCATGTGGCCGGCATGACGGGCGCCAACAGCACCGAGTTCGAGCCTGAGACGCCCTTCCCCGTGATCGCGCTGATCAACGAATGGAAAGACGCCGACGGTTCCATCCAGGTGCGCGATGCCAACTCCGATCTGGGCGGCACCATGCGCCTGGGCGCACAAAGCTCCGACGTGGCCAAGGGCACGCTGGCGCACCAGATCTATGGCGACGTGGTGACCGAGCGCCACCGCCACCGCTACGAAGCCAACGTGAATTACCTGGACGACCTGCGCAAAGCCGGCCTGGTGATCTCGGCTTTGACCCAGCGCGAGCAGCTGACCGAAATCGTCGAACTGCCGCAAAGCGTTCACCCTTGGTATGTGGGCGTGCAATTCCACCCTGAATTCAAATCAACGCCCTGGGATGGCCACCCGCTGTTCAATGCCTTCGTGAAGGCCGCGATCGCTCACAAGGCTGCGGCCTGAAACCCCACAACGGACAGGACACCCCCATGAAACTTTGCGGATTTGACGTTGGCCTGAACCAACCCTTCTTCCTGATCGCGGGCACCTGCTCCATTGAGGGGCTTCAGATGTCACTGGAAGTGGCTGGTCAGCTGAAAGAAATCTGCACAGCGCTGGGCATCCCGCTGATCTACAAAGGCTCATTCGACAAAGCCAACCGCTCATCGGGCAGCACGCAGCGCGGCGTGGGCATCGATGCGGGCCTGAAAATCCTGGACGAAGTGCGACGCCAGATCGGCGTGCCCATCCTCACCGATGTACACGACGAATCGCAGGTCAAGACCGTGGCCAGCGTGGTGGACGTGCTCCAGACCCCGGCCTTTTTGTGCCGCCAAACCGATTTCATCCGGGCCGTGGCCCAGTCGGGTAAGCCCGTCAACATCAAGAAGGGCCAATTTTTGGCCCCTTGGGACATGAAAAACGTCATCGACAAGGCCCGCAGCGCAGCCCGTGAAGCAGGCTTGCCAGAAGACAATTTTTTGGCGTGCGAGCGCGGTGTGAGCTTTGGCTACAACAACCTGGTGGCCGACATGACCAGCTTGGCCGAAATGCGCAAAACCGGCGCTCCGGTGGTGTTTGACGTGACCCACTCGGTACAAAAGCCGGGCGGCCAAGGCACCAGCAGCGGCGGCGCCCGCGAGATGGTGCCGGTGCTGGCCCGCGCAGGCGTGGCCGCAGGGGTGGCGGGCCTCTTCATGGAAACCCATCCCAAACCTGCTGACGCTTGGTCCGATGGCCCGAATGCTGTGCCGCTGGGCAAGATGAAGGCCCTGCTGGAGACCTTGGTGCAGCTCGATTCCGTCACCAAAAAGAACCCGTTTTTAGAGGACGATTTCGCATGAGCGGCTATATCATCGCCCACGTTCAGGTGACCAACACTGTTCAATACGAAGAGTACAAAAAGTGGTCTACCGCGGCCATGAAAACCGCAGGCGCCGAAGTGTGCGTGCGCGGTGGTCAGGTGCAAGTGCTCGAAGGCGACTGGACACCCGAACGGATTGTGATTTTGAAGTTTCCTTCATTCGAAGCCGCCAAAGCGTTTTACGAATTGCCCGAATACCTGAAAGCCCGTGAAGCCCGCGCTGGTGCCGCCGTCATGCGCATGGTGGCCGTTGAAGGCCTTTGACCCGTTTTGCTTTTAAAACCCGTTTTATTTTTCAATTGAGAGAGTTCAAAAATGAGTGCAATCGTTGATATCGTCGGACGTGAAATCCTCGACAGCCGTGGCAACCCCACTGTCGAATGCGATGTGCTGCTGGAGTCTGGTGTCATGGGCCGCGCTGCTGTGCCGTCCGGCGCATCCACGGGCAGCCGCGAAGCCATCGAACTGCGTGACGGCGACAAAAGCCGTTATCTGGGCAAAGGCGTGTTGAAAGCCGTTGAGCACATCAACACCGAAATCTCCGAAGCCGTGCTGGGCCTCGATGCCTCCGAGCAAGCCTTTTTGGACCGCACACTGATCGACCTGGACGGCACCGACAACAAGAGCCGTCTGGGTGCCAACGCCATGTTGGCCGTGTCCATGGCCGTGGCCCGCGCCGCCGCCGAAGAGTCCGGCCTGCCCTTGTACCGCTACTTTGGCGGCATGAATGGCAACCAGTTGCCCGTGCCCATGATGAACGTCATCAACGGCGGCGCGCACGCCAACAACAACCTGGACTTGCAAGAGTTCATGATCATCCCCGTGGGCGCACCGTCGTTCCGCGAAGCCGTGCGCTGGGGTGCCGAAGTGTTCCACGCCCTGAAGAAAATCATCCACGACAAGGGCATGAGCATTGCCGTGGGCGACGAAGGCGGCTTTGCCCCCAACGTCGACAGCCACGAAGCGGCGATCCAAATGGTGCTCGATGCCATTGCTGCAGCGGGTTACACCGCCGGCGAGCAAATTGCCATTGGTCTCGATTGCGCGGCCAGCGAGTTTTACAAAGACGGCAAGTACGTGCTGGCCGGTGAAGGCGGCATCAGCTTGACGTCTGAGCAATGGACCGACATGTTGGCCACCTGGTGCGACAAGTACCCCATCATCAGCATCGAAGACGGCATGGCCGAAAACGACTGGGACGGCTGGAAAGTGCTGACCGACCGCTTGGCCAAGAACGTGCAAATCGTGGGTGACGACCTGTTTGTGACCAACACCAAGATCTTCAAAGAAGGCATCGACAAAGGCATCGCCAACTCGATCCTGATCAAGATCAACCAGATCGGCACCCTGACTGAAACCTTCGAAGCCATCGAAATGGCCAAGCGTGCGGGTTACACCGCCGTCATCTCGCACCGCTCTGGCGAGACCGAAGACAGCACCATCGCCGACATCGCCGTGGGCCTGAATGCCGGTCAGATCAAGACCGGCTCGATGAGCCGTTCGGACCGCATGGCCAAGTACAACCAGTTGCTGCGCATCGAAGAAGACTTGGGCGAAGTCGCGGTGTATCCAGGCCGCAGCGCGTTTTACAACCTGCGCTAAATAGCCAACCATGGGCAACCGCCTCGTTCCGATCGTGCTGATTGCCTTGCTGGCGATCGTGCAGGCCCAACTTTGGTTGGGTCGGGGCGGTGTGCCCACTGTGGCAGAGCTGGAGCGAGAGCTGCAGCAACAAAAAGTCGCCAACGAAGAGGCCAGTCGCAAAATCGAGCAACTCAGCGCCGAGGTCAACGACCTCAAGGAAGGGCTGAACATGGTCGAAGAGCGGGCTCGGCATGAACTGGGCATGGTCAAGCCCAACGAAATTTACGTACAGGTTGCCAAAT
>JAGNWH010000049.1:0-15090 GCA_017986055.1 Limnohabitans sp. | reverse complement strand
TTGCGTGCGTTGCTGGTTTTGCATCTGAGCGGCGTTGCCCCGCGATGCGTTGGGCCCAGCCCCCAGGACCGCGCCCGAAGGACTTGCCGGACCACCCGCACCTGATCCCGTGCCGGAGCCTGCACTTCCCCCTGCGCCACCTCCAGAACCATCACTCGCCCCACCTGCAGCTTGCAAGCTGGCGCAAGCGAGCAAGGTGAGCATGGCCCCGAGTTGTTTCAAATGCTTTGTGTTCATGGATCGTTCCTTGGTTGATTTCAGATAATTCGCGCAGTTCATCCGCTTGTGTGCCGGTTGTTGCGCCTTGAAACGCTGCTTGCAGCGTTCACTTCAGTCCAGTGCGATGGCACGGCGAAGTGGCTTTATTCTGAAAAAAAGGAAGCGATTTTTGAATTGATCTTCGGGTCTGTTTGGCTATGCAGTTCGGCCTAAATCGGGTCTGGATCAAAGGGTGTGCACACCGTCAAAAAGCCTCAGCTGTGCAACTGGTGCGTGACGCCATAGGGGTGTACGTGCACTTCCAGCACCTGTCCGTCGGGCCAGACGGGCAAGGCATTCAGACCCGCAGGCAAAGCCGCCGGGTGGCTAGACCAAGCGAGCAAACCGGGGCTGGCCGCTGCATGCAAGTTACCTCCGCGCCGCACGGCAAACACGCGCTCAGGGTGTTCGTGGAACAGCACCCCCACACACACCTGGCCTTGCACCAAGCCCAGCGCACGGTGCAGGGCTTGCACCGGATCGTTCTGGCAGGAGGCGTCGATCAGGTGGGCCAGCAGTTCGGCATCGCTGTCGCTTTTGAAGTGGTAGTCCCGTTCGGTCAAGGCTTCGCGCAGCGCGGGGCTGGCTTGCAGCGTGCCGTGCAACACCACGGCCACGCGGGTGGGGCTGTTGAGGTGGGCCTTAGGGCCGTGGCTCAGTTGGGGCAAGGCTTGTTGCAAGGCCTGCGGGCCGGTGCCGCCAGAGGGCCCGGTGTGGCCCAGGGCCACGCAGCCATGCAAGCCGTTCAACCCGTTCAGGCTCTGCGGGCTGTTCGCGTTCAAGGGCGACTCGTTGAAGGGCTGTGCCAGAGGACTTTCGCGCAGTGGTTGCAGCCAGGCGGCCGCGCCTTGCGCACGGCGGTGGCGGTGCAGACGTGGTGGGCTGGGCGTGTGGCCCTGGCGACCGTGCACCACCAGACCGCAGTGATGGTGACCGCTTGGGGCCAGTTGCTGCAAGCCTTGCAAGCCTTGCAACACGCCGTGCAGGGCGTTGCCCGTGGATGCGATGCCGATGATGCCGCTCATGGGACTTTCCTCTCGCGTTGGGCTGAGGTTTGGCTGAATGGGCCTGCGCCCTCGGAGGGGGCGGGTTCAACCGCAAAAAAATCAACGCTCGCGCAGTGCCTGCGTGAGGGCTTGCACCGGACGCAGCAGGTATTCCAGAACGGTCTTTTGGCCGGTCTTGATTTCCACCAGCGCCGACATGCCGGGGCTGGCGCGCATGTCCATGCCATGGCGGTGCAGCTGGGTGTCGGTGATGCGCACCAAAATCCGGTAGTGGCCTTCTTCGAGGTTCACAGGCGGACTGCCAGGCGCTCGGCCCTTGCCATCGCCGGTCAAAGTGTCGGGGCTGATGTGCTCGAGCACGCCTTGCAGGCCGCCGTATTTGTTGAAGTCAAAGGCGCTCAGCTTCACAACGGCGGGCTGGTTGACTTTCAGGAAAGCCACTTCTGAGGGTTTGACATAGGCCTCCACCACCATCTCGTCTTGCACCGGCACGATCTCCAGAATACTTTGGCCGCTCTGGATGACAGCGCCCAAGGTGGTGTATTGCACGTTTTTCACGATGCCATCCATGGGGGTTCGAACCACCGTTTTTCGCAGTGCGTCTTCGCGAGCCAAGGTGTTCTCACGCGTTTGTGCCAGATCTGACTCGACGCGCACCAACTCGTTGCTGGCCTCGGTCAGGTAGCGGTTGCGCCGCTCTGCCATGGTCGACTGCAAGTCGGCTTGCTGGCGCTTGAGGCGCAGCAATTCGACCTGCGACATCACGCCCTGCGCCACCAGTGGGGCGACCAGGTCCAGCTCGGCACTCAGTTGTGTCAGAGACTGCTGCATGGCGGTCATTTGCTCGTTCAGGGCTTGCCTGCGGGCCCGAAAGGCCTGGGTTTCGCGCTTGACAATGTCGGTCTGGCTTTGCACATGGACCGGAAAACGCAGCGGCATGCCATAGGCCTCGGCCTGCAGCCGTGCGGCTTGAGCTGACAGCGCCAGCCATTTTTCGCGCGCTTCGCGGAACATCGGGCCAGTCCGCGCATCGTCGATGCGCAGCAGCACCTGGCCTTTGACCACTGCGTCGCCTTCGTGCACCAGCATTTCGGCCAAAACGCCCGTGTCCAGGCTTTGAATCACTTGCTCGCGGCTGGAGGGGATGACCTTGCCCGTGCCCCGCGTGATCTCGTCGAGCTGAAAGCTGGCGGCCCAGAGCAATGCGACGGCCAGCACCAGGGCCATGGTGCGGATGAGGTAGCGGCTGGTGCGCCGCTCGTCGTCTTCGATGCTGCGCCCGGACAGGGCTGCAGCGGCTGAGGGTTTGCGTGAAAAAAGGGACATGTGAACTCCTGGGGCTTCAAGCGGCGGCTTGGGCGGGGGCTGTCTGTGCTGGCGCCTGCTCTGGCACCTGCTCTGGCGCATGACCTGGAGAAGGTGGGCTGCTGCCCGCCTTGGCCGGGGTTGTTCTGGCCTTGCGGGGTGACGGCGCTGCGCTGAGTTTTTTCACCATCTCGTCGCGCGGGCCTTCGGCCAACAAGCGACCGTGTTCGATCAGGGCGATCCGGTCGACCCAGGCGAGCAGCTGCAGGCGGTGGGTGCTCAAGACGAGGGTGCGCCCTTTCAGCCAATGGCCCAGCACCTCGATCACCCGCGCTTCGCTGGCCTGGTCCATCATCGAGGTGGGCTCGTCCAAGAACACCAGGGCTGGATCGCGCAGCATCAGCCGGGCCACTGCCAGCATTTGCCGCTGCCCGCCCGACAGGCCACCACCGGCCTCGGTCAGGGGCATGTCCAGGCCTCGGGGGTGTTGTGCCACCAAGCTGTAAAGGTCCAGCTTCTGCAGCACCTCGGTCACGCGGGCATCGCTGATCCAGCTGTCTGACAGCACCAGGTTGTCACGCAGCGTGCCCAGAAACAATTGCGCCTCTTGCCCCACATAGCCAATGCGGCCGCGCAGCTCGGCCGGTTCGATTTGTTGCAGGTCGATGCCGTCGATCAGCACTTGGCCGCTTTGCGGGGTGTAGAGCCCGGCCAGCAAACGCAGCAGCGTGCTTTTGCCACTGCCGATCTTGCCCAGCATCGCCAGGTGTTGGCCCGCGGGCAGCGTCAGTGATATTTCTCGGATGACCGGAATCGGTTGTTCGGCGGGGTAAGCAAAGGACAGCGCCTGCGCTCGCAGTTCACCGGCGATGTGCTGGGGCACCACATAGCGGCGCGAGCCGTCGCGGTCACGCGGGCGTTTCATGAGTGCGTCCAGCGTGTCCAGTGCGGTGCGCGCTTGCTGGTAGCGTGCTGCCAGCGACATGACGCTGCCCAGCGGCGTGATGGCGCGGCCGGCCAGAATCACGCAGGCGATCAGTCCGCCCAGGGTGAGCGTGTTGTCACCGATCATGTAAACGCCAAAGACCACCATGCCCACGGTCACCAGCTGCTGCATGCTGGCCGTCAGGCCCAGCATCAGGTTGCTCAGGGCGCGAATTTTTTTGTATGAATCGGTGGTGGCCAGGTTGGCTTTTTCCCAACGCCGTTGCAGGTAGCTTTCGGCGTTGTGGGCCTTGAGCAGTTCCAGATTGAGCAAAGACTCGACCAGCACGCTTTGCTTGTCGCCGCTTTCTTTCATGTTCTCGCGCATGGCCCGCATCAGGGGCCGCTGTGCCCACACGCCCACCAGCACCAGCAAGGGCACGGCCAGCACCGCGATCCAGGCCAAGGGCCCACCGATCAGGCCGATCAGGGCCAGGAACAGCAAAATAAAGGGCATGTCCACGAGCATCACCATGGAGGCCGAGGACATGAAGTCGCGCAGCGATTCGAAGTCGCGCATGGAGCTGGCAAAGATGCCAATCGACTGGGGCCGGTGCTCTAGCCGGATGGCCATGATTTCGCGCAGCAGTGTGGCGTTCAGGCTCAGGTCGGCCTTGCGCCCGGCCAGATCGACCAAGCGTGCTTTGAGCCAGCGGATGCCGAACTCCAGCACGATGGCCAGCGTGGTGCCCAGAGCCAGGGTCCACAGCGAGGTGTAGGCCTGGCTGGGCACCACTTTGTCGTAGACCGTCATGGCAAAAAACACGGCTGCGAGGGTCAACACATTGGCCACAGCAGCGGCCAGCATGGCTTCGATGTAGAAGCCTTTGTGCCGCCATACCGTGCTCCAGAACCAGGCCAGCGCTTCGCCTTGGTAGGGCACCATTTGCTGGGCCGAGCTTTGCGCGGCGGGCTTGACCACCAAGACTTCGCTGTGTGCCAGCGCTTGCAGCTCTGGCAGGGGCATTTCAATCTCGGTCATACCCGATTCGGCCAGCAGCACGCGTGCGGTTTGTCCGCTTTGCGCCAGCAGCACAGCGGCGCGGCCGTCGAGCAGAGGCACGATGACGGGCAGCACATAGGGCGGCAGGGTCGCCAGCGTGGTGCGTGACCACAGCGCCACCATGCCGTGCAGTCTCGCCAGGTCGGGGTAGGCGCTCCAGGGGATGCGGCCTTCGTCGTCCACCGCAAAACCCGCACGCAGTGTTGACAGGTGTACCTCGCGGTCGATGCGTTTGGCCGTGAGCGCCAGGCACACCAGCAGTGGGTCGCGCTCGGGCGGCGCCACGCGGTGCGGCGCGAGGGCCTTGTCCAGAAGCGACGCGGCAGTGGAAATTGAGCTTGGCATGTCCATGGTGTTACCGGGGTGTGGTGGGTGTATCGGGGCTGACTGCAAAGGCGTCGGCCAGTTGGCCGAGCGTGGCCAGCACGCGGGCCTGTGCGGTGCGTGCTTCGTGGCTGGCCGTGAGCGCGGCGCTTTGGTAGGTGTAAAGGTCGCTCTGGATATTGAGCAGGTCCAGCAAGGCGCGGCGGCCCACCCTGAACTGCTGCGCGTAGCCGGTGGCCAGTTGCTGGGCTGTCAGGGTTTGCTGCTGGCCCAGTTCGGCGCGGGTGATCGCTGATTGCCAGTCGCTCCAAGCGATGGCCAGTTGCTCTTGCAGCACCAGTCGGGCTTCTTGCAGCTGTGACTCGATGACTTGCGCCCGCGCCAAGGCGGCTTCTTCGGCCCCTTGGGCGCTGCCACCGTCCAGCAGTGGCAGGTTGAGCTGGAGCTGCGTGACAAAGCGGCCTTCGTCCACACCGTTGGTGGCCAACTTGCTGTGTGTGAGGTTGAGCGTGGGCGCACTTTGGGCACGGGCATAGCGCACGCTGGCCAGCGCTGCGTCGCGCTGGGCCAGCCACTGCGCCAACACCGGGTGCTGGTCGTGCAGGTCTTGTTGCGCTTGGGCCAGATCGGCGTGGCGTGTGGGCAGCGCAAAGTCAAGGCCTACCGGCTCGGCTGGCAGCGGTGCCATCAGCAGGCGGGCCAGGCGCTGGGCGGCTGCGTCCAGTTCGGTCAGGGTTTTAAGTTGGATCAGTCGAGCGTTGTCGTGGCGCACGCGGGCCTGGTCCAGGTCGATGCGGCGGCCGGTGTCGACTTGGGCAATTTTTTCGAAATCGTTCAGGATGCTCGCGTGCTGGGCCAAGTTGTCTTGCGCCAGGGTCAGCATGCCTTGCTGATGGGCCCATTGCAAATAGGCTTCGGTGCTCAGCAGGGCCACCTCGTCGCGGGTGATGTGCTGCTGCTTCTGGCTGGCCAAGGCCAGCGCTTGGGCGCGTTCCACATCCGACTGGATGCGGCCGCCGGACCACAGGTTCAGGCTGAGATTGGGGGTCTGGAACCAGCGCTCGGTGCTGCCTGCAAGAGGGTGGCTGGCGTATCGGGCCGACCACGACAGCTGAGGCCAGTGTGCGGCACGGGCGCGAGCGATGTCGGCCTGTGCGGCCTCGCTTTGGTAGCGCGCTGCGCTCACGCTGGGGTAGTCGGTCAGGGCTTTTTGGACGGCTTGCTGCAGGCTTTGCGCGGCGCCAGTGCCGGGCAGGCTGGCCAGCAGTCCCGCCGCCAGCAGGCTGGCAACGCGTGTACAGGGCGGCAGCCACAAGGGTGTGCAGTGGTGGGGCAGGGTGAGGGTCATGAAAGAAGAGGGGTAATGCAGAAAAAATCCGGAAGCTTCAGCGTAGGCGGGCGGCATGGCTGGGGGCATTCCGGAAAATGACTAGGGGGCTTACCGGCAAAACGGTAAACCCCCTGTCAAACAGGTAAGCCCAAGCGATGGGCTTTGACTCAGGCTTTGTTTGGCCGTGTCAAGGTAGCAACAAAGCGTGATTCGGTCATGACCCTGTCATCACACGCCCAGGTAGTAAGCGTTGTCGATGTCCTGCACCGGCGCGTAAGCGGTGCTGGCCATGACTTGGGCATCGCCCGAGTTTTGTCCCAAGGCGAAAGGCGCCTCGAAGATGTATTCGGCCAAGTCTCCTGGTGCCAGATCGCCCCACAGCCAATCGCTGCCATCGGCCCCGCCATTGAGGTCAAAGGCCTCATCGCTCAACGTCAAGTTTTTCAGGGTGACGGTCCCGTTGTTGAGCGCCGTGTACTTGAACAGAGGGTCGATGCCCGAGGCCTGCGACAGCAGGGGGCCTGTGAGCGCATTCGCGTCCTGCCAACTCTCGCCTCCGTCCACCGAGACGTACTTGGTCAGGTCGATCTGCGCGTCATAGATCACCGTCACGCCTTCAGAGTCGGTCAGTGGAGCGGTTTGGTCGGTGTCGGCTGTGGCGTAGTTTTCGATCTGGCGATTGCCGCCGCCATCGCTGTCCAGATCCGACTGCTGCAGGACGTAGCTGCCCGTGTAGGTCTGCGTGGCACCCGGTGCGAGTGTGGCGAGGACCTGGTCAAGCTTGGTCAGATCGTCCACCACATGCAGGTTGGTGAGGGTGACGGTGCCCAGGTTGGTGACGGTGAAGCTGTAGTTCAGCACATCGCCTGCAAAGTCGGCCAAACCGTTGTTGTTGCCGCCGCTCACGCCCTCAAACTCTTTATCAAAAGCCATGCCGATGCTGCGCAGCAGGGGCACCGATTCGGTGTCGCTGGCGGTCGGGGTCTCCAAGCTGTCTGCTGTGACGATGTTGTCCACATAACCATCACCGCCGCCGTTGTCGTTCAGATCGGCTTGCGTCAGGGTGTAGGTCACGTTGTAAACCTTCACATCACCGGGGTCCAAGACCAAGCCCTTATCGGTCAGGCCCGTCAGGTTTTCAACGAGCGACACATCGGTGAGCGTGACGTTGCCAGGGTTGGCCAGCAGGATCTGGTAATTGAGTTGGTCTCCCACCGCATCGACCAAGTTGTTGCCGTTGCCACCGGTCACGTTCACAAATGATTTGTTCACGAACAAGATGGGCTTGGCCAGCAACTGCACGGTTTCGGTGTCGGTGACGGGCATGGTTTCGTTTGAATCGGCGACCGAGGTGTTTTCCAGATAACCGTTGCCGCCGCCGTTGTCGTCCAGGTCTGCTTGCTTCAGTGTGTAGTCGGCGGTGTAAGTGGTGCTTTCGCCCGGTGCCAGGCTGGGAATAGTTTGTGCCAGGTCGGTCAAAGCGTCGGTGACGGTCACACCGGTGAGGGTCACGGTGCCGGCGTTATAGACCCGGATGGTGTAGTGAATGATGTCTCCGGCCGAGTCGGCAAACTGGTTGAGGATTCCCCCTTCGATGCTGGTGACTTTTTTCTCCAGTCCCAGCCCGACGGTGCGCAACAAGGCAGTGGACTCGGTGTCGCTCAGTGCCAAGGTCTGGTCCGAATCGGCAGTGGCGGTGTTGTCGATGTAGCCATCGCCGCCGCCTCCGCCGCCGCCGTTGTTGTCCAAGTCAGCCTGGGTTATCACATAGCTTGTTTCAACCACCTTGCTTTCGCCGGGGACCAAGGTCAGGCCCTTGATGTCCAAGCCGGTACTGGGGTCCACCACACTGACGTTGGTGAGTGTCAGTACGCCCAGGTTGCTCACGGTCACGCTGTAGTTCAGTCGATCACCTGCGGCATCGGCCACGCTGTTCAGATTGCCGTTGGTGATGCTGATCAAGGTTTTGTCGATGGACAAAGCGGCGCGCACAAAAAGCTCAATCTCTTCGGTGTCGCTGACGGCGTTTGTCTGGAGGCTATCGGCCGTGGCGGTGTTTTCGATAAAACCATCGCCCCCGCCATAACCGTCCAAGTCGTCCTGCGTCACGCTGTAGCTGGTTAGATAGGTTTGGCTGGCACCGGGGGCCAAGGTCACGCCCGTGATGCTCAGTCCGGTCAAGGGGTCGTTGACGGTGACCTGACTCAGCGTCTGGTTGCCGGTGTTGCTGACCGTGACCGCGTAGCTGATCACGTCGTTCACGGCATCCACACTGCCGTTGCCATTGCCACCCGCCACACCCAGGATGGCCTTGTCGATGGCCAAGCTCGGTTTTTGTTCAACAGGCACCGAAGCATCGTCGGTGTCGGGGGCGGTTTGGTCCGAGTCGGCTGTGGCGACGTTGAGGATGTTTTGGCTAGCATCGATTTCGGCCTGCGTGACGGTGTGGCTGCCGGTGTAAGTCCAAGTCTCGCCAACGCCCAGTTTGCCGTCTTCAGATGCGGCATCCTCCACCAAGGTCAGGTTTGTGATGAAGGGGTCGGTCACGTCCACACCGGTCAGGGTCTGGTTGCCCTGGTTTTGCACCGTGACGGTGTAGTTGATGATTTCTCCAGCGCTGTCGGCGGTGCCGCCATCGATGCTGGCTTGCTTGACGATGTTGAGCAGGGGTTTTTGATCAACAGGCACCGAAGCATCGTCCGTGTCGGGGGCGGTTTGGTCCGAGTCGGCTGTGGCAACGTTGAGGATGTTTTGGCCGACATCGATTTCGCCCTGCGTGACGGTGTGGCTGCCGGTGTAAGTCCAGGTCTCGCCCACGCCCAGCTTGCCGTCTTCAGATGCAGCATCTTTCACCAAGGTCAATGCGCCGATGAAGGGGTCAGTCACGCTAACACCGGTCAGGGTCTGGTTGCCCTGGTTTTCTACTGTGACGGTGTAGTTGATGATTTCTCCGGCGCTGTCGGCGGTGCCGCCATCGATGCTGGCTTGCTTGACGATGTTGAGCAGGGGTTTTTGTTCAACAGGCACCGAAGCGTCGTCAGTGTCAGACCCGGTCTGGTCCGAGTCGGCTGTGGCGACGTTGAGGATGTTTTGGCCAGCATCGATCTCGGCTTGTGTGACGAGGTGCGTGGCGCTGTAGTACCAAGTTTCACCCACGTCCAACTCGCCGTCTGCAGTGGTCGCTGGATCGACCAGCAGAGTCAGGTTGCTGATGAAGGTGTCGGTAACTGTGACACCCGTCAATGCCTGGTTGCCGGTGTTTTCAACTGAGATGTTGTAGTTGATGACATCGCCTGCTGCATCGGCGAAGCCACCATCAATGGCCGCGTCTTTGACAATGTTCAGACCTGGCTTAAGCATCATGTTGCCAAAGTCCACATTCATTTCTTTGGGATCCAGCGCCGTGATGAGGATGGGCGCTGGGTTGGTGGTGGTCTGTACCCAGCCAGCTTGCTGCACTTCGCGAACGGTGTAGGGGTCGTTGTCGGTGTCTGTGCGGTCCGAGTCTGGGACCACCGACAGGGCGTACTTGCCATCTGCACCGGTCAGAGCGAATTGTTCGTTCGAATCCCAAACGCCATCCTTGTCATGGTCAATGTAGATTTTCCAGTTGGTGAGGCCGACTTCGTCATCGGCTGTGCCCAGTTGGTTGTCGACGCCATCGGCATCGCGAATGCCGTTGCCGTCCATATCGCTGTATTTCACGCCGCTGATCTCGCCCACGATGATGGCCGAAGGTGCCAGCTGGATAGACGTGGCACCGCTGCCTCCAATGTCCACTGTGGTTTGCAGGGAGCCACCTGTCCACGCGTTGGCGCCATCGGTCATGCCTTTGCCTTGGTCGGGCACATCACCGGGGGCGGCAATCAGCAGACCGTACTGGATTTCGGCACCGCCAGAGGTGGTGTTGGGGCCGGTGTAGACAAATGAGATGGTGACGACGGCGTCTTTAGAACTGCTCGAGCTGCCGTTGTAGGTCACGCCACTGACGTTGGTGATGTTGGCGTTGACCGTGTAAAACGACCCCTGCATGCCGCCACCGTTGGTGAAGGTGCTGTCGGGTAGCGCGTCCCCACCAGCAAAGCTGCCCGGGCTGCGGTCAGCGTTGGGCGATGTCATGTAGACAAACCCGCCCGCATTGGTGTTGCTCTGGTAGTAGTTGTAGGTCACGTTGAACGAGTAGGTCTGACCGTTGATCAAGGGTGTGTTGTTACTGGCCTTGTAGAAATAGGCATGAGGGACCACTTCGCCTTCGAAGTAATCCGATTTGCTGTCCGAGAGGATGTTGTTGTTCCATTCGGGGGTGGTTCCCTTGGCGGCATCGCCATCGGCCCAATGCTGGTAGACCTTGCTGACGTTGGTGCTGGGGTAGGTGATGGCGCTGGGTGTGGGGGCTGACACTGTGAGGGTCGGCACCGATGCCATGCTGCTGAGGGCCGCGATGCGTTGTCCATCAAGAGATGAATCGCTGGTGTCGGTGTCGTCGTGTTCGGCTTTCAGCGAGAAAGGTTTTTTACCGAAGGTGGCATGTTTGGTCATGATGAACTCCTTGTGCTGTCGCGGCTCTCGAGGCCGACAAATCTTGATCTGTTTCCCGATCAGGGAGCTGCAAGTTTCTGGCTGGCGGCACAAGCATGTTCTTCACTCGAGGGGCGTCTGCCCATTCAGCATTGGGTGTGTTTTGACTGAACCGAGGTTGTCAGCCTGTGGTTATGTACCGGTCGCTAGAAGGCGATATGCCAAAAGAAACACACCATGCGTGATCTTGATTTGTGAGGCACATCCGATGTCGAATCGGAACCCCTTTTCCGCCTATCAAAAACGATGACGTATATGCCTTGTTAAATCAAGCCATTACCGTTTTTTGATTATCTTTTTCGGGTAGCCAATGCGCCCGAAAGCCGTTTGATCGTTGGATATATGTCTGCATGCATACACGATCAAATCATTTGATCAGTGGTGATTCATTTTCAATTGAACCAATATGAAGTCAAGCGACGGGGGATGTATTGATCCTTTGTTGAATTTCCCCAAGTTAATGACTGGATTGACCATGCTTTCAAAACCTTTGCCATCAACAGCGTCATGGCCAAAAGCCATTGTCAGCCCGGAGGAAATCGATGCTTTGTTGCACGGCATATTTCCTTTGAGTCCATCCCCGCTGATTGCAAACCCTTGCGGGCCTGCAGGCTTGGGGGGTGTGTCATGGCCGGATTTTGGCGAGCAACGCCAGAGCGTTGCAGAAATTTCAGTTGGTTTGATTTTGTGAATGGAAGCGCCTTGGCGCGAGAAAGGATTGTTATGTCTTACCCCATCACCGACAGTGCCCGTCAAAACCGAATTTTGGCGGGTATTCCCTTGAGTCACTATGCACGCTTGTCAGAGCAACTCAAACCCGTCCATCTGGCGGCAGGACAGGTGATTTGCGAGTCTGGAGAATCGTTGGAATTTGTTTATTTTCCAACCACCTGCACCGCCTCATTGGTTTCACACACCGCCGATGGCGACAGTTCAGAGTTGGCCATGACCGGTCGGGATGGCATGGTGGGTGTTTCCTTGGTTTTGGGCAGCGGCTCTATGAACCACCGAGCCGTGGTCCAGTGTGCGGGTCAGGCCTACAGAATGCCGGTCGACGTCTTTCAAGCCGAACTCAGCCGGTGCCGCGAGTTACAGCAACTGGCCCTTTGTTATGTCCAGTCCCTGATCATGCAAATGTCCCAGAGTATTGTTTGCGTAACCCACCACTCGGTCATCGAGCGTCTTTCTTATTGGCTCTTGTTCAATCAGGATGCTGTTGGCAGTGACCAATTGAACGTGACCCATGAAACGATTGCCAATATGTTGGGTGTGCGCCGTGAGTCGATCACGCAGGCCTTGGGCAAATTGCAGACGGCAGGGCTGGTGTCCAGTGGTCGCGGCAAAATCCATATTCGGGATCGGGATGGCTTGAGCGACACGGTTTGTGAGTGTTTCTCATTGATTTGCGCTGAGACACGGCGTTTGTATGAGCGGCAGGCGCGTTCACAGGAAGTCGCCGAGGAATTGCAACTGCAAGGCCATGAATCCGACGGGCAAGACCATGCGCTTTTGCACAAATACCAAGACGCCTACGATTTTGCCCCGGTCGGATTTGTCAGCCTCGATCGACAAGGTCGGGTGGTTCAAACCAATTTAGCCGGCGCGATCATGCTGGACATCCAGCGTTCGCAGCGCACGCTCAGCTCGCTGATGGACTTTGTTGTGCCATCCGATCGGGCCACGTTGATGGATTTCCATCAGGAAGTTTTGAGTGGCAAGTGCCGTCGCTATTGCGAGGTGACTCTCTGTGCTACCGCGCACCGTGCAGAGGTGGTCGTCAGAGTCGATGCCACGCTTGACGAATTGGGCGATGAGTGCCGCCTGGTGATGATCGATGTGACCGAAGAGAAAAAAATCACGGCCCAAGAACTGGCGATCGAGCGTCAGCAGCAAGAGTTGTTGGCCACACAGCCTTTCATGCTGTGGTTCAAAGACCCCCAGGGGCGTTTGATCTCGGCCAATGCGACCTTGGTCCAAGACTGGCGGCACTTTGCACAAGATGCTGCATTGGAAAAAATTGATTTTCAGAGCATGCCGACGCCGTTTTTCCATCCTGCCGGTCCAGGCTTTGCTGCAGAGGCCAGCAAGTCCACCTGAGTCTGCTGGCGGCCTCGTTGGCAGGCCTGGCCTATCGGGGCCGTTTTGTGCCTGTTGCCATGCCATGTCAGGCCATGAGTGAGGACACGGGCTGTTTCGGTCGATTTGTATCCTTGGCGTTACATCTGTGCCCTCCGATCGCCGAAAATCGCGCTTGTTGTTCTTTACCAAGAGTCGATCATGAATGTGGGTCTCCTGCAGCGCTGGCAGCGTCGGGTTTTGTTTGTCGTACTCGGCGTGTGGGTGCTGTGGGCGATCAGCTGGGCGGCAGTGCCGGCACTGGTGCAGTGGCAAATTGAAAAGCAAGGCACCCAAACGCTGGGGCGTGTGGTCACGGCTGAGCAAGTGGTTTTCCGGCCTTGGTCAATGCGCTTGATCGTGCGTGGTTTGCGCGTGGCTTCAGCCGGTGCTCCAGATCCGTTGCACCAAGCCCAGTTGAGCATCGACGAGGTCGAGGTCAATGTCTCCTTGCAGTCGCTGTTCTTGTGGGCACCCGTGGCCGATGCTGTGCTGGTGCGCAATCCGCAGCTGCAGCTGGCGTACCGAGGGCAAGGCCGTTTTGACATCGACGATGTGCTGGCCGTTTTTGCGGCTTCGGAAACCCAAGGCGCGGGTGTTCCCCGTTTTTCCTTGTTCAATATTCAGATTGCTGGCGGAGGCGTGCAGTTTCGTGATGAGCCCAAATCCGTCACCCACACACTGAGCGACGTGCATCTGGCCATTCCCTTTTTGAGCAACATCGGCGGACGGCGCGAGGTGGCCACCCACCCCAGGCTGGCCTTCCAGTTCAATGGTTCTGCCTTTGACACGGATGCAGAAACAACCCCCTTTGTTCCGGACAGGCACACGCAAGCCCGCTTTCAGGTCAAGGGGTTCGATGTCAAGCCCTATCTGCCCTATTGGCCTGCAGCCTGGCCTGTACGGCTGGTAGACGGGCGGCTGGAGATGGACATTCGCCTTGATTTCCGGCAACAAATTGCGCCCGAGTTGTCTGTGTCGGGCCATCTGGCTTTGCAAAACCTGCAACTCCATGAGACGCTCAAGAGCACCGATTTGCCTTTGTTGCAGTTGGGCAGGATGGATTTGAAAATCGATGCGTGGCGTCCTTTGGAAAGTGTTTTCAAACTGGACACCCTGAGCCTGGACAAGCCGGTGTTGAGCCTTCGGCGTGATCCTGATGGTGAATTGAACTGGGTCCGCTTGCAGCGGTTTTTTGTGCCGCAAACGACGATTGCGCAGGCCCCCGCAAGCAAGGGGGCTGACTTCGCCCTCAAGCGGCTTCAGATCAGTTCAGGACAACTCAATTGGCAAGACGCTGCAGTCGCCATGCCGGCCAGTCTGGCACTGACTGAGCTGGCGATCGAAGGCCAGGACTTCAGTTGGCCGAGCCGCCAGCTGGCCTCCTTCCACGGTCAGGCCCTGTTGCAGGGGGCGAATGTGTCTTGGGAGGGAACGACCGACCTGAGCAGTGCCCAGACACGCATGACGTGGCGCGATGTGCCTTTGATAAGCGCTGCGCCCTATTGGTCCGAATTGTTTCGCCCGGGCTTGTCTGGCAAATCTTCTGCAGAGCTGAGTCTGGACTGGCGAGCCGCAGCAGGCACCCTACCGGCTTCTTTGCTGCTCAAGGCGCCCCAGATCCGCATGACCGACGTGTTGCTGGGCACGCCTGAGCAGCCCGAGGCCGGGTGGGCCGAATTGGCCCTCGAACAGGTCGAGTTGGATGTCTTTGCGCAGCAGGCGCGTGTGGGACGCGTGGCCTGGAGTCGGCCGTTGTTGAATGCCCGCCGCAACCCCCAGGGTCGCTGGATGGTCGAGGACTGGCGGGTCGAAACCCCCTCGGGCCCCTCACAAGAGGCGATCGCCAAGCCCTGGCAACTGGTGTTGGGGCCGTTGCAAGTCACGGGCGGCGTACTGAATCTGGATGACCGTTTTGTGCCCGGTGGTGCCAAGTTGGATGCGCGGGATTTCAACCTCAGTGTGGGTGCCTGGCAGCCCTTGGCGACATCGCCGCAAATGACCACAGTCAAAGTTGATTTCACCACCGGAACCCAGCGCCGTCAGTCGGGCAAGCTGGGTTTTGACGGGGCTTTTCGATTGCCGTCTGTGGCCGCCGGGCAAGCCAAAGCCACGCCGCTGCAGCTGAAAGGGCGTTTGGAGCTGAGCCGTTTCCCCTTGCACAGGCTGCAGGCTTATTGGGCGGA
>JAGNWH010000137.1:0-4462 GCA_017986055.1 Limnohabitans sp. | reverse complement strand
CTGAGCCAGGCATAACCGCGTTCCAGCACCTGGCGCGGGTCCACCGATGACAACCGCAAAGCGGCCCGCTCTAAGCGCTGGGCACGTTGTTGCACTTGCTGACCGCGATTGAAGCTCAGGCGGTCTTCCAGGCGGGTCAGCTGGTGGCCACTGCCGATGGCTTGGCTTTGTACGCCCGCTTGCAAACGGTGCGCCAGCCGGTCCAGCCACTGACTGTGTTGGCCCAGCAAAGCTTGTGGTCGGCTCAGACGGGTGGCCATGGCGTTCAGACGCTGAACTTGACGTTCTTGCTGACGGGCAAGGCCAACACCCCAGCGGGCGGCCACGCTGTCCAGTCGCTGGGCTTGCCGGTCTTGCTGACGCAGCAGGCCCCGGGTCAACCTGTGTTCCAGCACCGACAAGGCCTCCAGGGCCACGCCACGGTCGGTCGCCGCCATCTCGGCAGCAGCGGTGGGTGTGGGGGCGCGCACATCGGCCACAAAGTCGGCAATGGTGAAGTCGGTCTCGTGGCCCACGCCGCAAATCAAGGGCACCGGGCTTTGGGCGATCACGCGGGCCAGGTTTTCGTCGTTGAAAGACCACAGGTCTTCCATCGAGCCGCCGCCGCGCACCAGCAAGATCACATCCACAGGCGGGCTGAGCGGGTTGTCTTCTGCCGTAAAAGCGTAAAGGTTGAGCAGCGCCTGTGCCAGCGTGGCCGCAGCGCTCACGCCTTGCACCAAGGCCGGCGCCATCAGCACGGGAATGTGCGGCACGCGCCGCTGCAAGGCGGTCATCACGTCGTGCCAAGCGGCTGCGCCCGGCGAAGTGACCACGCCAATGGCTCGGGGCTGGGCCGGTAATAAGCGTTTGTGTGCGGGATCGAAAAGACCTTCGGCCTCGAGCTTGGCCTTGAGGCGCAAAAACTGCTCAAACAGTGCGCCCTGCCCAGCCCGCTCCATAGACTCGACCACCAATTGCAAATCGCCCCGGGCTTCGTACACCCCCAAACGGCCACGCACCTCCACCAGTTCGCCATCACGGGGGGCGAAGTCCATCAAACTGGCGGCACGGCGGAACATGGCGCAACGGATCTGGCCCGTGTCGTCCTTGATCGAAAAATAACAATGGCCGCTGGCGGCCCGCGAAAAGCCCGAAACCTCCCCACGCACCGTGACAGGGTTGAACTGGGCATCCAGCGTGTCAGCCATGGCGCGGCACAGCGCTGAAACTGTCCACGCGCGGGGCTTCAAATCGTCATTCACAGGCATGGTATTGAGGTTTCATCGGCGTTTGGAGGGTGTTTCAGGCGTCTAAACCAAGCCAGCTGAGGCAAAGTACTCCACAAGCCATGCCCTGGGCTGGTTTTGGCCAATGCGACGCAAGCGACATCACTACAAAATTACAAGTCATTGATTTCATTCATTATTTTTTAAAATGACGGGTTGAATTTTGGAGAATTAATATACACCTGAGTATGCTGAACAGCACAACAGGCCAAGTTCTTCACAAAGTTATCCACAGAAATCTCGGCATCAAGCAAACTTCCAAGCCGTGGTGATGGGGCAGCCTAGGCATTCGCCGATAATCAGCCTCGTTCGAGACCCAAAAACGGGAAGGTATTTTTTTGTTGTCCATCATACAAGCCGCAGGTTGGCCCATTTGGCCCTTGATTTTGTGTTCCGTTCTGGCCTTGGCCCTGATATTGGAGCGCTGCGTTCAGCTGCAAAGCGCCAAAGTCATGCCCACCCACATCCTCGCGCAAACCATCGAGGCAAGCCAACGCGGTGTCCCCGTGCCAGAGATGATCCAGGCCCTGGACAAAGCAGGTGCCATGGGGCCGGTTTTGGCCAGCGGGCTGCGTTGCCTGCATGACAACCCCAAAGCCTCAGGCGAAGACATCCAAGCCAGCATGCAAATGGCGGGGCGTTTGGCAACACAAGGGCTGGAGCGCTACCTGCCTGCACTGGCCACCATCGCCTCTGCCGCCCCACTGCTCGGTTTGCTGGGCACCGTGGTCGGCATGATCGACATTTTTGGGGCGCACACGGCGGCCAACAACCAGCCTGCCCTGCTGGCACATGGTATTTCGGTGGCGCTTTACAACACCGCGTTCGGTTTGGTTGTGGCCATCCCGTCCTTGATGTTCTGGCGCTACTTTCGCGCCGTGGTGGACCGCCATGTGCTGGCCATGGAAGTGGCTGCCGAGACCTTTGCCCGGCATCTGAGCCGTTTGCGCGCATAAAGGCTGGCTGTGAATTTCAGACCCCGGCCCTCGTCCCCCGAACCCGAGATCAACCTGATCCCGTTCATTGACGTGCTTTTGGTCGTCCTGATCTTTTTGATGCTGACCACCACTTGGTCACGCCTGACCGAAATCCAGCTGAACCTGCCCGTGGCCGATGCCAGTGCATCCAGCCAGCGCCCGCGCCAAATTGTCTTGACGATCACATCACAAGGGCGATACGCCATCAACAAGTCACCCGTCGGGGGCAGCTCGGTCGGTCATTTGGTGGCGGTCCTGACGCCACTGGTCCACAAAGACGCGATGCTGGTCATCAGCGCCGACGCATCGGCCACGCACCAAAGCGTGATCAACGCCATGGAGGCGGCACGCCGCAGCGGCTTGTCCAAAATCACCTTTGCGGCCCAATCGGCCGAAGTGCCGGGCTCTTGATCGGCATGAGCCTGTCCGCATTCCTTCACCAGCATTTGCCCCGGGTTTGGCAGCGGCGTGGCCCGCTCGCGTGGGCCTTGCGCCCGGTGGCGGCCATTTATGGCGCACTCACGACACTGCGGCGCATGGCCTACGCCACGGGCATCTTCAAAACCCGGCGCGTACCCGCCTTGGTCATCGTGGTCGGCAATGTGGTGGCAGGCGGTGCGGGCAAAACCCCGGTCACCATTACCCTTGCCAGGCACTTGCTGGCCAAGGGCTTGCAGGTCGGGGTGATCTCGCGCGGGCACGGCCGCAAAACGCAGGACGCCCGTGCCGTGACGCACGACAGCCACCCACTGGATGTGGGCGATGAACCCTTGCTGATTCACCAAAGCACTGGCGTGCCGGTTTGGGTGGCGCGAGCCAGGGCCGATGCGGCGCTGGGCTTGCTGCACGCGCATCCGACGGTGCAAATTTTGATCTGCGACGATGGTTTGCAACACCTGGCCTTGGCGCGTGACATCGAGATTTGTGTGATGGACGAGCGCGGCGTGGGCAACGGCTGGTTGTTGCCTGCGGGCCCCCTGCGCGAAGCCTGGCCACGCCCGGTCGATTGGGTTCTGCACACCGGTCCATCCATTTCGGGTGACCGCCCACTCGGTCAATACCAGGC
Organism: Limnohabitans sp.; assembly: GCA_017986055.1. GTDB lineage: Bacteria > Pseudomonadota > Gammaproteobacteria > Burkholderiales > Burkholderiaceae_C > Limnohabitans_A. The sequence continues at coordinate 1,151 of JAGNWH010000137.1, read as the reverse complement.
CCCACGGCAACTGGCAGACCACGCCCTGACCTCGGATGGGCGACACCTTGCCTTGAGCGCATTGACAAACCGCCCACTGCACGCGGTGGCCGGACTGGCCAGGCCTGAAGCATTTTTCGACATGCTGCGCCAATCGGGGTTGCAACTGACCAGCACCACCGCCCTGCCTGACCACCACGACTACCAAGACTGGAAAGCCAACCCCGACCGCACTTGGGTTTGCACCGAAAAAGACGCCGCCAAACTCTGGCCGCACGAACCCGGCGCCCTGGCGATCCCTCTGGTCATCACGCCAGAAAACGGTTTTTGGTCGGCGCTGGATGCGCGCATTGAGCAACTTTTGCAGCACTGACCTTTCCCAAACACCCCTGGCTTGGGGGCCGTTATCATTGACAGCATGGACAACAAATTGCTTGAATTACTGGTTTGCCCAGTCACCAAAGGCCCTCTCGACTTCGACCGGGAACACCAGGAACTGCTCTCGCGCAGCGCTCGCCTGGCGTACCCGGTGCGCAACGGCATTCCGATCCTGCTGGAAAACGAGGCCCGCACACTGAGTGACGAAGAAATCGAGAAACTCGCGGCCCTGCGTCCCGCGCTCTGAGCCCCAGCCATGACCCATTTTTTGCCCCCCGCAGGCTCTGCTGCGGGTTTTACGGTGGTAATTCCGGCACGCATGGCTTCGAGCCGCTTGCCCGACAAACCTCTTGCCGACATCGCTGGACTGCCCATGGTGGTGCGCGTGGCGCAACGTGCCATGCTGTCCAACGCCAGTCTGGTGGTGGTGGCCGCTGACGATGAGCGCATCGTGGCGGCCTGTGAAGCGCACGGCATACGCGCCTTGCTGACCCGAAAAGACCACGTCAGCGGCAGCGACCGCCTGGCCGAAGCTTGCCAGCTGCTGGGCCTTGCGCCCGATGCGGTGGTGGTCAACGTGCAAGGCGACGAGCCGCTGATCCCGCCCGCGCTCATCAACGAGGTGGCCCGCGTGCTGACCGAGCGGCCTGATGCCAGCATGAGCACCGCAGCGCACGCCATCGGCTCATTGGAAGAATTCACCAACCCCAACGTGGTCAAGGTGGTCATGGACGCCCGGCAAATGGCACTGTATTTCAGCCGCGCGCCCATTCCGTGGTGGCGCGATGGCCAGT
>JAGNWH010000136.1:0-4473 GCA_017986055.1 Limnohabitans sp. | reverse complement strand
AAAAAAATGACTGCACAACTGATCGGCACCAGCGAAGGTCAAACCCTGATCCTGACGCTCAGCAACCCCGAATTTCGCAACGCGCTCGGGCCAGAGATGTACGCCGCTGGGGTGGAAGCCCTGAGCGTGGCCGAGTCCAACCCCGATGTGCGCAGCGTGGTCATTACCGGGGCCAACGGCATCTTCAGCGCAGGCGGCAATTTGCAGCGACTGCAAAACAACCGCCAACTGCCGCCTGAGCACCAAGCGCAAAGCATTGAAGGCCTGCACAACTGGATCGAAGCGATTCGCACTTTCCCCAAGCCGGTCATCGCGGCGGTCGAAGGGCCTGCGGCGGGTGCCGGCTTTTCTCTGGCACTGGCTTGCGACATGATCGTCGCGGCCCGCAACAGCGTGTTTGTGATGGCCTACAGCGGCATTGCACTGTCCCCTGACGGTGGCGGCAGCTGGAGCCTGTCACGCGCTGTGCCGCGCCAGTTGGCCACCGAGTTGCTCATGTGCGGCGAACGCATCGGTGCCGAGCGCCTGCAGCAACTGGGCGTGGTCAACCGCTTGGCCGATGCTGGCCAATCGCTGCAGCAGGCTTTGCAGCTGTGCGAACAACTCAATGCCCGCGCCCCCAATGCATTGGCCAGCATCAAGGAATTGTTGTCCGATGCCGACGGCAGCACCCTGAATGCACAGTTGGCGCGTGAACGTGACCAATTTGTCAAAAACCTGCATCACAACAATGCCGGCATTGGCATTGCGGCGTTTTTGAACAAGCAAAAACCCCAATACGAATAAAGCCGCCTGGTCCCCCAGGCGACAAAAAACCGAACACCAGTCACTCAAAGGACAGAGCATGGACGAACCGATTCTGACAATGGAGGAAAGAGAAGCGATCAACAGTGGTCGCTGGTTCTCAAGCCTTTCACCTTCACTTCGTCACGACATACTTCGATGCGCTTACGTCAAACGTCACAAAGACGGCGACATGCTCGCTGCACGGGGCGATCCACCCGAGCAGTGGATTGCCTGCGCCAAGGGCGCAGTGCGCGTGAGCTCGACCTCGGTGTCGGGCAAGCAGATCACGCTGACGTATGTGGAGCCCGGCATCTGGTTTGGCGATGTGTCGATCTTCGACGGAGACCGTCGCACACACGATTGCTATGCGCACGGCGACACCACCACACTGAATGTGGCCAAAGCCGACTTCAAAAAAATCCTGTCACAGCACGTCGAGTTTTACGAAGCCATGTTGCGACTACAGTCACGCCGCATTCGCCAGCTGTATGGTTTGGTGGAAGACCTCAACACCCTGCCCTTGCGTGCGCGGTTGGCCAAACAGCTCAACCACTTGTTGCGCAGTTATGGGGTGCCGAGTTTGTCGGACGCCAAAGCCGTGCGCATCAGCCTGCAACTGGCGCAAGAGGAATTGGCGCAGTTGCTGGGTGCCTCGCGCCAACGCGTGAACCAGGAGCTCAAGCAAATGGAGCGCGAGCTGATCATCCGCATCGAACCCGGTGGTTTGGTGGTGCTGGACCGCGACGCCTTGCTGGCCATCGTGAACGCGGATCACTGACACGCTCTTTTTTTAACCCATCACCGCTGAACCTAGCGGACACAGGTACCCCATGAGTGCTTTTGACCATTTCGTGGGGACCCGACCTGTCTCGGGCACGCACGCCTTTGACATCCTGGCGTTGGAAGCCTGGCTCAGTGCCAGACTCCCCGGTTTTGCGGGCCCCTTGAGCGTCGAGATGTTCAAGGGCGGCCAATCCAATCCAACCTACAAACTCATCACCCCAGCGCGTCAATACGTGATGCGGGCCAAACCCGGCCCGGTGGCCAAATTGCTGCCTTCGGCACACGCCATTGAACGGGAGTTCGCCGTCATGAAGGGCCTGCATGGTACCGATGTGCCGGTGGCCGCGATGCACGTGCTTTGCGACGACGAATCGGTGATTGGCCGAGCTTTTTATGTCATGGAATTCGTGCAAGGCCGCGTGCTGTGGGACCAATCCCTGCCGGGCATGAGCCAGGCCGAACGCGCGGCCATCTACGACGAGATGAACCGCGTGCTGGCGGCACTGCACAAGGTTGATTTCGCCAAACAAGGTCTGAGCAGCTACGGCAAACCGGGCAATTACATCGCGCGCCAGATTGGCCGTTGGAGCAAGCAGTACGCCGCATCCATCACCCAGCCCATCCCCGAAATGGACCAGCTGATCGAATGGCTGCCCCAAAACATCCCGGCCAGTGCCCAAGACGATTCGCTGGTGAGCATCGTGCATGGCGACTACCGACTGGACAACCTGATGTTCCATCCGAGCGAAGCCCGCGTTTTGGCCGTGCTGGACTGGGAGTTGTCCACACTGGGCCACCCCTTGGCTGATTTCAGCTACCACTGCATGGCCTGGCACATCAGCCCGGGTACGTTCAGGGGCATCGGCGGGCTCGATCTGGCCGCGCTGGGCATCCCTTCAGAAGCCGAATACATCCGCCGCTATTGCGATCGCACGGGGTTCACGACGCCTGAAGCGCTGGCCAAAGACTGGAATTTTTACCTCGCTTACAACATGTTCCGCATCGCGGCCATCTTGCAAGGCATTGCCAAACGCGTCGAAGACGGCACTGCCTCCAGCGACCAAGCCAAAACATCGGGCGCAGGCGCCAGGCCCATGGCCGAGTTGGCGTGGCGTTTTGCCAGCAAAGCCTGAACCTTTTTGATCAAGCCGAATCCCAACCCTAGGAGATAGACCATGGATTTTGAATACACCCCCAAGGTCAAAGACATGCAAGCCCGCTTGCTGGCCTTCATGGACGAGCACATTTACCCGAACGAGGCTCGCTTCTTCGCGGAGATTGCCGAAAACCGCGCCAAAGGCAACGCCTGGGTTCCGACCCAAATTGTCGAAGAGCTCAAGCCCAAAGCCAAGGCTGCGGGCCTGTGGAACTTGTTCCTGCCCAAGTCCACACGCGCACCGCAAGGTTTGTCCAACCTCGAATACGCCCCGCTTTGCGAGATCATGGGTCGTGTGCCCTTTGCCGCAGAAATCTTCAACTGCTCAGCCCCTGATACCGGCAACATGGAAACGCTGGAGCGTTACGCCAGCGAAAACCTGAAAGACGAATGGCTGGAACCCCTGCTTCGCGGTGAAATCCGATCGGCGTTTTTGATGACCGAGCCCGATGTGGCCTCGTCCGACGCCACCAACATCGAATGCGAGATCCGCCGCGATGGCAACGACTACGTTATCAATGGCCGCAAATGGTGGTCGTCCGGTGCCGGTGATCCGCGTTGCGCTGTGTACATCGTGATGGGCAAAACCAACCCCGATGCAGGCCGCCACGAGCAGCAATCCATGATTGTGGTGCCCGCTAACGCCCCCGGCATCACGGTGGTCCGCGCGCTGTCGGTCTTTGGCTACGACGATGCGCCGCATGGCCACATGGAAGTCTTGCTCAAAGACGTCCGCGTTCCAGCCGAGAATATTTTGCTGGGCGAAGGCCGTGGCTTCGAGATCGCACAAGGCCGCTTGGGCCCTGGCCGCATTCACCACTGCATGCGCACCATCGGCATTGCAGAGCGTGCGTTGGAATTGATGTGCCACCGTCTGAACACACGGGTCGCCTTTGGCCGCGAAGTGGCGCGTCAGACCGTGTGGCAAGAACGTGTCGCAGAGTCGCGCTGCATGATCGAGCAGGCCCGTTTGTTGACGCTCAAGGCGGCTTACATGATGGACACCGTGGGCAACAAGGTCGCCAAAGCCGAAATCGCCATGATCAAGATCGTTGCGCCTCAAATGGCTTGTCAAATCATTGACTGGGCCATCCAGGCCCACGGCGGCGGCGGCGTGTCGCAAGACTTCCCGCTGGCTTATGCCTATGCCCACCAGCGCACGCTGCGGCTGGCCGACGGTCCGGACGAAGTGCACCGCAACTCTTTGGCCAAGCTCGAGTTGGCGAAACAACTGGCCTTGCCTGGTGAGGTGGACATGCCCATCACTCGCGGCAGCTGACGCTTTGCAGCCCCTCCAAATGGTCTGCAAAAGCACGCCGTTTGGGGGTGGCAACACCGTCCCCGCTCAGGTTGACGGCCTTGCATATGAAAAAGACGACTTGAATGTGAATCCAACGCGACTTTTTTACCGACGTCGTCAAGAAAGGGCTGTTTGAGGGTTAGAATATCGCTTGTCGGAGCGTAGCGCAGCCTGGTAGCGCATCTGCTTTGGGAGCAGAGGGTCGCGAGTTCGAATCCCGCCGCTCCGACCATTCACCTGAATGTATTCAGGCAATTCAAAAACAAAGACATGGGTAGATTCTGAAAAATCCACCCTGCTACTTTGAACAAAAAAGGCCCGTAAGGGCCTTTTGTGTTTCCAGATTCTGCCCGTAGCTCAGTTGGATAGAGCAACAGCCTTCTAAGCTGTGGGTCACAGGTTCGATCCCTGTCGGGCAGACCAACAAGGATCGCAACCTGTTTCAGTT
>JAGNWH010000048.1:2271-15217 GCA_017986055.1 Limnohabitans sp. | reverse complement strand
CGCCGTGGTAGCCGGGCACCAAAGGCACACCCGCGGCTTCCATCAAGCGTTTGGATTCGGCCTTCAAGCCCATCGCCAAAATGGCCGAGGCCGGTGGGCCGATGAACACCAGCCCAGCTGCAGCGCAGGCCTTGGCAAAGTCTTCGTTCTCGCTCAAAAAACCATAGCCGGGGTGCACCGCCTCGGCACCGGTGTCTTTGGCGGCTTGCAAAATCCGCTCCCAGCGCAGATAGCTGTCTTTGGGTGCGCTGCCGCCCACATGAACGGCTTCGTCGCAGGCTTGCACGTGCTTGGCACCGGCATCGGCGTCGGAATAAACGGCCACGGTTTTGAGGCCCATGCGGCGGGCGGTGGCTGCCACGCGGCAGGCGATTTCGCCACGGTTGGCGATCAGAATTTTTTTGAACATGTTTGCTTCCTCAAGCCAGCCATTGGGGTTTGCGCTTTTGCAAGAAGGACTGCACGCCCTCTTTGCCTTCGGCACTTGAACGGATGTCGGCGATGCCCGCCACCGTCTGTGCCACCAGCGCGTCGTTGATCTCGCGCTCGGCCACGTTTTGCACCAAGCGCTTGCAAGCGCGTACCGCATTGGGGCTCGCGTTCACCAGTGCTTGCGTCAGTTCGGCCACTTGGGCGTCCAGCGCATCGGCAGTCACCACCTCGTGCACCAAGCCAATGCGGTGCGCCTCGGCGGCACCAAAGCGCTCAGCGGTCAAAAAGTAGCGGTGCGCCGCACGCGCGCCCATGGCACGGATCACATAGGGACTGATGGTGGCCGGTATCAAGCCCAGCTTGACCTCGCTCAGACAATAGTTCGCCGTGTCCACACTCACGGCCATGTCGCATGCGGCCACCAAGCCCATGCCGCCCGCATACACATCGCCCTGCACGCGGGCGATGGTGGGCTGCGGACATTCGTAGATGGCACGCAGCATGGCCGCCAGCTCGCCCGCATCGGCCAGGTTTTCGCCCTGGCTGTAATCGGCCATGCGGCGCATCCAGTTCAGGTCTGCGCCTGCGCAAAATGCAGGCCCCTCGGCGGCCAACACCACGCAGCGCACGCTGGCATCTTGCGCCACAGAAAGGAAAGCGCTTTTCAAATCGGCAATGACTTCGTCATTGAAGGCATTGCGCACATCGGGGCGCGACAGCGTGATGGTGTGCACACTGTTTTGGGTGGAAAGGGTCAAGGCTGTCGTCATGGCAACCCCATCACATCCGGAACAGGCCGAACTTGGTTTCAGGAATCGGCGCATTCAGCGAGGCGCTCAGGCCCAAGGCCAGCACGCGGCGCGTGTCGGCGGGGTCGATCACGCCGTCGTCCCAAATGCGGGCAGTAGCGTAATACGGGTGGCCTTGGTCTTCGTACTGTTGTTTGATCGGGGCTTTGAAGGCCTCTTCTTCCTCCATGCTCCAGCTGCCGCCCTTGCCCTCGATGCCGTCGCGCTTGACGGTGGCCAACACGCTGGCCGCTTGCTCGCCGCCCATGACGCTGATGCGGGCGTTGGGCCACATCCACAAAAAGCGCGGCCCGAAAGCGCGACCACACATGCCATAGTTGCCCGCGCCAAAGCTGCCGCCAATGATGATGGTGAACTTGGGCACCGCCGCTGTGGCCACGGCGGTGACCATCTTGGCGCCGTTGCGGGCGATGCCTTCGTTTTCGTATTTGCGCCCAACCATGAAGCCGGTGATGTTTTGCAAAAACACCAGCGGGATCTTGCGCTGGCAGCACAGCTCGATGAAGTGCGCGCCCTTCAAAGCCGACTCGCTGAACAAGATGCCGTTGTTGGCGATGATGCCCACCGGCATGCCTTCGATGCGGGCAAAACCGCAAATCAAAGTGGTGCCAAAGCGCGATTTGAATTCGTCAAAGTCAGAGCCGTCCACGATGCGGGCGATGATCTCGCGCACATCAAAGGGTTTGCGCGTGTCGGTGGGGATCACGCCATAAAGTTCTTGTGCATCGAATTGGGGCGGCACGCTGGCGTGCGTGGTGATGTGCGGCGTCTTTTGGGCATTGAGGTTTTTCACAGCCTGACGCGCCAGCGCCAGTGCGTGCACATCGTTTTGAGCCAAGTGATCGGCCACGCCCGACAGGCGGGTGTGCACATCGCCACCGCCCAAATCTTCGGCACTCACCACTTCGCCCGTGGCGGCTTTGACCAAAGGCGGGCCGCCCAAAAAGATGGTGCCTTGGTTTTTCACGATGATGGTCTCGTCGCTCATGGCGGGCACATACGCGCCGCCCGCCGTGCAGCTGCCCATGACCACCGCGATCTGGGCGATGCCCAGCGCACTCATGTTCGCTTGGTTGAAGAAGATGCGGCCAAAGTGGTCGCGGTCTGGAAAAACATCGTCTTGGTTGGGCAAGTTGGCCCCGCCCGAGTCGACCAGGTAAATGCAGGGCAAGCGGTTTTGCTGGGCGATTTCTTGCGCCCGCAGGTGCTTTTTCACCGTCATCGGGTAATAGGTGCCGCCTTTCACCGTGGCGTCGTTGCACACGATCATGCAGTCCACCCCGCTCACGCGGCCAATGCCCACGATCACGCCCGCACTGGGCGCATCGTTGTTGTACATGTTCAAGGCCGCCAGTGGCGCGACTTCGAGGAAGGGCGTGCCGGGGTCGAGCAGCATTTGTACCCGGTCGCGCGGCAGCAGCTTGCCGCGAGCGGTGTGCTTGGCTCGCGGGGCCTCGCCACCGCCTTGGGCCACGCGTTCCAGGTGGGCGCGCAGGTCATCGACCAGGCCACGCATGGCTGCGGCATTGGCCTGAAAATCAGCCGAACGCGGGTTCAGTTGGGAGTGCAAAACGGTCATGGTGCTTCCTTGGCTGCGCGACGCTCGGCACCGCCCAGCGGTCGCATCGATCGTGCAATGCCCGCCAGCTTAGCGCCTGCAGGCGTCTGGCATGGCGTCAATTGGGTTGCAAATCGTGCCACAATCATCGCCACGATGAGTACCGCGATCAGCGCCCTTCCCAGCCCCAATGCCATTGGCCGTGCCGAGACCCCGATGGCCTTTGTAAAAGCCATCGTGATGGCTTACACACAACGTGGCCTGGACCCCAGAACAGCCTTGTCGACGGCACAAATTGCGCCAAGCTCACTCCAACAAACCGAAGCACGCATCACCGCCACACAAATGGAGTGGCTGTCCGCCACCGCCATGCGCGAACTGGACGACGAGGCGCTGGGCTGGTTCAGCCGCCGCCTGCCTTGGGGCAGCTACGGCATGCTGGTGCGGGCCTCGCTGACCGCGCCCACCTTGGGCGTGGCGCTCCAGCGCTGGTGCCGCCACCACGGCCTGCTGACGGACGACATCCATTTGCAGATCAACCAAGAACAGGGCGTGGTCAGTCTTCAATTGCAAGAAAACAGAGACTTGGGGGCGCTACAGGAATTTTGCGTGGTGTCGGTACTGCGCAACGTGCTGGGCGTGGCCTGCTGGCTGACCGACTCGCGCATTTCGCTGCGGCAAACCAACCTGCGATTTGCCGCACCGCAACACGCAGACAGTTACCGCGTGCTGTTTGACGGCCCCACCCAATTCAACACGGCCGAGCACAGCCTGCAGTTCGATGCGGGCTACCTGAGCCTGCCCGTGCGCCGAGACGAAGCCGCATTGCAACGCATGCTGCAACGGGCGCTGTTGCTCACGGTGCGGCCTTATCGGCGTGACCGCCTGCTGGTAGAAAAGGTGCGCCAGGCCTTGGCCGAACACCCACAAAGCACTCGCAATGCCGATGACCTGGCCGCTTGGCTCAACTTGTCGGCCCGCACCCTGCACCGGCAACTGAAAGAAGAAGGGGCCAGCTTGCAACAACTGAAAGACGCGGTGCGGCGCGACCTGGCCAAGGACCTGCTGCTGCGCACGCCGCGTGCCATCAAACAGATTGCTTCAGAAGTGGGGTTTCAAAACGAAAAAAGCTTCATGCGGGCGTTCAAGACCTGGACGGGGCAAACACCCGAAGACTTCCGGCAAGCCAGGACACCTTGAACGGCACCCAAGCGGGGCAGATTCAAGCCAAACGCAACTCGCGCATACCGGCAAACACCCGCTGTGCACCCGCCTGCAGCAGCGGTTCATGCTCAGCGGGCGGCTGGGCATACGCCCACACCGTCGCGCCAGCGGCCACGCCCGCCGTGATGCCTACGGTGCTGTCTTCGATCACCAGACAGCGCGCAGGGTCGATCTGCAAATGTGCGGCCGCGGCCAAGTACACATCGGGGTGCGGTTTGCTGCGGGGCATTTCGTGCCCACTGAATATGCGGCCTTCAAAGAAGTCCATCAAGCCCACTTGTTTGAGCATCATCTCGACCTTGAAGCGGTCTGCGCCCGAGGCCACTGCGATGCGACCCTGGCAGTGGTCATGCAAATGCGCCACCGCTTCGTGTACGCCGTCGATGGCTGTGATGCTTTGCGTCAACCGCTCGTTGCGCCGGGCAAAGAACTGCTCCAGCCAGACATCGGTCAAAGGCTGCCCGGTGTGGGCCTCGATGGTGTCGCGCTGGCTTTTCACGGTGTGACCCACAAAGCGCTGCATGCACTCGGCCAGCGTCATGCGCCAGCCTTGTTCTTCAAACATGTCGCGCAGCACGCCACAGGTGATGGCTTCGCTGTCCACCAGCACGCCGTCGCAGTCAAACAAAATGGCTTCAAAGTTCATGCGGCGAATCATAAAGGCTCAGAGCACATCGCCATCGACGTAGTACCAACGCCCGTCTTCGCGCACGAAGCGACTGCGTTCGTGCTGGCGCACGGCCTTGCCACCCACACGGAAGCGGGCGACGAATTCCACTTCAGCGGTGTCATGACCGGTCTGGCGATGCTGCTTGATCTCCAGACCCAGCCATTGGGTCCCCGCTTCAAGCGTCAATTCGGCGGGCCGCTGGCTGCTGTGCCAAGTGGCCAACAGGTAGTCCACATCCCCGCGCACAAAAGCGCTGTAACGCGAACGCATCAGGCTTTCGGCATCGGGGGCGTTCGGCTTAGCGTGGTACAGGCCGCAGCAAGCATCAAAACGCAGTGCTTGACCTTTGGCGTTGGTGCGGCAGCAGGGACAGGGTGCCAAATTCACAGGCTTGTTTTGCAGGTCGGACATCAAGCGCCTTTTCGCGAAGCGCTTTCGGCCTTGTGCTGCGCCAGCGTGACCATGGGCGCGTGGGCCTTCTTCCAGGCGGCATAACCACCGTCGATGTGGGCCACATTGGTCATGCCCATGTCTTGCAGGGTTTTGGTGGCCAAGGCGCTGCGCCAGCCAGCCCCACAAAACAAGATGAAGTGCTTGCTTTCGTCGGCAAACACCGGTTTGAAGTACGGCGACGCCGGGTCGACCCAAAATTCCAACATACCGCGTGGCGCGAGCAATGCGCCGGGCACCGTGCCCTCTCGCTCAAGTTCACGCACATCGCGAATGTCGACGATCTGCACGTTCGGGTCGTTCAGACGGGCCCGAACTTCGTCCACGCTGTACGTCGTGACCTGCGCCATGGCCTCATCAACGAGTGCCTGGAAACCTTTGGTGATCGGCATTTTTTCTCCCGTTATCGATGGGCTTTTTTACAGGCGTCAAAGCGCACGCTGGATGATGATTTTTTGCACATCGCTGGTGCCTTCATAGATCTGGCACACGCGCACATCGCGGTAGATGCGCTCGACCGGGAAATCGCTCACATAGCCATAGCCGCCCAGCGTCTGGATGGCGGCTGAGCAGACTTTTTCGGCCGCTTCGCTGGCAAACAGTTTGGCCATGGCGGCTTCTTTCAGGCAAGGGCGACCGGCATCGCGCAGGCTGGCCGCGTGCCAAATCAGTTGACGCGCCGCTTCGAGTTGGGTGGCACATTCGGCCAAACGGAAACCCACCGCCTGGTGGTTGAAGATCGCGGTACCAAAGCTTTCGCGCTGCTTGGCGTAATCGATCGCCACGTCCAATGCGCTGCGAGCCATGCCCAGACTTTGAGCCGCAATGCCAATGCGCCCGCCTTCGAGTGCCGACAGGGCGATCTTGTAGCCCTCGCCCTCTTGGCCTATCCGGTTTTCAGCCGGGATGCGGCAGCTGTCGAAGTTGATCTGCGCGGTGTCGCTGCTGTGTTGGCCCAGCTTGTCTTCCAGACGCGCCACCACATAACCCGGGGCGCTGGTGGGCACCAAGAAGGCGCTCATGCCCTTCTTGCCAGCGCCTTTGTCGGTGACGGCAATCACGATGGCCACGTCGCCATTTTGGCCACTGGTGATGAACTGCTTGACGCCGTTGATGACGTAGTCGTTGCCATCCTTGACGGCGGTGGTGCGCAGGGCTGAGGCATCGGACCCCACATGCGGCTCGGTCAGGCAAAACGCGCCCAGCATCTGGCCTTGGGCCAAGGGCGTGAGCCACTTCGTTTTTTGGGCGGCATTGCCGTACATCATCAAGATGGCATTCACCGGACAGTTGGTCACGCTGATGGTGGTGCTCACACCGCCATCTCCAGCCGCGATTTCTTCGAGCACCAGCGCCAGCGTCACATAGTCAAGGCCCGCACCGCCCAGCTCTTCGGGCACGCAGATGCCGTAAGCGCCCAGCTCGGCCAGGCCCTTGTGCACATCTTTGGGGAAATGGTGCTTTTTGTCCCATTCGGCGGCGTGGGGCCACAGCTCGCGCTGGGCAAAGTCGCGCACCGCTTCGCGAATCATTTCCTGGTCAGGGGTCAGCAGCATGGGTCTCTTTCGTTCAGATCAGTTCCAAGGCCACAGCGGTGCCCTCGCCACCGCCGATGCACAGCGTGGCCAGGCCGCGCTTCAAGCCACGTGCTTTCAACGCATGGATCAGCGTGACCATGATGCGGGCACCGGACGCGCCAATGGGGTGACCCAACGCACAGGCACCGCCATTGACGTTGACTTTGTCGTGCGGCACGTTCAACTCTTTCATGAGCGCCATGGGCACCACGGCAAAGGCTTCATTGACTTCCCACAGGTCGACGTCTTCGACTTTCCAGCCGGCTTTGGCCAGTGCCTTTTGCGTCGCGCCCACCGGAGCCGTGGCAAACCATTCAGGCTCTTGCGCGTGAGTGGCATGGCTGACGATGCGGGCCAAGGGCTTGCAGCCGAGTTGGGCCGCGGTGCTGGCACGCATCAAGACCATGGCGGCGGCACCGTCGTTGATCGACGAGCTGCTGGCGGCGGTGATGGTGCCGTCTTTCTTGAAGGCGGGCTTGAGGCTGGTGATCTTGTCGAGCTTGACTTTGCCGGGGCCTTCATCGGTGGACACCACGCGCTCGCCGCTGCGGTCTTTGACGGTGACGGGCGTGATCTCTGCAGCAAAGGCACCCGACTCGGTGGCGGCCCTGGCACGCTGCACGCTGGTGGTGGCAAAGTGGTCTTGCTCGGCGCGGGTGAAGCTGTATTTGGCAGCGCAGTCTTCGCCAAAGGTGCCCATGCTGCGACCTGGCTCGTAAGCGTCTTCCAGACCATCGAGCATCATGTGGTCAAAGATGCGGTCGTGGCCCATGCGGTAACCACTGCGGCCTTTGAGCATCAAATAAGGCGCGTTGGTCATGCTTTCCATGCCACCCGCCACCAACACGTCGTGTGTGCCGGCCACCAGCATGTCGTGCGCAAACATGGCCGCACGCATGCCCGAGCCGCACATCTTGGAGAGCGTCACGGCGCCAGCGCTCTTGGGCAAGCCGCCCTTGAAGGCCGCTTGACGCGCAGGGGCTTGCCCTTGTCCAGCCATCAGGCAGTTGCCAAACAACACTTCGGTAACGAGTTCAGGGCTGATGCCTGCACGCTCGACTGCGGCCTTGATGGCCGCGCCACCCAGGTCATGGGCAGCCAGGCTGGCGAAGTCGCTTTGAAAACTGCCCATGGGGGTACGGGCAGCGCTGACGATGACGATGGGATCGGACATGGGGTTTCTCCAAAAAATTCAAAAAGAAATCAACTTTCGCTGGCTGAAGCCACAAAGGAAAGATGCCTGAAGGTGTACGCCACGCATGTCCGTCATGGGCTTCACATGCCGCCCCGCGGATAGCGCTTGAATGCACTGCGAAACACATTAACCACTTCGCTGGCATTGCTCATGGTGACTCCGAGGTCTTTGACCAAGCCGTTGTCCAGGCCGTAAATCCAGCCGTGCACGGTGACTTTTTGGCCCCGGCTCCAGGCGTCTTGCATGACGTTGGACAAGGCGACGTTGCCCACTTGCTCGATCACGTTCATCTCGCACATGACCGATTCAAGCTGTTCTTGGGGCAAATGGTTCAGGCGCTGGCGGTGGCGCAGGCGCACGTCTTGCACGTGGCGCAGCCAGTTGTCGGCCAAGCCCACGCGGGTGCCGCGCGTGGCGGCCAAGACACCGCCGCAGCCGTAGTGCCCGACCACCATGATGTGCTCCACCTTGAGGGCATCGACCGCGTACTGGATGACCGACAGGGCATTGAGGTCGGAATGCACCACCACGTTGGCCACGTTGCGGTGCACAAACACTTCGCCCGGGTCCAAGCCGGTGATCTGGTTGGCGGGCACGCGGCTATCCGAGCAGCCGATCCACAAATATTTGGGGTTTTGCTGGTTGGCCAGACGCGAGAAGTACGCGGGGTTCTCCGTGACCATGCGCTCGGCCCAAGCCCGGTTGTTGTCAAAAAGGTGCTGTAGTGATGTGCTCATGCCTTGATTGTCGCAGTGCAGCAATGCCGTTTTGTGACTGCGGATTTCAGCAGGTTTCGGCAAACAACTCGCGGCCAATCAGCATGCGGCGAATCTCTGAGGTGCCCGCGCCGATTTCGTACAACTTGGCATCGCGCCAGAGGCGGCCCAACGGGTATTCGTTGATGTAGCCGTTGCCACCAAAAATCTGCACGCCCTCGCCCGCCATCCAGGTGGCTTTTTCGGCCGTCCACAAAATGACGCTCGCGCAATCCTTGCGCACTTGGCGCACATGCTCAACACCCAGCAAGTCGAGGTTTTTGGCCACGGTGTAAGCAAACGAGCGACCCGCTTGCAACACGGTGTACATGTCGGCCACCTTGCCCTGAATGAGCTGAAATTCACCAATGCTTTGGCCAAACTGCTTGCGGTCGTGGATGTAGGGGATCACGTTGTCCATGACGGCCTGCATGATGCCCAGCGGGCCACCCGTCAGCACCGCGCGTTCGTAGTCCAGGCCGCTCATCAGCACTTTGGCGCCATTGTTCAGGCCGCCCAAAATATTCGCCTCGGGCACCTCCACGTTGTTGAAGACCAGCTCGCCCGTGTGGCTGCCGCGCATGCCCAGCTTGTCGAGCTTTTGCGCGATCGAAAAACCCTTCATGCCCTTCTCGATCAAAAAGGCGGTCACGCCGCGTGCGCCCAGCTCGGGCTCGCTCTTGGCATAGACCACCAAGGTGTCGGCATCGGGCCCGTTGGTGATCCACATCTTGGAGCCGTTGAGCAGGTAGTAACCGCCTTTGTCTTCGGCCTTGAGTTTCATGCTCAGCACATCCGAGCCCGCGCCGGGTTCGGACATGGCCAATGCGCCCACATGCTCGCCACTGATCAGCTTGGGCAGGTATTTGGCGCGTTGCTCGGGCGTGCCGTTGCGCTTGATTTGGTTCACGCACAGGTTGGAGTGCGCGCCGTAGCTCAGGCCCACAGAGGCGCTGGCACGCGAGATTTCTTCCATGGCGATCATGTGCGCCAAATACCCCATGTTCGCGCCGCCGTATTCCTCACCCACGGTGATGCCCAACACGCCCAAGTCGCCCATCTTGCGCCACAGGTCCATTGGAAATTGATCGTCACGGTCGATCTGTGCCGCACGCGGGGCAATTTCGGCTTGCGCAAAGTCACGCACCGCGTCGCGCAGGGCATCGATGTCTTCACCGAGTTGGAAATTCAGGCCAGGCAGGTTGTTCATGGGAGGGCTCCTAGGGGCTGTGGGGCTTGAGCGCGATGCGCTGTGATTAAAAAAACAGGGGTCAATACGTTTGGGCAACGGGTGCCACGGTCTGCTGCATCACCGCGCAGGGCGATGTTTTGCCATCGGCATCGATGTGCACCACTTCGGCCGATGTGACGATGACTCGTCGACCGGCTTTGAGCACTTTGCCAATGGCCCGGATTTCACCGCCTTGGAAACTGTTTAAAAAATTGATTTTGTATTCGACTGTGACCACTTCCATGCCCTCTGGGGCCACGGTGAGGGCGGCATAACCCCCAGCAATGTCGGCCAGTGCGCCAATGGCACCACCATGAAAGCCGCCTTGCTGCTGGGTGAGCATGTCGCTGTAGGACAGGGCCAGTTCCACCTGGCCGGGCGTGGCCGACAGCAAGCGCACCCCCAAGTGGGTCATCATGCCCTGACGGGCCAGACTGAGAGCAACACGCTCGTGAGGAGAAGAGGCTGTGGTCACATGAATCCTGTGGTCAAGTCAAGCCCGGACTTTAATTGACGTTTACGTCAACGTCAATTAGAAATATGCGCGGATCACGTTGCGCTGCAGACCCCAACTCAAGCCTGACCGGTGGCTTTGGACGTCTTGTTCAGCAAACTGCGGGTTTCTTTTTCGTGGGTTTTGACTTCGTCCAGCGTCGCCTCCAGGTCCGCCAGTTGCGATTCCAATTGGCGACGGTGTTCGGCCAGCACGACCAAAAACTTTTTCAGCTGTGGGCCGGTATCACGCGGGCTGTCGTACATGTCGATCAGGTCCTTGGCCTCGGTGAGCGACAAACCCAGGCGTTTGGCCCGCAAGGTCAGTTTCAGCCGGGTGCGGTCGCGGGCCGAATACACCCGGTTGCGCCCGCCTGGCCCAGAACGCTCGGGCTCCAACAAGCCCATGTCTTCGTAAAAACGGATGGCGCGGGTGGTCAGGTCAAATTCCTGGGCCAAATCGCTGATCGTGTAAGTGTTCGCCATGGCGTACAGGGTCCTTCGCTGGCTTGCACAAGAGAGACAGCTGGGTCAAAAACCGCCCCCTAGAATGCAAATTCATGTTTGACGTTACGTTAACGTCAATGTTCCGAATGCTAACCCAAACCACCTGACGCATGTCCACCTTGCCCACAACGCCCGTGATGCAAATGCCTGCGGCACGCGCCGAGCCCCTCCCCATGGCTGCCCCCTTGAAATACCCACTCGATGAACAGCTGCCCGCATTGGGCGCGGCCATCGAGGTGGCGCCGGGCATTTTCTGGTTGCGCATGGGCCTGCCATTTGCGCTGAACCACATCAACTTGTGGCTGTTGCGTGACCGCATGCCGCACCCCACGCAAGCGGGCGTGGTGCAAGAGGGCTGGACCGCGGTGGACTGCGGCATCGACAACCCCGCCACCCGGGAGGCTTGGTTGCACATTGAAGCGTCTGTGCTGCAAGGTTTGCCCATCCTGCGCGTGCTGGTGACCCACATGCACCCCGACCACATGGGCTTGGCGCACTGGCTGTGTGAGCGCTGGCAGGCGCCCTTGTGGATGAGCACCAGCGAATACCAATCGGCATTGCTGGCCTGCACGGGGGTGTCCAATTTCGGGGGTGATGCCACCGTGCAATTTTTTGCCGCCCACGGCTGGAACAAGGCCGAAGAATTGGCAGTGGTCAAGTCACGGGTGGGCTACTACACCAGCATGGTGCCGAAAATACCGCGCACCTATGTCCGCTTGATGGCCGGAGCAACGGTCCAGGTTGGCGAGTACGCATTTGAATGCATCAGCGGCTTTGGTCATTCGCCCGAGCACATGGCTTTGCACGATGCACAGCATGGGGTGCTGATCAGCGGCGACATGTTGCTGCCCTCGATTTCCACCAACGTCAGCGTGTACGCCATGGAGCCCGACAGCAATCCGCTGCAGCTGTTTCTGGACTCACTCGACAAAATGGCCGATCTGCCCGAAGAGACACTGGTGCTGCCCTCGCATGGCCGCCCCTTCAGAGGCGCGGCTGCACGCATTGCGCAATTGCATGCTCACCACCATGACCGTCTGGATGAATTGCTGGCAGCTTGCAGCCCACAAGCGCTCAGTGCGCACGATGTGCTGCCCTTGATTTTCAAACGGACGCTGGATGTCCACCAGACCACCTTTGCCATCGGCGAAGCCGTGGCCCACTTGAACTTGCTGTGGCTGGCAGGCAAGCTGCTGCGCCACCGCGGCACTGATGGCATTTACCGCTTCAGCACCGCTCAATCCTGAGCCAAGTCCACAGGCGCTTGGCGCAGGGCTTTGCGCCGCTGGGCATAGTCGGGCATGACCTCGCCCACGGTTTCCCAAAAGCGGGGGCTGTGGTTCATCTCGCGCAGATGCGCCAACTCGTGCACCACCACGTAGTCGATCTGGCTGATAGGCAAATGGATGAGCCGCCAGTTCAAGCGGATGTGGCCATCGTTGCGCGCACTGCCCCACCGGGTGCTGGCACTCGACAAACTGAGCTTGAGCCAGCGCACCCCCAACAGCGGCGCAAAGTGGTGCAAGCGCTGCTCAAACAAGGCTTTGGCCTGTTTCTTGAGCCAGACCTGCGCGGCATCACGCACTTGCGTGACCGATGCACCTGGCGGCACCGTGACAGGCAAAATTTGATCGGGCGCGATGTCTTGCCCGTGCACGCGGCCCACGCCGCGCTCCAGCACACACAACTGCACGGTGCGCCCCAAAAATGGCACTTCAGCACCATGACGCCATTCGATGGCTTTTTGAAATTGTTCGGTTTGCCGCTCTTTGAACTGCTGCAGCTTGGCCACGATCCACGGGCCTTTTTCCTGCACAGCGGCATCCACCTCGCGCAACGTCACCCAATTGGGGGCGCGCACCACCAAGCCATCGGCCCCCACCATGAAGCCAATGCTCTTGCGACGCGAGCGCTCAAAGCGGTAAGACACCACGACATCTTGCAACTGCGCATGGCGGTTGGCTGCGGGGTGGGTGAACCCGATGGGGACTGGCACCTGCGCATCACCGGGCAAGCCCTGCTCGACAGCTGGCGAAGAACGGTCAG
>JAGNWH010000048.1:0-2171 GCA_017986055.1 Limnohabitans sp. | reverse complement strand
CTTGGGCTGCACGGGATCGCCACCCGTGAAAAAATCCAGCACAAACTGCAAAGGCGCTCGCATGGTTCGCCCTGTGCCGACTCAGAGGCCAGTGGCGACGGGATAAGCCTCGGGATCGAGGCGGTGCATTTCAGACTCGATCCAGGTTTCGACTTCGAGCATCAATTCTTCGGCACTGCGGCCTTCGCTGGCAATCGCTTTGCCGATCGAGATGTCGACCACGCCCGGGGTCTTGACGAACGCGCGGGTCGGCCAGCAACGCGCCGACGTGACCGCAATCGGAATGACCGGCACGCCCGCGGCAATGGCCAAGCGGGCACCGCCGCTTTTGTATTCGCCCTTTTGGCCACGGGGAATGCGCGTGCCCTCCGGGAACATGATCACCCACACACCCTCTTCCATCAGGCGACGACCTTGCTGCACCACCTTGGCAAAAGCGCGCGAACGCTGCTTGCGGTCAATGTGGATCATGTCCAAACGACCCATGGCCCAGCCGAAAAACGGCACACTGAGCAGCTCTTTTTTGAACACATAGGCCAGCGGGTGCGGCATGATCGCGGGCATCACAAAGGTCTCCCAAGTGGACTGGTGCTTGACCAACAACACCGCTGGGTCTTTGCTGCCTTGGGGCAAGTTCTCCATGCCCTGAATGCGGTTTTCAATGCCCAGAATCCAGGTGCCGCTGTTCACCGCCAGACGCAGCCAGCCAGCACAAATCCAGTACAGACGGGTGCTGCTGACAAAGTAAGAGACCACGACCACAAACAGCGCCCAAGGGATGACTGTGATGGCCATCCACACAAGGTGAGCGATCGAGCGAAGAAGTTTCATGGACAAGGGCGATTCAAGTCAGCGACATGGAAGAAGCGTCACCCAAGAGGTGATCGACAAAGGCAGCCAGATCGGTGTGCACCCGGGTATGGGCCGGGAAACTGGGCGGCAATGTCTGGCCTTGCACATCAGAAGATCGCCCTGTCAGCACCAGATGCGGCACGCACCCGGCAGTCTGCGCCGCTTGCATGTCGCGCAGGCTGTCGCCGACATAAGGCACACCCGCCAGATCGATGCCGTAACGCTCTGCGATCTGCTGCAACAAACCAGGAGCGGGTTTGCGACAGGCGCAAGCCTCGTCTGGGGCGTGGGGGCAGTAAAAAATGGCATCGATGCGGCCGCCCGCTGCGGCCAAGGTCTTGAGCATGTGGGTGTGCACCGCGTTGAGCGCGGCCATGTCAAACAAGCCACGGCCCAAGCCCGACTGGTTCGTGGCCAGCACCACATGAAAGCCCGCATGGTTCAGACGACTGATCGCGTCCAAGGAGCCGGGCAAAGGATGCCACTCTTCGGGTGATTTGACGAACTCGTCACTGGCCCGGTTGATGGTGCCATCGCGGTCCAGAATGACGAGTTTGATTTGCATGGCCGTGGTTTGATCAGGCGGCCAAGCGCGACAAATCTGCCACACGGTTCATCGCCACATGCAGCGACTTGAGCAAGCCCTGGCGGTTCAGGCGCAGGTCCATTTCTTCCGCATTGACCATCACATCGTCAAAGAAGGCATCGACCGGGGCACGCAGCGCAGCCAAGGTCTGCAGGCTGGCGGTGTAGTCGCCCGCCTTGAACTGCGCTTCCGACTCGGGCAACAGCTTTTGCATGACGGCGTAGAGGTTTTTCTCGGCGTCTTCTTGCAGCAATGCGGTGTTCACATGGGCGTCCACCTCACCGGCTTTTTTCAAGATATTGCCAATGCGTTTGTTGGCGGCGGCCAGGGCCGGGCTTTCAGGCAAGGCGGCAAAGGCCCGCACGGCGGACAAAAACTGGCCGATCTGACCCAGACGGGCGGGACGCAGCGCCATCACAGCATCCACCTCTTGGGCGCTGAAGCCCTGCTCGCGCAAGCTGCCCGCCAAGCGGTCATAGATGAAGTCGATCAACGCGCCCGAAGCGTCGGTGATCTTGTCGCCGAACACGGGGATGGCCAGCGCCAGCAACTCGGGCAAGCCCAAAGCCACATTTTTTTCGATCAGCATGCGGATCACGCCCAGTGCATGACGGCGCAGCGCGAACGGGTCTTTGTCGCCCGTGGGCACATTGCCGATGCCAAACATGCCCACCAGGGTTTCGAGCTTGTCGGCCAGCGCCACCACCAAGCCCACGTTGTTGCGTGGCAACTC
>JAGNWH010000135.1:0-4486 GCA_017986055.1 Limnohabitans sp. | reverse complement strand
AAAAAAGAGGCCCCTCGGGGCCTCTTTAAAAACAGGGCAATCTCACATGCCGGTGTAGTTGGGGCCACCGCCGCCTTCGGGTGTGACCCACACGATGTTTTGGGTGGGGTCTTTGATGTCGCAGGTTTTGCAGTGCACGCAGTTTTGCGCGTTGATCTGCAAGCGATCGCTGTTGTCTGCGTTCTTGACGTATTCGTACACACCGGCCGGGCAGTAGCGGCTTTCTGGCCCCCCAAATTGGGCCAGGTTGATGGCCACAGGCACCGAGGCGTCTTTGAGCGTCAGATGCGCCGGTTGATTTTCTTCGTGGTTGGTATTGCTGATAAAGACGCTGCTCAAACGGTCAAACGTGAGCTTGCCATCGGGTTTGGGATACTCGATTTTTTCGCACTCGGCGGCGGGTTTGAGGTAGGTGTGGTCGGCTTTGTCACGACGCAGCGTCCAGGGAATGTGGCCGCGCAGCACGAACTGCTCGAACCCGTTCATGAGTGTGGCCACGGTCAGGCCTTTTTTGAACCAGCTCTTGAAGTTGCGCGACTTGTTCAGTTCGGTGTGCAGCCAACTGGCTTCGAAGGCCTCGGGGTAGGCGGCCAATTCGTCGTGCTGACGACCTGCCAGCAGCGCGTCGTAAGCGGCTTCGGCCGCCAGCATGCCGGTTTTAATGGCGGCATGGCTGCCCTTGATGCGGCTGACGTTCAGATAACCGGCATCACAGCCGACCAATGCGCCACCGGGGAACACAGTCTTGGGCAGGCTCATCAAGCCGCCTGCGGTGATGGCGCGTGCGCCGTAGCCGATGCGCTTGGCATTGACCTCACCCTTGTCATTGGTGAAGTACCACTTGATGTTGTTGTGGGTTTTCCAGCGTTGGAACTCTTCAAACGGGCTCAACCAGGGGTTGGCATAGTCCAGGCCGACCACGTAACCGATGGCGATCTTGTTGTCTTCCATGTGGTACATGAACGCGCCACCATAGGTGTCGTTGTTCATGGGCCAACCAGCGGTGTGCATCACAAAACCAGGGGTGTGGCGAGAAGGGTCAATTTCCCAGACTTCTTTGATGCCGATGCCGTAGGTTTGAGGGTCACGGCCCTCGTCGAGTTTGTACTTGGCGATCAGTTGCTTGCCCAGATGGCCGCGTGCGCCTTCGGCAAACACCGTGTATTTGGCGTGCAATTCCATGCCCAGCTGGAAGTTCTCTGTCGGCTCGCCGTCTTTGCCTACGCCCATATTGCCAGTGGCCACGCCCTTGACTGAACCGTCTTCGGTGTACAGGACTTCGGCAGCGGTGAAGCCGGGGAAGATTTCCACGCCCAGGTTTTCGGCCTGCTGGCCCAACCACCGTGTGAAGTTGCTCAGGCTGATGATGTAGTTGCCGTGGTTTTGTGCGCATTCGGGCAAGAAGATGCCGGGGGTGCGGGTGGCGCTGGTTTCGCTCAAAAAGCTCCAGGCATCATCGGTCACGGGCTGATTGAGCGGCGCTCCGCGTTCTTTCCAATCCGGGAAAAGTTCGGTCAGGGCCTTGGGGTCCATGATCGCGCCCGAGAGGATGTGGGCACCAGGCTCACCGCCCTTTTCCAGCACCACAACAGACACATCGCTGCCTTTTTCTGCCGCCAGCTGCTTCAGACGGATGGCCGTGGACAGGCCTGCGGGGCCGCCACCAACCACGACCACGTCGTATTCCATGGATTCGCGCGGGCCATAAGTGCTCAAAATTTCTTCGGGGCTCATGAACGTCTCTGTTTGAAGTTGTGGATTCGGGCCGGCACGGGCGTGTCGGGCGTGTGACTCATTTTATGCGGCAGAAAGGCGCTTGCCCCGCACAATGGTGTCACCCGTTGGCAGCAACGGGGATGAACCTCTTTGGAGAATTTGCCATGGCTTATGAAATTGATTTGTCGGGCCGCGTGGCCTTGGTCACCGGGGCGTCGGGTGGCTTGGGTGCCCAATTTGCCAAAACTCTGGCTGCCGCCGGCGCCGGGGTGGTTCTGGCGAGTCGTCGGCTTGACAAGCTGAAAGACCTGCGTGCAGAAATCGAAGCTGCGGGCGGTGACGCCCATGTGGTCGAAATGGATGTGACCGACCGGCACAGCATTGCCGCCGCCGTTGCCCATGCCGAAACCAAGATGGGCAGCATCGACATTTTGGTCAACAACTCGGGGGTGAGCACCACCCAGCGCATCCAGGATGTGACGGAGGAAGATTACGACTTCATCATGAACACCAATGTACGCGGTGCGTTCTTTGTGGCGCAAGAGGTGGGCAAACGCATGTTGGCACGGGCCAAGGGGGCTGCACCGGGCAGTTTTACGGGTGGGCGGATCATCAACATCGCCTCTATGGCGGGGCTGAAAGTGCTGCCGCAAATTGGTGTTTATTGCATGAGCAAGGCGGCCGTGGTGCAGATGACCAAGGCCTTTGCGGTGGAGTGGGGCAAGTTTGGCATCAACGTGAATGCGATTTGCCCCGGCTACATCGACACCGAAATCAATCACCACCACTGGCAAACCGAGCAAGGCCAAAAACTCATCAGCATGCTGCCACGCAAGCGCGTGGGCCAGCCGCAAGACCTGGACGCTTTGCTGATGCTGCTGGCGAGCGACCAGAGCCACTTCATCAATGGCGCGGTGATTTCAGCTGACGATGGTTTCGCGGTCTAAAACCCATTGACCCTGCCCGTTTGGGTGCGGGCCTGGGTCAATGAATCAGGTTTTTACGCAGCCGACTGTGCTGGTGCCCCTACCGCACGCCACTGATCGGCGTGGCTTTGCAGCCAGTCTTGCGACAGCGTGGCGCTGCCCACTTGCATGGGGTGAAAGTCTTTGCGGGTGTAGGCCCACAAAGGCTTGGCAATGCGCCAAACCATGCCGTGGCGACCGAATAAAAACTGGCCCGCAGACCACCAGGTTGAGGGCTTGAACAGCGTCTTGTCGTGCCAGAGGTTGTTGATGGTTTGGCGCAGCACATCGGTGCTGAACTGAACGGTCACAAACCAGAACCAGCGCATGCGCCAAGTGTGGTTGCCACCCAGGCGCTGATACAGGTCAAAGGCCACGCATTTGTGCTCGGACTCTTCAGCTGCATGCCAGCGCCACAGGGTTTTAAGCGGCTCCTCGGCGCCGGCAAACCAGTCACCGGGCTGGTCCATGCGATCCAGAGTCAGGTCGCCAAAAATCGAGGTGAAGTGTTCAAAGGCGGCGGTGATGGCCAACTCATGCAAATAGCCTTTGTCGCTTTTGCTGAAAAATTCTTCGCGGCCTTTTTTCAACCGCTGCTCGGCACGTGGGCCCCAGTGATTAACCAAGCCTTGTTTTTCCAGATGGGCGTTGTACAAGCCATGCAGGTGGCGGTGAGTGGCCTCTTGCCCAACAAAGCCCTTGGCAATGTGCTTGAGTTCGTCGTTTTCTGGCGTGTTGGGTAGGTTTTTGGCCCCAGCTTTAACCGCGTCAATGAAAGCCTGTTCGCCGACAGGAAAACTCATCGACAAGGCGTTGGCGTAAGCCGTTAAAAAGGCATCGCCGCCGTTCCAGTGGCGAGAAAAGCCTTGACTCAGGTCTACGCTCAAGCGTCGAACGGTCAATTCGGTGGGGGCGTTGGGATGGGTGTTCATGGAACTTCTCTCTTGTGATCGTTCAGAATATGAGCATTGTTCAGGTTTTGCAAAAACCTTGCAACTCGCTATCTGCTCACATTTTTCCAAAGGCTTTTTCATGGCTACAGCCAAACCTGACAAAGCGGCTACCAAGCCGCAAGCCGCTCCTGGCCTGCGTCGTCAACCTTCGCAGGCGCGGGCGCAGCAAACCATGCAAACCCTGTTCAAGGCCGCTGCTCAGATTCTGGACAAGGAAGGCGAGGGGGGATTGACGACCAATAAAGTGGCCGCAGCAGCCGGGTTTTCAATCGGGACGCTGTACCAGTACTTTCCCAGCAAAGAAGTACTGGTGCGGGCCATGGCCACACGCGGCCAAGAGATGGTGCTGCAAGAGTTGGGGCGGTATTTGAGCGAGTTGGAAACCCTGCCCGAAGTGCGCCAACTGGACGGCCGTGAACTGTTGGCCAAGGCCGTTCGCATTCTGGTACGGGGCTTTGCCACCGGCAAGGGCCTCAGTCAAAGCCTGATTCATCTGTGCTGGACACTTGAAAAACCCGAGGAAACCGCCAGCGCTGTGCGCCAGGTGGCCGATCGGTTGGCCATATTTTTTGAGCGCATCGACCATCCCGCGCTGCAAACGCCCAGTCCCGCGCAAATGTTCGTGCTGACCCGTTCGGTGATTGGCACCCTGCGCAGTGCCAGTCTCGAAAAGTCACCTTTGCTGGGCAGCCCCGCGTTTGAAGAGGTCTTGGTGCAAATGGCTTGGGCCTTGCTCGCGCGGCAACATTTGTCACACACGGCTTGACCGGCTGTCCATGCCAACCCCAAGGCATGGACCCCCGATCAGGTCGGGGTGACAAACGTCCGCCATGCCCGCGCATGCGGGTATCC
>JAGNWH010000047.1:0-15269 GCA_017986055.1 Limnohabitans sp. | reverse complement strand
GCCACCAGCGTGAAGCCCATTTTTTCAAACAAGGGCTCTAGGGTGTGGGCGATGGGGGAGGCGAACTCGACGAACTCGAAGCCGCACAGGCCCATGGGGTTGTCAAACAAATCGGTCATGTGAATCTCCAGCGGTGAACGGGGCCGCACTGCAAACCAGAGCACGGCCCGAATTGAAATCGGTCAAACAAAAAGAGGGGGATGTTTAAAAACCCTGCGGTGGTGCGCAGGGCTTGCCCCGCGTGCTGCGCGCGAGGTGGATACCGAAAATCAAAACCTGGATGGACATGGACCGATGGTCGCTGCCAGACTGCCAAATGTCAAGCGACTGCGCGTGACGCCCGCAGACGCTGAATTTCCAACGCGTCCATCCCCAGCTCTGTCAACAACGCATCGGTGTTTTCACCTTGAAAAGGCGGCTCAAGCCGAACCCCCAAACGCTGACCATCCATGGTGAAAGGCAGCAAGGCAGCGGGGGCGTTTTGCCCCGCCTTGGGGCCATCGGTCAGGCGCACATCAGCCAAACCACCCGTGGCTTGCAAGTGCGGATCGTCAAACAATTCTTCGGGCTTGACGATGGGCGCGAAGGGCAGACCGGCCTTTTCAAAAATGGTGGTCAACTCGGCCGCGGTGAATGCCGCAAGGCGGCTGCGCAATTCGGGCAGCAACACGGCACGCAGCGAAACACGGGCGTTGTTGTCGCTGTAACGCGAATCTGCTTTCAGGTCGGAAAAGCCCAGCACATCACAAAAGGTGGCCCACTGCGCATCGCTTACAGCGGCCAAGAAAATCTGCTCACCGTTTTTGACGGTGAACACGTCGTAGACCGCCCAAGCCGAGATGCGGTTGGGCATGGGCTCGGCCGCTTGGCCGGTGATGGCGTATTGCAGCATGTGCTGGCCCACCAAAAACACGTTGTTCTCAAACAGCGCCGACTGGATCTCTTGCCCACGCCCGGTGATGCCGCGCTGGATGAGTGCGCCCAGCACGCCGATGGCGCCAAACATCCCGCCCATGATGTCGTTGACGCTGGTGCCTGCACGCAGCGGATCGCCCGGGCGGCCAGTCATATAGGCCAGCCCCCCCATCATTTGCACCACTTCGTCCAAGGCCGTGCGGTGGTCGTATGGGCCGGGCAAAAAGCCTTTGAGGCTGGCGTAAATGAGTTGCGGGTGTTTGGCCGACAGGCTGGCGTAGTCCAGGCCGTACTTGGCCATGGAGCCGGGCTTGAAGTTCTCGGCCACCACGTCGGCGGTGGCGCACAGGCGGCGTGCTGTCTCGGCCCCTTCGGGGCTTTGCAGGTTGATTTGGATGCTCTTCTTGTTGCGGTTGAACATGGGGAAAAACCCCGCGCCTGAACCCAGCAAATGGCGTGTGCGATCGCCCTCGATGGGTTCGACCTTGATGACTTCGGCCCCCATGTCGGCCAGCACCATGCCGCAGGTGGGGCCCATGACCATGTGGGTGAACTCGACGACGCGCAGGCCTTCGAGCGGGAGTTTGCGTGCCGGGGCGTTCATGCGCAGGTTCAGCGGTAAAACGCCTCGA
This sequence comes from Limnohabitans sp., assembly GCA_017986055.1. Lineage (GTDB taxonomy): Bacteria > Pseudomonadota > Gammaproteobacteria > Burkholderiales > Burkholderiaceae_C > Limnohabitans_A. Next base: position 13,722 of record JAGNWH010000047.1, on the reverse strand, counting down.
CTTGGCCCTTGAGTTTGATCAGCAGGGGCTGGCCTTTGCGGTCCAGCGTTTTGCCAGCGGGCACGCGCACCCAGCCTTCGCTGACGCAGTATTCCTCGACATCGTTGCGCTCTTTGCCATTGAAGCGGATGCCAATGTCATGCTCAAACACGGCCCGGATGTGAAAAGGACTGCGTGGGTCGATCGACAGGTGATCGGGCAATTCAGGGCGAGAAGTGGCAGCGGCTTGGGTATCGGTCATGGGATTGAACTTTTTAAAACCACTCGAATCTATACCAAAAGCGGGCGGAATTTCGGATTTTGTCTTGCCGGGCCCCTCAAGCGGACGTCAATGCACAAAGTTGATCCTGACGCACAGCTGGTAGCCGACCCCCCACACCGATTTGATCGCCGGTTCATCGCCCTCGACCTGCACACTTTTGAACTTCTTGCGCAAACGGGCAATCATTTCTTCCAGAGCATGCTTGCTCATCAAGGCTTCGTCATCCTCGTCTGCGAACAAATCGCACAGCACGGCCGATTCCAAGGTGTTGTCCTTGGCCTGCACCAGGGCCAGCAAAATCGTTTTTTCCTTGCTGGTCAAGCGCAGCTTTTGCGTTTGATCCGGACCCAGCAAAGTGCGGTCACGCAAACTCAGCGACCATTCTTGTGCCGTTTGCGCCTGCTTGAGGCGCCGCCCCAGACTCAACAAGACCAAGACCAGTTCATCCGGTGCCACAGGTTTTGTCAGGTAAATGTCTGCGCCACCTTGCTTGTAACCGGCAATCCGGTCGTTCAACGCGACGCGGGCGGTCATGATCACAATGCCGGCATCCGGCCGTGACTGCCGCACCCGACGGCACAGGCTTAAGCCATTTTCGCCAGGCAAATTCAGGTCAATCAGGTACAGATCAAAAGCAATGCGGGCATTCAGATCGTCAAGCCCCGATGCGCTGTTGGCCGCGTGCACCTGAAAACCGTGTGCCGTCAGGTGCACTTCGATTTCTTCGCGCAGCAGGCGATCGTCCTCCACCAGCGCCAACACCAGTGGCCAATGCGCATCTCGGGATGCAAGGGGCAGGGCGGAGTTCAACAGGGCATCCTGACTTCAAAAAAGACTTCCCGATCCACTTTTTGGTAGTGGACCGTGGCCCCCATTTTTTCGGCCGCCGAATGCACCAGACTCAGACCAATGCCCATGCCAGGATGGTTTTGGAAATTAGGGTGCCGGTAATAGCGTTCAAACAAACGGGTTTCGTCGGGCAGGCTTCCTTCTGCGACGCGGTTGCTGATGCGAAAACAGGTCTCGGAAGGTGTTTCGTTCGTGATGCTGATCCTGATCTTGCCATCGGCGGCGTATTTGACGGCGTTGCTCACCAGGTTTTCCACGATCAAGGCCAAAAAATGGGGGTCTGCATGGAAAGATGCGCCATCCTGGATGCTCACATCAAACCGGTCTTCGTCCCGGTATTCCTGCATGACCACGTTCATCAACTCTTGCGCTGAAATGGTTTCCGCCGAGTCATGCGCATCATGTCGTTCAATTTTGTTGGACAGCGCCACATGCTCGATCATCGCGTCCATGCGGTTCACCGAAGCATCGATGTGCTGAACCCGTTCCAAGGATTCGCCCTGTGATTTGGCGGTTCTTTTGAGCGAAGCCAACGCAAATTTGATGGTGCCCAAGGGGGTCTTCAACTCATGGGTCAGCATGTCGATCAGATCTCTGCGCTCCTTGAGTTTTTCCTGGTGAGCTTTGGACTGGGCCGCCTCTATCTGCAGGCCTTGCAGTTCTTGCAACTTCTGTATTTTCCGGTTGGATTTTTCTGTCGCCACAATCCAGAAAACCACGATGCCAATCGGCACGCCATTGAGCCGCCAGTCGGCAATGGACTGAAACAGCCCCATGTGGTCACGCCACCAGACCAGCCCGAGGCTGGCATACAAGCCCAAGCTGACAAAAAGCAGGAAGATCAAGAAACTGGCCAACAAAATCTTCCGCAATTTAGGGGCAATTTGGCGCGCCGACCAGACGCCCATCACCAGTGCCAGTGTGTTCAACCACAGCACAATGGCGTTGATCTTCAAGGCCCACACCGCATGTTCCGTCAAGACCCCGAACAGGTTGACGCCACAGACAGCCAACATGAGCACAACGGCTGCGCGGTAAGCGGTCACCGGCTTGCACGGCTTTATGACCACCCAGCCCAACAGCACCATGAAGGCGACCCGCACCACCTGAGCCATATTGCCGAGGTCATTGCGCGTTTCTGCAGACAAAAAAGGCAGCCATTGCGCCAGGAGACCCGTGGTCGCGGCAATCGACAAAATCACAACGGCTTGAAACCAACAAAAAAGATGCAGCAGGCTGGAGCGTTCAACAACAAAGAATGCAAGTGACAAAACCAGCAGTGCCGCCGCCAACGTCAGAGACACGGTCATGCGCCTGATGCGCACAATCGCAGAGGGGATGACCTCGTCTGCCGCCATGACGGTGGTCTGCACCATCCTGACGCTGGTGGTCTGAACTTTCAAATACACCGTGGTGGCTGCCCCATCGAATCCAGTCAGCCCGAAGCAGTACAAATCGTCGGGGCAATTTTGGGTTTGTTTGACATGGCGGTCGCCCCCTTGCTGCTCGACCCAGCGCCCGCCCTGTTGCTGGTAAAAGGTCAGATCGTCCAGAAAGTAAGGCCCCACCCTGAGCACTGTCGCTGGCTCTGGGCCGTCTTGGCCTGTCCCCGTGCGGGCCTGGGGCGCTTGTATCTGAAGCCGAACCCAAGTGTCCCCTTTTGTGAACCCCAGACGCAAAGCGCCCTCATACGGCGTGAACGCCAATGACTGAACGTCGTTGATCGTGTGCGTGGGGGTGTCGCTGTGGTGGTAAGCGGTATCGACCCGATAGCCCCCCGCTCCAGCGTGCACAAACACCTGAAAAAACAACAACAACAGCAAACACAACAAGCGCTTCATGATTTTGTCAAATCATAGAAGTTTGAGATCCCAAAAACCGACCCTGCTCAAATTGATCATCAAATTAACGCTTTAAGTGAGAGCAATTGTGAGCTTTTGCCGCGCCGTAACAACGGGTGCCGCCATCACTGTGAGGTTCTGTGTGTTTCCATGAAGTTTGATGTGCAAACCCACAGTGGTCGCTGTTAGATTCCAGCCATCTCGACCCACCTCTTCTTTTGGAATGACGCCATGTCTTCGCTCAAACAACTGCAACAACAAAAAGCCGATCTGGATTTGAAAATTGCGCAGTCGATGGAAATTGCGAAAAAGATTTCTCTCGATCTGGAGCAAGCCCAAATTCGACAGGCAGAAATCGACACCGGCACCGCCAAGATCAGAGACGTGATGGAAAAGTACAACCTGAGCCAGGAGGATATTTTCCCTAGCGCATCCTCATCCAAGGTGGTGTCTATTGAGCACAGAGAGTCCAAAACTCTGGCAGAGATGCGTCAGTACTTCAATCGCCGTTGAGCTGCTTGACGTGGGGCTTTGGCATCTTCTTGCCATCCGTATTTAAGAGAGTTTTCCACCAAGACCTTCCTGCTGTGACGCCAGACAAAGCGTTGCGACTGCATCGCTTCTAAAACCGTTGTATCGGTTAAAAAATATTTTCTTGCTTGTATCTTTGCAGGGGGCGCATCGTCACGCCGCTCGCATGGCGCTGCGCCGTCAACAGGCGGTGCGCTTGATGGCAAAATGCCCGCTCCTTAAAACACGTCACAACACGGCACGCCTTTTCAGCTCAGGGCTTTGGCCCTACCGTTCGTACCCCCATCCATGACTGCTTCCCCCGCCGGCACGCTCGGCATCGATTTCGGCACTTCTAACTCGGCCATGGCCTGGCTCGGCCCGCAAGGCAGCGCCCGCCTGATACCGCTGGAAGGTGAGGCGCTGGCCATGCCGACAGCCGTGTTTTACAACGCCGAAGACCACAGCACCCACTTCGGGCGCGATGCCCTCAAACACTATCTGGAAGGCACCGAAGGCCGCTTGATGCGCTCGCTCAAAAGCCTGCTCGGCAGCCCGTTGTTGATGGAAACCACGCAGATCGGCCACCAGCAGATCAGCTTTCAGGACATCATCGGCACCTTTTTGGCCACCCTGCGCGAACGCGCCACCCAAAACTTGGGCACCGCCCCCCGTCGCGTGGTCATGGGTCGGCCCGTGCACTTTGTGGACGACGATGCGGCGCGCGATGCGCAAGCCGAGGCCTCGTTGCGCCAGGCGGTGCAGTCTGTGGGTTTTGACGAAGTGTCCTTCCAGCTGGAGCCGATCGCCGCTGCGCTGGATTACGAGCAACGCCTGACCCAAGAAAGCACCGTGCTGGTGGTCGACTTGGGCGGCGGCACATCGGACTTCACCGTGGTGCGCCTGGGGCCAGACCGCATGCAGCGTGCCGACCGCAGCGTCGACATTTTGGCCACAACAGGCGTGCACATTGGCGGCACCGACTACGACCGCCAACTCAATCTGGCCCAGGTCATGCCCTTGCTGGGCTACAAGCACATCGGGCCCGAGCAGCGTGAGGTGCCCAGTCGCGTGTTTTTTGACTTGGCCACTTGGCACCTGATTCACTGGCAATACCAGCCCAAGGCCATCAGCCACGCCAAAACCCTGCGCAGCAACTACAACGAGCTGCGCCTGCACGAACGCCTGATGCGCGTGTTGACCGAGCGCCACGGACACCACATGGCGCACGAGGTTGAGCAAGCCAAAATTCGCTGTTCGGTGCAAGGGGCCGATACCGGCATTGATCTGTCGGTGATCGAGCGTGAGCTGCAAGCTACTTTGGGCGTGAGCGACATGCAAGCCCATCTGCACGACCTGTTGGCCCGCACGGTGGCTTGTGCGCGTGATTGTGTGCAACGCGCAGGCTTGACCGACGCCTCGCTGGATGCCATTTACCTCACGGGCGGTTCATCGGCCTTGCGTACCTTCCAGAAAGCCTTGCAGGCCGAGTTTGTGGGCGTGAAACTGGTCGAAGGTGATTTGTTTGGTGGCGTGGCTTTGGGGCTGGCCTACAGCCGCTGAGCGGGCTGGACGCTTCCAGTAACGCACTTCAGTCAACCCGCACTGCAGTTCGTGAACGAACGCAAAAAAAGCCACTCAGGCAATACCTGAGTGGCTTTGTAAGAGCGCTCGTTCAACGCAAACTCAACGGTCCTTCAACCGTTGAACCGCGAGTAGATCAGGCCTTCACAGCAGCCAGCGCGGCATTGAAGGTGGCACTGGGGCGCATGATGGCGGCCAGCTTGGCTTGGTCAGGCATGTAGTAACCACCAATGTCCACAGGCTTGCCCTGCACGGCATTGAGTTCTTCCACGATCTTCTTCTCGTTGTCGGTCAGTTGCTTGGCCAAAGGCGCGAACTGGGCGGCCAGCGCGGCGTCTTCGGTTTGCGCTGCCAACTCCTGGGCCCAGTACATGGCCAAATAGAACTGGCTGCCACGGTTGTCCAACTGACCTGTCTTGGGCGACGGGTTCTTGTTGTTGTCGAGCAGTTTGCCTGTGGCTGAATCCAGTGTCTTGGACAGCACGGTCGCCTTTTTATTGCCGGTCTTCAAACCCAGGTCTTCCAGCGAAACGGCCAGCGCCAGGAATTCGCCCAGCGAGTCCCAACGCAGGTGGTTTTCTTCCACCAACTGCTGCACATGCTTGGGCGCAGAGCCGCCGGCACCGGTTTCGTACATGCCGCCACCGGCCATCAAAGGCACCACAGACAGCATCTTGGCCGAGGTGCCCAGTTCCATGATCGGGAACAGATCGGTCAGGTAGTCGCGCAGAATGTTGCCGGTCGCGCTGATGGTGTCCAGGCCGCGCACGACGCGCTCCAGGGTGTAACGCATGGCACGCACCTGGCTCATGATCTGGATTTCCAGACCCGAGGTGTTGTGCTCGTGCAGGTACATCTTGACCTTGGTGATCAGCTGAGCCTCGTGTGGGCGGTACTGGTCGAGCCAGAACACCACGGGCATGCCGGAGTTGCGGGCACGCGTGACGGCCAGCTTGACCCAGTCACGGATGGCGGCATCCTTGACCTGGCACATGCGCCAGATGTCACCGGTTTCCACGTTTTGCGACAGCAGCACTTCACCGGTGTTGATGTCGGTGATGTTGGCCACGCCGTCTTCGGCGATCTCAAAAGTTTTGTCGTGCGAGCCGTACTCTTCGGCTTGCTGAGCCATCAGGCCGACGTTGGGCACGGTGCCCATGGTCTTGGGATCGAACGCGCCATGCCACTTGCAGAAGTTGATCATCTCCTGGTAGATACGGGCAAAAGTCGACTCGGGCATCACGGCCTTGACGTCTTTCAGTCGGCCGTCGGCACCCCACATCTTGCCGCCGTTGCGGATCATGGCAGGCATGGACGCGTCCACGATCACGTCGTTGGGCGAATGGAAGTTGGTGATGCCCTTGGCCGAGTCCACCATGGCCAGCTCAGGGCGGTGCTCGTGGCAAGCGTGCAGGTCGCGCTTGATTTCGTCTTGCTTGGACTGGGGCAGCGCGGTGATCTTGTTGTACAGATCGGCCATGCCGTTGTTCACGTTCACGCCCAATTCTTCAAACAATTTGGCATGCTTGGCAAACGCCTCTTTGTAGAAGATCTTGACGCAGTGACCGAACACGATGGGGTGCGACACCTTCATCATGGTGGCCTTGACGTGCAGCGAGAACATCACGCCGGTCTTGTGTGCGTCTTCGATTTCTTGTTCGTAGAAAGCTTCCAGCGCTTTCTTGCTCATGAACATGCTGTCGATGACTTCGCGGTCGAGCAAGGCCACTTTGGGCTTCAGGACGATGGTCTTGCCGCTCTTGGTGATCAACTCCATCTTCACTTCACGGGCGCGGTCCAGGGTCATGGATTTTTCGCCATGGTAGAAGTCGCCAGCGTGCATGTGCGAGACGTGTGAACGCGAAGCCTGGCTCCATTCGGCCATGCTGTGCGGGTTCTTGCGGGCAAATTCTTTCACGGCGCGGGGCGCGCGGCGGTCCGAATTGCCTTCGCGCAGCACAGGGTTCACGGCAGAACCGGTGCACTTGGCGTAGCGGGCCTTGAGGGCTTTTTCTTCGTCGGTCTTGGCGTTTTCAGGGTAGTCAGGCAGGGCGTAGCCCTTGGACTGCAATTCCTTGATGGCCGCAGTCAACTGGCCCACCGAAGCGCTGATGTTGGGCAGCTTGATGATGTTGGCAGAGGGGTTCAGCGTCAGCTTGCCCAACTCAGCGAGGTTGTTGGGCGCGCGCTGTTCGGCAGGCAGAAAATCCGAAAACTCACCCAAAACCCGGGCGGCGACTGAAATATCGCTTTCGGCCACTTCGATGTCGGCAGGTGCCGTGAAGGTGCGGATGATGGGCAAAAACGAGGCAGTCGCCAACAAAGGGGCTTCGTCTGTGAGGGTGTAAATGATCTTGGATTTGTCTGTAGCCATGGGTACTCTCGTTTCTCGTTATCAGGATGTGTCAAAAAGAACACGGCGTTCGGCGATGCGTCGAACAGATTCGAAAAACCGCCCTTTTAAGGTGGTTTAGCCCGTGACTTTATCTCAAAAGCGCCCCTGTTTGACTGACAAAAGGGCGTGCCCAGCCTATCCCGGTCAGGCCATGAGAGGCTAGCTGCACACGGGCGATTAAACTGAGGCCCCTTCTGAGTTGCGTCAAGCCCCTGTGTTTGGCGCTTGATTGACCCGGCCCGTGCCTTGAATGCACCGGCCAAAACCTAGGAAATTCCCATGGGCGCGCAATGGAAAGCAAAAGGCAAGGCACAGGCAGCAGACGCCCGAGGCAAATTGTTTGGCCGACTGGCCAAGGACATCATGATTGCGGCGCGCAACGGCCCAGACCCGGCCGCTAACTCCCGTCTGCGCCTGGTGGTCGAGCAGGCCCGAAAAGTCTCCATGCCCAAGGAAACACTGGAGCGCGCCATCAAGAAAGGCGCTGGCCTTTTGGGCGATGCCGTCAGCTTTGAGCGTGTGATTTATGAAGGCTTTGCCCCGCACCAAGTGCCCGTGATGATCGAGGTGTTGACGGACAACGTGAACCGCAGCGCGTCCGAGATGCGCGTGCTGTTCCGAAAAGGCCAGCAAGGCTCATCGGGTTCCGTGTCGTGGGATTTTGACCATGTCGGCCTGATCGAAGCCGAACCCGCCCAGGCGGGTGCTGATCCTGAATTGGCCGCCATCGAAGCTGGCGCACAAGACTTTGAGCCTGCCGACGAAGACGGCATGACCGTGTTCATCACCGAAGCCGCCGACCTGGACCTGGTCAGCCGGGCCCTGCCCGCGCACGGCTTTACGGTGGTCGCGGCCAAACTGGGCTACAAGCCTAAAAACCCGGTCGACCCGACCAATCTGAGCGCTGAGCAGTTGGAAGAGGTAGAGGCCTTTTTGGGCGCTATCGACAACAACGACGACGTGCAAAACGTGTTTGTGGGTCTGGCAGGCTAAACATCAGACAGGTGAATCAACGCACTGAAAGAAGCAGTCGGTCTGTTTAAGGTCGCTGCTGAACTTTCCAGGAGCGTTTTTCATGAACCTGTCCGAACTGTGCCAGCGTGACATCCTCACCCTGAGCGCCGAGGCCTCTGTCCGCAAAGCCGCCGAGATGATGCGGACCCACCATGTGGGCGCGCTTGCCCTGACCGACCCCGAAGACCCGACGTGTGTGGTGGGCGTTGTGACCGACCGGGACCTGGTCATCAACTTGCTGGCGCAAGACCGATCGCCTGAAGAGCAAAACATCGGCGCGTTCAGTACCGTTCATTTGATCCGGGTGCCTGGTACGGCCACCGTCCACGAGGCTGTGCAGGCCATGAACCAGCATGGGGTGCGGCGCTTGTTCATCACCGAGCCCAACGGTCGACTCATGGGCTTGTTGTCCATCGACGATTTGCTGGTCACGCTGGCCGATGAACTCAGCGGTTTGTCGCAAGCATTGCGCATTGGCATTGATCTGGAAAGCAGCCGCACTTCACCCATGTTCAACCCCACTGAGCTGTCCGGCGGCATGTACTTGGCGCAGCACGAGCCTTGAGCCCGCGCCTTGCGCTTTGACGGTTGTGGCACATGACGCTTTCATGAATGTGTCTGGGCGCGGCCTCGTGGCTGGCCGCCAAGAAAACGGTTTCCCAAATGACAAGCCCGACCAGCGAACTGGTCGGGCTGATGGGTCGTCACGAGAGGATCGTCCCAAAGTTTGCCCAAAAGAAGCTTCATCGTTCTGATGGGCGGGGCGCATGAATGCGCCCCAGAGGATGCTTCGGTCAGTCGCCCGACGTCAGCGATGCCACTTTAATCCTGCCCAGCAATTTCGGTCAAGCCACTGTTACATTTTTGGCGTTGAATCAAGCCCGGCCGCGCCGCTGTTGCACCGCCAGCGCCAGCGCATCCAGCAGCGGCACTGTCTGTGCAAAGCCGATGCAGGCATCTGTGATGGACACACCGTGCGCCAACGGTTGGCCTTCTTTCAGGTCTTGCCGGCCTTCGTTCAGATGGCTCTCGATCATCAAGCCCATGATGCGGCGGTCGCCGCCAGCCACTTGCGCGGCCACATCGTGCGCGACCTCGATCTGTTTGGCGTGCTGCTTGCTGCTGTTGGCGTGCGACACGTCCACCATCACTTGCGGCGCAATGCCTGAAGCTTCCAGCGCCTTGCAGGCCGCGTCGACATCGGCAGCCGAGTAGTTGGGCAACTTGCCACCGCGCAGGATGATGTGCACGTCCTGGTTGCCACGGGTCTCGAAAATCGCGGCCTGGCCCATCTTGGTCATGCCCATGAAGGCGTGCGGTGCCTTGGACGCGACCACCGCATCGGCCGCCACTTTGACGCCGCCGTCGGTGCCGTTTTTGAAGCCCACTGGGCACGACAGGCCACTGGCCAGCTGGCGGTGGCTCTGGCTTTCGGTGGTGCGCGCCCCGATCGCGCCCCAAGTCACGAGGTCGCTGATGTACTGCGGGCTGAGCAAATCGAGAAACTCGGTGGCCACGGGCAAACCCAAGTCGAGGATGTCCAGCAAGAGCTTGCGCGCCATCTCCAGCCCTTGGTTCATGGCAAAGCTGCCGTCCAGGTGCGGGTCGTTGATGTAGCCCTTCCAGCCTACCGTGGTGCGGGGCTTTTCAAAATACACACGCATCACGATCTGCAGGTCTTTGGCGTGCTGGTCCGCTTCGGCCTTGAGCAGCTTGGCATAGGCGATGGCCTGATCGTGGTCATGGATCGAGCAAGGCCCGACCACCACGACCAAGCGGTCGTCTTTGCCTTGCAGCACATTCGAAATGTCTTGCCTTGAACGTTCCACCAGCGCCAAGTGCGCTGAAGATGCGGGCAGCCGCTCTTCGAGCAAAGCCGGGGTCATGAGCGGGCGCACCGAAGCTATGCGGGTGTCGTCGATTCGGGTTTTGTCTTGGGTAGAAAGCATTTGTAAAGTCACCTGATAATTCACAACCAGTTTAAAGGGATCCTCCATGACGCTACCGCCACCGCAACTTGAACACCTGTGCGACTTGGCTGTGACCATCGCTGCACCCGTTGAAGTGGGCCAAACGCCTGCGGGCTTGCGCCGCATGATCCCGATCACGGGCGGCACTGTGAGTGGCCCTCGGGTGAATGGCAAAGTGTTGGCGGGTGGTGCTGACTTTCAGCTGATTCTGGGCGGCGGCACACAAGCGCACCTGGACGCGCGTTATGTGATCGAGCTCGACGACGGCAGCAGGGTGTTTGTGCAAAACACCGCCTTGCGCGTGGCCTCGCTGGAAAACTCGCAGCGCATCATGAACGGCCAACCGGTCAATCCCGACGACATTTACTTTCGCTGCCAACCCAAGCTCGAGGCCACAGCGCCGCAGTGGGCCTGGCTGAGCGAGAGCCAGTTCATTGGCACCGGGCGGCGTGCGCCCGATGGGGTTTTCTTGAGTTTTTACCGGGTGCTGTGAGCGGGCTGACCATGACGACAAACACTGTTTCCCAAGAGACTCTGCAACAAGCCCTGTCCGACTTGTTCGCCCCTTGGGTGCAAGCGCTGAACCTGCAAGTTGAGCGCTTTGACGCCGACAGCGTGACGCTGCGCCTGCCGCAAAGCGATCAGCTCGCGCGCGTGGGCGGCATGCTGTGCGGTCAGGCCATGATGGCGGCGGCCGACACGGCCATGGTGTTGGCCCTGATCAGCCACTTCGGCCAGTTTCGGCCTTGCAGCACCGTGCAGTTGTCCAGCAGCTTCATGAAGCCCTTGTCGGGGCAGGATGCACTTGTCACGGCCCGCGTCTTGCGGGCGGGCAAAGCCATGGCGTTTGGAGAGATCGACCTGGCCGGAGCCAGCGACGGCAAAAGCGTTTTCAGGGCCAGCACGACCTACGCTTTAATGTGATCCAGGGCCGTCAGGCCCATGCCAGTCCAGCTTGGCTACAATACGGCCATTCTTGTTTTGAGGTTCCCCATGTCTGCTCACAACGACACACACACATCTGACGATCCCGTTGAAAACGTGGTCAAACACATTCCCGTGGTCATTCCGGCCGCTGGCGCCGTGTTGATTTTCTTGCTGGCCTTCATCGCCGTGTTCATGGCCTGAGGCGTTTTCGCAGTTTGAGTGCCTGCCTTTTGTGGCGGCACCCCGTCCTAACCCGCAACAGCCTTGGCTTTGCGGGTTTTGTTTTTTTCGCGTGGTTTTGTCTGGTCGGCACACTTGGGAGCCGACGGGACGTTGTCGGTCAGCCGACTTCGCGCACCGGCATGATGTGCAACGCGCCCGGCGCAATCAAAAGCTGGACCCAGCCTCCGGCCTTGACGTCCAAACGACCCAATAACCGCGTGGTCAGGTTCAGGGTGATGGTTTGGCTGGTCAATGCCTCTGGCGTGAGCGTGCACAAACTTATTTCACCCAATGCCAGGACTTCGACCAGTCGGCAACGCAAAAGCGTCGCGCCCGTTTCTGGCTGATTGGTCGTGCTCCCATCGGCCAGCACATCCACCTGCTCGCCGTTGAGGACCCAGGTCACGGGCGTGTCGTCGTCGATCTTGTTCTTGTCGACCACGGTCAAATCAATGGCCTCTTGGCTGGCGCCTGATTCTGTCCAGCGCAGGCGTGCCCAACCTGGCTGGTCTTTGAAGAATCGACCCGCAAAGTGGTTCTGAATGCCCACCAACGCGGCCACGCGGGCGTTGCGTGGGCTGGCAAATACCCTTGAGGGCTCGCCTGTTTGCAAGGTATGGCCTGCATCCACAATGACCACCCGGTCAGCCAGGCGACGGGCTTCAGCCAGGTCGTGCGTCACCAGGACCATGGGGACAGACACTTTTTGACGCAAAGCGGCGAGCTCGCGGTAAAGCGTTTGCCGCGTAGGGGCATCGACGGCAGAAAATGGTTCGTCGAGCAGCAAAACACCTGGCAAAGGGTTTGGGATGTCTGGCACATCGGAGGCGGATTGCGGCGTGGGCATGACGCGCACCAAAGCCCGAGCCAAGGCCACGCGCTGTTGTTGACCGCCTGAGAGCTGAACCGGTCTGCGTTGGCTGAGCGCTGCCAAACCCAATCGACTGAGCAAGTTCTGCACATCGGCAGCCGTCCAGCCGGGGCCAGCGGCCAGCGCCACATTCGCGTGTGCCGTCATGTGGGGGAACAAGGCGTAATGCTGGAACACCAGGCCCGCCCGGCGCTGCTGCGGACTGAGCTGAACGCCTGTGGCCGTATTCAGCCAGTCTTGCCCTGCCACACGGATGTGGCCTCGCACATCGGCTGGCGTCCATAACCCTGCAATGGCACGCAGCATGCTGGTTTTGCCGCTGCCCGAGGGGCCCACCAAAGCCACCAGCTCACCCGCACCACAGTCGAATTCGGCGTCCAACCGAATCGGGGTCACTGACTGCAATTGCACTTGCAAGCCCGACATCAGCGCTCCTGCAGGGCTCGGCCGCGCTGGCCCACCCGGTCAAAAGCCAGCACCAGACTCAGCGCCAGCAAGGACACGCCCACCAGCGCCAGCGCCATCACATGGGCCGACTGCAAATCCATGCCTTGCACCTTGTCGTAAAGCGACACCGACAGGGTGCGGGTCTCGCCCTCGATGTTGCCGCCCACCATGAGCACCACACCAAACTCGCCCAGCGTGTGTGCGACCGTGAGCGCCATGCCCGCCAACAGACCTGGCCATGCCAAGGGCAGTTCAATGCGCCAAAAGGTTTGCCAAGGCGACAAGCCCGAGACCCAGGCGGCCTCTCGCAAACTGTGCGGCACTGCTGCAAAAGCGCGCTGAATGGGCTGAACCATGAAGGGCAGATTGACCAGCACGCTCACCAGCAAGAGGCCTTCCAGCGTGAACACCAAGCGCACACCCGAAGCCGCCAGCCAGGTTCCCAGCGGGCTGCCCTGGCCAAAAGCCACCAAAAAGTAAAACCCGATCACGGTGGGCGGCAAGAGCAAAGGCAACAACAACAAGGCCTCGATCAAAGGGCGTCCGCCCCAAGCGGTGACCGCCAGCCAGCGTGCCAGCGCCAAGCCCAGTGGCAGCAAAACCAAAGTGGTCAAAGCCGCCAAAGTCAGCGATACGGTGAATGCGGGCCAATCCATGGGGTTGTCGCTGGGTCTGCCGGTATGGGCATGTTGGAGTAAGAGGTCTCGATTATTACGGCAAGGCGTAGCCGTGCCGCACAAACACCGCCTGCGCCTGCGGGCTTAGCAAAAAACGGTGCCAGGCCATGGCGGCCGGGCTGGCCTCTTTCAACAAAACCATGCGTTGGTGCA
>JAGNWH010000006.1:40042-48904 GCA_017986055.1 Limnohabitans sp. | reverse complement strand
CATAGCCAATACCGGCCGCCGCACGTTCGTAGGGTTTTGCCTGTGTGATGTCTTGCCCAGCCAGCGTGACGCTGCCGCTTTTGATCGGCACCAGGCCCATGAGCGATTTGAGCAAGGTGGTTTTACCCACGCCGTTGCGGCCCAGCAAGACGGTGACTTGCCCCTGCTCGGCAGACAGGCTCACATCGCGAAGGATGTGGGAGCCGCCGTAGTATTGGTGAATGTTTTGGACTGTGAGCATGTTTTCTCTGTTTGATGTGTTTGCACCAACTTGTTCGGTACGGGTGAATCGGACATGGATCCCGGATCAAGTCTGGGATGACTCGTCCTGATCAGCGCCCCAAATAAACCTCAATCACCCGCTCATCGGCCTGCACTTGATCGAGCGTGCCCTGGGCCAGCACCGAGCCATCGCACAGCACGGTGACGATGTCCGAGATGGTCCGAATAAAGCCCATGTCGTGCTCCACCACCATCAGCGAATGTTTGCCCTTCAGGGTCAAAAACAACTCGGCGGTGCGCTCTGTTTCGTGATCGGTCATCCCGGCCACGGGTTCGTCCAGCAGCAGCAACTTGGGGTCTTGCATGAGCAGCATGCCAATCTCGAGCCACTGTTTTTGACCATGGCTGAGCGTGCCCGCTTGCACCCGCACACTGTCAGCAAGGTGGATGGTGTGCAGCACCTCGGCCAAGCGATCGCTCTGGCGTGAGTCGAGCTTGAAGAACATCGAGGCCTTCACGCCTTTGGGCGTTTTCAGCGCCAGCTCGAGGTTTTCAAACACGCTCAGATGCTCAAACACCGTGGGCTTTTGGAACTTGCGACCAATGCCCAGCTGGGCAATCTCGGGTTCGTTGTGGCGCAGCAAATCAATGGTGCTGCCAAAAAACACCGTGCCCTCGTCAGGCCGGGTCTTGCCCGTGATGATGTCCATCATGGTGGTTTTGCCAGCGCCATTGGGGCCAATGATGCAGCGCAGCTCACCGGGTGCAATGTCGAGTGACAGCTTGTTGATGGCCTTGAAGCCATCAAAGCTCACGCTCACATCCTCGAGGTACAAGATGCGGCCATGCGTCACATCCACCTCTTTGGCGTCTTGCAGCACACGGCCATAACCGGCAGCTCGGCCACCCGACTCGGTGGACTCCACACGCTGTTGCGCCGACTGGGCAATGCGCTGCGCGCCTTGTTTCAACAGATCGGGGGTCATGCAGCACCGCCTTTCTTGTTCTTGAATTTGGCCACCAGCCCCACCACGCCTTGCGGCAGGTACAAAGTTACAGCAATGAAGAGCGCCCCTAAAAAGTACAGCCAGAATTCAGGCGCGGTCACGGTGAGCCAGCTTTTGGCCCCGTTGACCAAAAACGCGCCCACGATCGGTCCGATCAAAGTGCCTCGCCCTCCGACTGCGGCCCACACCGCCATCTCGATGGAGTTGGCCGCGCTCATTTCACCGGGGTTGATGATGCCGACCTGCGGCACATACAAGGCCCCTGCAATGCCGCACATCACAGCCGAGATCACCCAAATGCTCAGCTTGTAAGGCAGTGGCGAATAGCCCGAAAACATGACCCGCGTTTCGGCATCGCGAATGGCTTGCAGCACGCGGCCATATTTGCTGCCCACCAGCCAGCGCGAGAACAAATAGAAACCCAGCAACGTGACACCCGTGATGACAAACAAGCTCATGCGCATGTTGGGGGTGGCGATCGGCAGGTCCAGAATGCGCTTGAAGTCGGTGAAGCCGTTGTTGCCACCAAAGCCGGTTTCATTGCGGAAAAACAGCAGCATCGCCGCATAGGTCATGGCCTGGGTGATGATGGAAAAGTACACCCCTTTGATGCGCGAACGGAAGGCGAAATAGCCAAACACAAAGGCGATGAAGCCTGGCACCAACACCACCAAAATCAGTGTGGCCACAAAGCTGTCCGACAGCATCCAGTGCCAAGGCAGTTCTTTCCAGTCCAAAAAGACCATGAAGTCGGGCAAGTCACTTTTGTAGTTGCCGTCTTGGCCGATCTGACGCATCAGGTACATGCCCATGACGTAGCCACCTAAAGCGAAGAACAGTCCGTGACCCAGCGACAAAATGCCGGTGTAGCCCCAGATCAGGTCCATGGCCAAGGCGCAAATGGCGTAGCACATGATCTTGCCGATCAGCGACACCGCAAAGTCGCTCAGATGCAAGGGGTTGCCCGCAGGTACCCACAAATTGAGCACCGGGGCCAAAAAGCCCACAACGATCAGCGCCAGCAAGAAAGCCATCCAGGCTTTGCGCCCCAACAGGGGCGCAGGAGTCGGTAATTTAAATGACGTCATATTCATGCTCATATTCACGCTTCAGCACTGCGACCCTTCATCGCGAAGATGCCTTGGGGGCGCTTCTGGATGAAGATGATGATGAACACCAGCACGCAGATCTTGGCCAGCACAGCGCCGGTCCAGCCTTCGAGCAACTTGTTGACCAGGCCCAGGCCCAGCGCGGCATACACGGTGCCAGCCAATTGGCCCACCCCGCCCAGCACCACCACCATGAACGAGTCCACGATGTAGCTTTGGCCCAAATCAGGGCCGACGTTGCCCACCTGACTCAAAGCGCAACCGGCCAAACCGGCAATGCCCGAACCCAAGGCAAAGGCATAGGTGTCGATGCGGGCGGTGTTGACGCCCATGCACGAAGCCATGGGGCGGTTTTGCGTGACGCCACGCACAAACAGGCCCAAACGCGTTTTGCCAATCAACAGCGCCATGCCCACCAGCACGGCGGCGGCAAACACAATGATCAACACACGGTTCCAAGGCAATTGCAGGTTGGGCAGCAACTGCAGCGAGCCGCTCATCCATGAAGGGTTTTCGACGCCCACGTTTTGCGCACCAAACAAGCTGCGCACGCCTTGCATCAGCACCAGGCTGATGCCCCAGGTGGCCAGCAAAGTTTCCAAAGGGCGACCATACAAATGCTTGAGCACGGTGCGCTCCATCACCGCCCCCACCAAGGCCGAGGTGATGAACGCCACCGGAATAGCGACCGCCAAGTAAGCGTCAAATGCGGCGGGCAGGTAATCCCGAAACAAGGCTTGCACCACATAGGTGGCGTAGGCACCAATCATCATCAGCTCGCCATGCGCCATGTTGATCACGCCCATCAGGCCATACGTGATGGCCAGCCCCAGTGCCACCAGCAACAAGATCGAGCCCAGGCTGGCACCCGTGAAAAGCGCGCCCAAGCGCTCGCCCCAGCGCAAACTTTCTTGCACAGCGGCCAACGAAGTCTGAATTTGTTTCTTGACCGAAGGCTCTTGCTCATCAGCCAGGCGCTGGTTGAGCAACAACAAGGTCTCTGGCTGTTTGCTGTCGGCCAGCTCACGAGCGGCCAGCAAACGGTCGTTCGGTGCATCGCTGTTGAGCAGCGCAGCCGCACGGGCCTGGCGCACCAGGCTTTGCACAGTGGCATCTTTTTCAGCCGCCAGCGCTTTTTCCAGCAAAGGCTTGCGACTGGCATCAGGCTCTTTGAGCAGTGATAAGGCCGCCAGACGGCGCACCTTGACATCGGCGCTGAACAACTTGAGGGCAGCCAGCGCTGTGTCGATCTCGCCACGCAGGCGGTTGTTCAACATCACATCTTCGGCGTCTGCGGGCACGGTGACAGACTGGCCTGTCACAGGATCTGTGCCCTGGCCATCGCGCACGACCAGCACCTGGTCTTTGGCGATCTTGACCACATCGTCGGCCAGCGCCTGCAAATACGCGGCGGTTTTGTCATCGCCTTGCGCCACCGCTTGTGCCAAAGCTTCTACGCGGGCATCGCTCTCTCCGGTCGCCATGGCACGGGCTTCGTCCATCGTCAGGGCTTGCGCGGCCGACAGGCCCCACACCGCGCTGGCGATCAACGCGCCTTTCACAATCCATCTTTTCATTTTTCTCATCTCATGTTCAGCAGCTGCTCGCCAAGGCAATCTTGGGCATGAAATGGATTCCCGCGTGCGCGGGAATGACAGTTTGTTCATCAAACTCATGAATGACAAGTGTCGTGTCATCCCCGCGAATGCGGGGATCCATCTCGTTGACTGTCATGGATTCCCGCCTGCGCGGGAATGACCTTCAAACCCATCACTTCTTGGCAGGTTCGTCAGGCTTGACGTCGTTGCCGGGGATGTAAGGGCTCCATGGCTTGGCTTTGACCGGGCCAGGTGTCTTCCACACCACGTTGAACTGACCGTCGGCCTTGATCTCGCCGATGAACACCGACTTGTGCAGGTGGTGGTTTTTCTCGTCCATCTTGCTGGTGATGCCGCTGGGCGCTTTGAAGGTCTGACCCGCCATGGCTGCGATCACTTTGTCGGTGTCAGTCGACTTGGCTTTTTCAACCGCTTGCTTCCACATGTTGATGCCGATGTAAGTCGCCTCCATCGGGTCGTTCGTCAAAGGCTTGTCTTTGTGACCGGCGATGTTTTTGGCCTTGGCATAAGCCGCCCACTTTTTGGTGAACTCGTCGTTGGCCGGGTTCTTGATGGACATGAAATAGTTCCATGCCGCCAGGTGACCGACCAAAGGCTTGGTGTCCACGCCGCGCAGCTCTTCTTCACCCACCGAGAAAGCGACCACCGGCACGTCTTTGGCTTTCAGGCCCGCATTGCCCAGCTCTTTGTAGAAAGGCACGTTGGAGTCACCGTTGATGGTGGAGACCACGGCGGTCTTGCCACCGGCTGAGAATTTCTTCACATCGGCCACGATGGTTTGGTAATCGCTGTGACCAAACGGGGTGTATTTTTCGTCGATGTCTTTGTCAGCCACGCCTTTGGACTTGAGGTACGCGCGCAAGATTTTGTTGGTGGTGCGGGGGTACACATAGTCGGTGCCCAGCAAGACCCAGCGCTTGGCTGCGCCGCCTTCTTTGCTCATCAGGTAGTCGACTGCAGGAATGGCTTGCTGGTTGGGCGCAGCACCGGTGTAGAACACGTTTTTCGACAGCTCTTCACCTTCGTACTGCACGGGGTAAAACAGCAAGCCGTTCATTTCTTCCACCACCGGCAGCACCGACTTGCGCGACACCGAAGTCCAGCAGCCGAAGATCACCGAGACCTTGTCTTGACCGAGCAACTGCTTGGTTTTTTCAGCAAACAAAGGCCAGTTGGAAGCGGGGTCAACAATCACAGGCTCAAGCTTTTTGCCGAGCACACCGCCCTTGGCGTTGATCTCGTCGATGGCCATGAGCACGGTGTCTTTCAACACGGTTTCAGAAATGGCCATGGTGCCCGACAAGCTGTGCAACACGCCCACCTTGATGGTGTCAGCGGCCAGTGCCTGGACCGAGAAAGTCAAACTGCCCGCCACCAAGGCTGCGGCAGTTGCGAGGGCTTTGAGATTGCCACGACGGTTCATCATGAGATCACTCCAATCAGGAAAGTAGGTTTTCAAACACGCGGAGACTTGCAACGCTGAACCTGCTCTTGCAATCACCGTGCCAACCCACGCAAATGCCCTGACGCCCGCCAACAGGACTGCCATTTCCCTAGGAATTGAGTGGCTCCCTATAAAGGGGCACGCTCTTTGCTACATTGAAATCATCCAATGCACCAATTCAACCAGAGCGCACCAAAATGGAACTCACCCCTCGCGAAAAAGACAAGCTGCTGATCTTCACAGCAGGCCTTTTGGCCGAGCGCCGCAAAGCACGCGGCCTCAAACTGAACTACCCCGAAGCCATTGCGCTGATCAGTGCCGCCGTCATGGAAGGCGCACGGGACGGCAAGACTGTGGCGCAACTCATGAGCGAAGGCCGTAGCGTTTTGACGCGGGCAGACGTGATGGACGGCATCGCCGAAATGATCCCCGACATCCAAGTCGAAGCCACTTTTCCAGACGGCACCAAATTGGTGACCGTGCACCAACCCATTGTTTGAACCCCAGGAATCACACATGAAAAAATTCACTTTGACACTTGGCCTCGCACTGTCCAACCTGGGCAACACCGCTTGGGCTCACGAGGGCCATGGCCTGGGCAGCACCCATTGGCACGCCACCGATGCACTCGGTTTTGTGGTCGCTGCCGCCTTGGTGGCGGTGGCGTTTTACTTCGGCAAAAAGTGAGCCCGACATGACGCCTGGAGAACTTTTGATTGACCCCGGTCAGCATGCGCTGAACGTGGGCCGCCGCACCTGCACGCTGGTGGTGCAAAACGCCAGCGACCGTCCGATTCAAGTGGGCTCGCACTACCACTTTGCCGAAACCAATGCAGGCTTGAAATTCGACCGCACCGCCGCACAAGGCATGCGCCTGAACATCACATCGGGCACCGCCGTGCGCTTTGAGCCCGGCCAACAACGCACCGTGGAGCTGGTGGACTACGCCGGTGACCGCGTGGTGTACGGCTTCAGAGGCCTGACCAACGGTGCACTCGACACCACGAACAGCAAAGGCAACTGACATGGCCCACATCGACAAACGCGCTTACGCCGAAATGTTCGGCCCCACCGTGGGCGACCGGGTTCGCCTGGCCGATACGGCCTTGGTCATCGAGGTTGAAAAAGACTTCACTTTGCTGGCAGGTGGCTACGGCGAAGAGGTGAAATTTGGCGGCGGCAAGACGATCCGTGATGGCATGTCGCAATCGCAACGCACCAATGCCGAGGGCGCGATGGATTGCGTGCTGACCAATGCGCTCATCGTCGACCATTGGGGCATCGTCAAAGCCGATATTGGCCTCAAGGGCAACCGCATCGCCGCCATTGGCAAGGCGGGCAACCCAGACACCCAACCGGGCGTGGACATCGTCATTGGCCCTGGCACCGAGATCATCAGCTGCGAAGGCCTGATCGTGACGGCAGGCGGCATCGACAGCCACATCCACTTCATAGCGCCCCAGCAAATAGACGAAGCGCTGGCCAGCGGCGTGACCACCATGCTGGGCGGCGGCACGGGCCCGGCCACCGGCACCTTTGCCACCACCTGCACGCCCGGCCCTTTCAACATCGAACGCATGATGCAGGCGGCTGACGCCTTTCCGATGAACCTGGGTTTTTTGGGCAAAGGCAATGCCACTTTGCCTGCGGCGCTGCACGAACAAATCAATGCGGGCGCCATTGGCCTGAAGCTGCACGAAGACTGGGGCACCACGCCCGCAGCGATTGACAACTGCCTGAGCGTGGCCGAAGCCACCGACACGCAAGTGGCCATCCACACCGACACGCTCAACGAGTCGGGCTTTGTCGAAGACACGGTGGCCGCCTTCAAGGG
This sequence comes from Limnohabitans sp., assembly GCA_017986055.1. Classification (GTDB taxonomy): domain Bacteria; phylum Pseudomonadota; class Gammaproteobacteria; order Burkholderiales; family Burkholderiaceae_C; genus Limnohabitans_A. The sequence goes on along the minus strand of JAGNWH010000006.1, from coordinate 41,669 downwards.
CCGCACCATCCACACCTTTCACACCGAAGGCGCGGGCGGCGGGCACGCGCCCGACATTTTGAAAGTGGTGGGCGAAGCCAATGTGCTGCCCTCATCGACCAACCCCACACGGCCATACACCATCAACACCCTGGACGAGCATGTGGACATGCTGATGGTTTGCCACCACCTGGACCCGGCCATCGCCGAAGACCTGGCCTTTGCCGAAAGCCGCATCCGCAAGGAAACGATTGCAGCCGAAGACATCCTGCACGATTTGGGGGCCATCAGCATGATGAGCAGCGACAGCCAGGCCATGGGCCGGGTGGGCGAGGTCATCATCCGCACCTGGCAGACCGCACACAAGATGAAGCAGCAGCGCGGCAGCTTGCCCGGCGACACAGATCGCCATGACAACGCCCGCGTCAAACGCTACATCGCCAAGTACACGATCAACCCCGCCATCGCACACGGCATGAGCCACGAAGTGGGCAGCATCGAGGTGGGCAAGTGGGCCGACCTGGTGATCTGGAAGCCGGCCTTCTTTGGCGTCAAACCCGCCATCGTCATGAAGGGCGGCTTCATCGCACTGGCCGCCATGGGCGACCCAAACGCGTCGATTCCCACCCCGCAGCCGGTGCATTACCGGCCCATGTTTGGCAGCTTTGGCGGTGCACTGACTCGGGGCTCGCTGACCTTTGTCTCGCAGGCGGGTTTGCAAGCGGGCATCGGTGCGCGTTATGGCCTGCAAAAAACTTTGTCGGCTGTGAAAAACATCCGCAAGGTGGGCAAAAAAGACATGGTCCACAATGACTACGCCCCCCGCATGGAAGTCGATGCACAGACCTATGCGGTGCGGGCCGACGGCCAACTGCTGGTGTGTGAACCCGCCACCAGCTTGCCCATGACGCAACGCTACTTTTTATTCTGATGATCACTTGTTCCAAACTCATGCCCCAAGGCCGTGGCCTGGCCAGCGTGCTGGTCAAGCGGGCCAGCACCATCACACTGGACTGGGACACCCGCCAAAAAAGCCGCTTTGACGCGGTGGACAGCAGCCAGCGCCAGCTGGGCATCTTCTTGCCCCGAGGCACCGTGGTGCGCGGCGGCGATGTGCTGGTGGCCGAAGACGGTTCGCTGGTCCGTGTGGAGGCGGCGCCGCAAACCGTGCTGCGCATCACCGCCTGCACCGAGCACGGCAGCCCGTTCGACCTGACTCGCGCGGCGTACCACTTGGGCAACCGCCATGTCCCGATCGAGCTGAAACCGGACCATCTGAAGATCGAGCCCGACCATGTGCTGGCCGACATGCTGCGGGCCATGCACATGACCGTGGTGCAAGTCACAGAGTCGTTTGAACCAGAAAGCGGCGCTTATGGCGACCACGGTGGGCATTCGCACGCAGGGCATGGTGAGCACAGCCACGCTCACGGGCCAGATGGCACACACGAGCACGCCAGCCCCACCGTCGCCAAGCGCATCGCCATCCCGATCCGCTCTGCCCCTGCCGCGCCCCATGTGCACGGCCCCGACTGCAAGCATGAACACTGACACAGCGCCTTCGGGCCTGCTGCAACTGATCTGGCTCGCGTCCCCTGCGCTGCCGATTGGGGGCTTTTCGTATTCCGAAGGGCTCGAAGCGGCCATT